>DATEGI010000208.1:0-11161 GCA_035280205.1 Terriglobales bacterium | reverse complement strand
AAGCTCGAGGGTATTGGGCTGCATCTGAACTTGTATGCCTTGGCTTTCTTCCAGGGCAACATGACAGCGATGAAGCAGCAGGCGGATTGGGCCATAGGAAAGCCAGGTGTGGACGGCCAGATGCTTTCGCTTGAATCCGATACCAAAGCCTGGTCGGGGAAACTCGGGAAAGCCCGTGAAGTATCTCGGCGAGCTGTGGAAAGCGCGCGCCGCAGCGATGAGAAAGAACCCGCCGCGCTATGGCAGGCGAACGCGGCGATACGCGAAGCGCTGTTTGGCAACGCGGAGGAGGCTCGTCAGGATGCTGCCGCGGCAGTGGCGCTCGCGCCAGGGAGCCGCGATGCGAAGGCGCAGGTAGCGCTCGCTTATGCATTGGCGGGCGATGCGGCACACGCCCACCCACTTGTGGACGACCTCGCCAAGCACTTTCGCCAGGATACCGTGGTGCAATCGGTCTGGCTTCCTACTATCCGCGCGCAGATAGAAATGGGCCGTAAGGATGGTGCCCGGAGCATCGAGTTTCTTCAGGCGGCAGTACACTATGAGCTGGGCATGCTAACCGCCAGCGCTCCCAACTCCTGTTTGTATCCGGTGTACGTCCGCGCCGAGGCTTACCTGAGCACGCAACAGGGGCCGGCCGCCGTTGCCGAATTCCAGAAGTTTCTCGACCATCGCGGCCTGTTGTGGAATTGTGCGACAGGTACACTCGCCCATCTCGGCCTCGCCCGCGCTTACATGTTGCAGGGCGACACCACCAAAGCCAAGGCCGCCTATAAGGATTTCTTGATGCTGTGGAAGGACGCCGACCCCGACATCCCCATCCTCAAGCAAGCCAAGTCGGAGTACGCCAAGCTGCAGTAGCTAAAAGTTGGGCCCGGTGTGTGGAAACGGTGTGCTTTGTGGCACCCGAATTCGCCCGTCCGGTCCTGTTCGAAAGTCAGCGACTTTGCCCGACCTCTGAAAGCGCCTTTTCGGGCGGGTGGCCCACCCGTTTTCGTCTGCCGCTGGGAGTATATCTCGTAAAGGAAACAAGAGGGCCCCCACTCAACGCGCTTTTCGTTGGGTGGGCGCAGTTCTCACTCGAGGTTTCGTAATGGCTTATTGAAGAAACTTGGTCGGGACGGCCGGATTTGAACCGGCGACCCCTTGCACCCCAAGCAAGTGCGCTACCAGGCTGCGCCACGTCCCGACGGGAAGGAAAGCCGCTGGGGGTTTGCTGCGAGGGTCGTCATCTGCATTTTACACCAGGCGTGCTCCGTGGCCGCGGTCTCTCCGGCTTGCGCTAACATGGGCTAGCCATGGACGCCGCGCCTACCAGGCTGGTCTACCGTTTCGCCACCTACGAAGCCGACCCCGCTACCGGCGAGCTGCGCAAAGCGGGCGTGCGCCTGCGTCTGCCCGAGCAGCCTTTTCGCGTGCTCATCTTGCTGCTGGAGCGGCCGGGCGAGCTGGTCACGCGCGAGGAAATCCGCCAGAAGCTGTGGCCGGCCGACACTTTCGTGGACTTCGACCACGGCTTGAACACGGTTATCAATCGCCTGCGCGAAACCCTGGGCGATTCCGCCGCCAACCCTCGCTTTATTGAGACTCTGGCGCGCCGCGGCTATCGTTTTTTGGCGCCGGTGGAGGCCACGGGCCCGGCCTCTGCTGCCGCAGCGCCCACGCCAGCGTCAGTGGAGCCCATCACCCGGGCCGCCGAAGACTCCCGAAAGATTAATGCCCCGATGCCGGCGTTCAATGGGCGCGTGGCTGCTGTCCTTACCAGGCCGGAAGATGTACCCGCCGTTCCTCGCCGCTACGTGCGGGTTCTGTTTCTGCTGATTCAAATTATGTACTTGTGCTTTTATATTGCCGCGCTCGCCCGCCTGCGCGTAATTGAAGACCTGCTGGAAAGCGCCTTCACTCACTGGACCTGGATGGTTGTGGTGTTGGTAGTTACGGCCGCCGTCGGCATTCCCATCCGTTTGTACCTGCTGGCCGCCGTTAGCTTCGACGTGCGTGGCCTTACGC
This sequence comes from Terriglobales bacterium, assembly GCA_035280205.1. Taxonomy (GTDB): domain Bacteria; phylum Acidobacteriota; class Terriglobia; order Terriglobales; family Acidobacteriaceae; genus JAICWP01. The sequence continues at coordinate 9,151 of DATEGI010000208.1, read as the reverse complement.
ACAAATTCCATCGCCTGTTCCCCTTCACCTTTGTTCTGGATGAGCTCTGGGCGCTCGCCCCCTTTCTGCTGCTGCCGCAGATCGGCTTGGGCCTGGCCCTGGCCGCCAGCGCCGCCCTCATCTACGTTCCCTTTTCGCAACGGACCGTGCTGCTCATGGGCGATGCTCACTCCCCACATCTTCGGTAGAGACGTTGCTTGCAACGTCTCGCTTGAGACGTAATAAATTACGTCTCTACTGATGACTGTTTGTTGCTCGGGCGCCCCGCCCGCGAAAGCGCCGTCCGAAGGAAGGCGTCATCCCCAGTGGCCGTCACTCACCCATCCCTGTGTGGGGCCGGGTCCTTCGACCCGGCCAGACGGGGCAAAGCCCCGTCTCCACACCGGCCAGGAAAACCAGCCGATCGGCGGCGAAGAAGTTAGCGGCAAAGCATGCCGTCATGCTGGCCAGGTTTGCCGATACGGGCGGCATCCCCAAACCTCCCACCAGCAGCCGCATCAGCGCTAGGTTCCCCAGGATGGAAATGGCGCCATTGGTCAGATGAAACCGCGCCAGCCTCCCCAGAATTCGGCCTTCGCGATCGCTCCAGGTGAAATTGTGGTGCCAGGCGAAGTTCTGAAGCACCGCCGCCTCTACCGCCAGCACCGTTGCCAGCAGATAGTGCACGCCGGCCGCGGTCAGCAGGGCCAGCGTGCACAGTTGCACAACCATCCCCACCGCACCCACCAGGCTGAACTTGCACCAGCGCCATCCGAATGCGCGCCAGACTCTGTCCCGGCCGTTCATTGCAGGCGCTCCTCGCGGTAGAGTTGAACCGTGTGACATATCGCTGACACGATCAAAATGCTGACCATGCCACCGATAGCGATTACCCCGCCCACGTCGAACAGCAGGTAGGGGCGCCCGAAAATGTGGATCACCGGCCGGAACAGCAGCGCCACGCTGCCAATGGCCAGCAGAATCCGAATCTCTGTGGGCCCGAACTTGGCATATGAAAGCCGGAAGGTTTTCAGGGTGTAGCTGGCCAGGTAGACCTCAACTGAAAGCATGAGGAACGCCACCAGCATGCCCATCGCGACTGCGGGGTGCACGTAACCGGAAAGCGCAAGCCCACCCATGAGGAAGAAGGCGGAGAAGGTATCAATCACATGGTCCACGTAAAAGCCGTAGCGTGGCCGCTGCTGGTTGCGCACGCGCGCCAGCGTGCCGTCCAGGCTGTCGCCCAGCCAATTGATTGCCAGGCAGGCCACCGCACCCAGCAGCATCATCGGTTGCCTTGCGGCCAGCGCATAGCACACGCCGGCCGCAATATTTCCGGCAAAGCCCAGGGCAGTCAGGTGGTCGGAGTTGATCCACGCCGGAGTGCGGGTCGCCAGCCAGAGCAGCACTTTCTTTTCTGCCGCCGCTACAAAGCTTTGCTGGATGCGGGTGGCTGGGGCGAAACTCAGCTCACACTGGTGGAGCCTGGCCTCCCTCTGCCGGTGGAGCTCAGCAAATGCGGAAACCTCTTGCAGCGCCATAGTTGTCCTCCTTACGCGAGAACAACTTGACGCGCGACTGGCGGGATAACAATGCCGGGCGCCTCAATTCGAGGTCAAATGCAGCTCATTGCGTAAGGCGCTGATTCGCAAGGTCATAAACCGGCAGATTTCAAGGGCAGGTGAGAGTTGCTTTGCCTGAAACCGCGGTTGACATCTGTGCCATGCCGGTCGCCGAGTTGGAGGAAACCTCTGCCGTTATCGTTACTTTCCCGGCTGCTCCTGCCACGCACTGTGCCATTCCACTCTGGCTAATAGTGGCAATGTTTAAGTTGGAACTGGACCAGTTGCCCGTATACGGCGGTTGGAAAGAGACGGGCGCGGGCGATGGCGGCTGGGTGAAGGTGCCGGTGGCAGTGAATTGCACCTGCCCCATGGTGAAGTTCTGTGCGGTGGCATTGGCTGGCATGACCATGACCGACTGGAGCACGCGGTTTGAGCTGGAGTACATCGCCCCGCAACCCAGGGTTTCGGCGATACTCAATACCGCCAGGACCGCCAGGCTGGCGCCGCGGGTGAAACCAGATCGGTGGCTCATGAGACCTCCGTAATAATGCCAATTAACAAAACATCAGAGATAACGCTATTAGCTACCGCACGACAGAAATCAGAGACGCCGCAACCGGCTGAACGTTACAAAATCCGAAAGCATTGCGCAATTGTGGCATCGCCCGGGTTAGCGGCTGCTACCCCGAGCCTCCATGAAGGACTGCAGAATGAGCACGGCAGCCAGCTTATCCACCACCTGGGCGCGGCGGCGGATGCTCATGTCGGTCTCGCGCAGCACCCTGTTCGCCTGCGCCGAGGTCAGGCGCTCGTCCCATAAGTGGACGGGAAGGCCGAAGCGCTGGTGCAGTTCGTCAGCGAACTGCTTCATTTTCAACGATTGCGCGCCGGCGGCGCCGCTCATATGCAGGGGGTAGCCGACGACGATTTCGCGCACATCGTACTCGGCGATGGTACGGGCAAGTTGTTCAAAATCAGTACGTTTGTTCTTGCGCCGAATGGTTTCCAGGCCTTGGGCGGTGATTCCCAGGGGGTCGGAAACGGCTCGCCCGATGGTTTTGGAGCCGACGTCGAGAGCTAGAATGCGGCCGGAATTGGAAGCTGGGCTGGTTTCGTCCGAAGCCACACAAGAATTATAGAGGACGAGAACAAAGTTTCTAGTTTCTGGGGCAGCATCCGCCAATGAAACCTGAAACTGGAAACTTGAAAACTAGTAGTCGCTGGAGTCCTGCACCATGCCCAACGGCGCGGTCTCCTTCAGCGGAATATCCACGCCGGTAATGGTTGCGTTGCCATGATCGCGTAACGCCGCCAGGGCCCGTTCCCGCTCGCCGGTTGGGACCACTGCATGGTGGCTCAGGAAGTCGTCCAGTTCTTCTTCGCCGCGAACAGTGCGATAAAAGGAATTGCCGCTGGAGACGTTGTAGGTAATCTGATAATCGCCGATCAGGCGGTCGTACTTATCCCGGGTCTGGCCCAGGCGAATGATATGGAGGATTCCGGCCGTCATACCACTAACTTGGATGAGCGTCTGCCGTTTAAGTTTGCGCGCTAGGAACACAGGCTGAGAACCCACAACAGTGTTTTCCCGGAAGACAGAAGCCCCTTGGGTGAGGGTAGGACAGTCAGGTATTCAGGACAGAGCTGGACAGCGACTCAGGCTTCCACCGGGGCGGCTTCTGGAAAGCGCAGTTTGGACTTGGACAAGGCCTTGTTCAGCAGCAGTTCAACCTGCTCTTCGTCCTGGTTTTTGGCCAGAGAGAGCTCGCTAATCAGCAGATAACGGGCCCGTTCCAGCATCTTCTTCTCCCGGAAGGACAAAGGCTTGGTCTGGTTCAGAACCAGCAGGCTCTTCAGCACGGCGGCTACGTCCAGCAGGGAGCCGGTACGCATGCGCTCCGAGTTCTCTTTGAAGCGGTACTTCCAATCGGCGTTGTTGTTGCACTCCCCGTCGTTAAGGAAATCCAGTATTTTCTGAATTTCCCCATTGCGCACCACCCGCCTGAGCCCCACTGTGTTGACGTTGCTGAAGGGCACCATCACCTTGAGACTGCTGGACTTAATCTTAAGCAGGTAGAACTTCTCCACGGTCGCGCCGATGGTCCGGCTGCTGATTTGCTCGATAATACCTACGCCGTGATTGGGATAGACAACCTTGTCACCGATGTGGAAGGCATCACTGATCATCATGAAGGGCACCCGCGAACGCAGGCCTAGCCAGAGGAACTACCTAGTTCATTATAGCTAGGGGTACCCAGAACGTCAATTCCAGGTTGAGGTTAGAGCGACAATGTGGGCGCTAAGTTGAAGCGGGAAGTCTCTTTGGTGACACTTTTGACTATTCCTTGTTCCCCTTTTGGGTCTATCTGTTAGCCCTTTTTAGAGAATAGAAAATACAACTTCGGGAAACGCCGCAGGCTTGCCCCCAATGCGCCTCAGCCCGCGTTATAATCGCTGCTGCCAGTTATGCCGGAGCACATCAAGCGCAAGCTCCAGGAAGAAATTGAAACCCTGGAATATGAACTCAGTCACGATCTTCCTAAGGAACTGAAAAAGGCCGTGGCGCTCGGCGACCTCAGCGAAAATGCCGAGTACCACATGGCCAAGCAGCGCCAGGAGTACGTACGCGCCCGCCTGGGCCAGCTCAAGAAGCGCATGGCCGACCTGTCGCTCATCAACATGAACAACATCCCCAAGGACAAGGCGGGGCTGGGCTCCAAGGTGAAGGTTTACGACTCGACCAAGGAAGAGGAGATCGAGTACGAGCTGGTGACCAGCGAAGAATCGGATGTCACCCAGGGAAAGATTTCTACTACCTCGCCCATCGGCCGCGCATTGCTTAACAAGAAGGTCGGCGATACCACCCTGGTCACAACGCCCACGGGCAAGCGCGAACTGGAGATTCTGAGCCTGACCACCATTCACGACGAGGCGCAATGAGCTGGACGGGTGCGTTCGGGCGCGGCTGCCGCGTGCTGCTGACGGCCATTGTCCGCTACATGGCCATTGCCCGCATCAGTCCCAACGTGCTCACCTTCCTGGGGCTGGTGATTAACCTCATCGCTGCCTGCTTTTTCGGCTATGCCAGCGGCGCCAACCAGCGGGCCATGTTTTTCTACGCCGGGCTGGTGGTGTTCGCGGCCGGTTTTATGGACCTGGTGGACGGACGCGTGGCCCGCGCCAGCAACCGCGTGACACGTTTTGGCGGCTTCTTCGACTCGGTGGTGGATCGTTATAGCGATGTGGCGATATTTTTCGGCTTGCTGGTCTACTACGCGCGCGCCAACCGTTTCTTCTATGTTGTGTTAGTGGCCGTGGTGATGACCGGCTCGGTGATGGTGAGCTACGCCCGGGCGCGGGCGGAATCGCTCATCGGCTCCTGTCGCGTGGGCTTTCTAGAACGGCCGGAGCGGTTAGTGCTGGTGATCATCGGCGCCGTCTTCAACCATATGGCGCCCGTGCTCTGGGTGCTGGCAGTTTTCTCCAACATAACTGTGATTCACCGCATCTACTACACCTGGCAAAAAACCAAGCCGACTGAGTCGGCTCCCGCCGAAAATATCAGCGCCGCCTAGAGCCGGGAGTATCGGCGCAGGGTAGAAAGACAGCATGGACCGTCGCGAATTCGTCAAGCTGAGCCTGACTACCGCCCTGGTTTCTTCCGGGGTTTCACAGTCACTATTCGCAGAGAAGAGCGGTGAGATGCAATATCGAACGCTGGGCCGCACAGGCGAGAAGGTTTCCATTGTCGGGCTGGGCGGCTACCACATCGGCATGCAGCAGGATGCCAGCGAGAGCATTGGCATCATCCGCGCCGCGCTCGACCACGGCATGAACTTCATGGACAACTGCTGGGACTACAACGACGGGGAAAGCGAAGTGCGCATGGGCAAGGCGCTGCAGAACGGCTACCGGCAGAAAGCTTTTCTCATGACCAAAATTGACGGACGCGACCACAAAACCGCGGCGCAGCAGATTGACGAATCGCTGAAGCGCCTGCAGACCGACCACATTGACCTACTGCAGTTCCATGAAGTGATCCGGATGTCCGAGCCGGAAAAGATTTTAGGTCCGGGCGGCGGCATGGAAGCGGCGCTGGCGGCAAGGAAGGCGGGCAAGATCCGCTACATTGGTTTCACCGGACACAAAAATCCGGATGTACACCTGAAGATGCTGCACACCGCCTTCGCCCGTAATTTCACCTTCGATGCCGTGCAGATGCCGCTCAACGTGATGGACGCGCACTTCGAAAGTTTCGAGAAGAAGGTGCTGCCGGCGCTGGTGGAGGACAAGATTGGCGTGCTGGGCATGAAGTCCATGGGCGACAGCAACATTCTGGCCAGCAAGACGGTTACGCCCGTCGAGTGCCTGCACTATGCCATGAACCTGCCCACCAGCGTGGTCATCACTGGCTGCGATTCCATGCAGATCCTGCAGCAGGCGCTGAATGCGGCCAGCAGTTTCCGGCCCATGAATCATCAGGAAGTCGCCGCCCTTCTGGGTAAGACGGCGCAAGCGGCGCAGAACGGCCGCTACGAGCCCTACAAAACTACGCACGATTTCGACGGCACTTACCAAAATCCAGAGTGGCTGGGTCCGGGCCAGAGTGGCGCCACTTATCCGCAGGCCTAAGCGCAGGGAACCACAATCCGCAATCTGCCGCCGGACAAGAATGCGCTCCCGCTCGCTTCCCGAACACCACGTTTCCTCGCTGGCAATCATCTAATCAACAAGAGGGAGGAGTGTACACGACAGCATGCAATCGCAGCGCCTTCAGCGGCTCAGGCTGGTGAACTCGGCCATCGGGTTCGTCCTTTGCGGCTTTGCCGCATCCCTGCTGGCGATTCTGTTCTGGAACAGCCACTATCAGATTCTGGCGCCTATCTTGTTTACGGTGGTAGTTGTGGTGGTTGCCATCCGCTTCGGTAGAGTAGTGGGCATCCTGGGAACCCTGTTCGGAGCCGCGCTATTTGCTATTTGGCTTTATCCCCCTTTCGGAAGCTTGCGCGTGAGCAGCCAGCAGGCGCTCGGCAGCCTGCACGCGCTGCTGCTGGGCGGGCTGGTGCTTTCCTACCTGCTGGGGGCGGCGTAGGTGGCAAATCAAGGTTTCAAAGTTTCACAAGTTTCAAGGTTCCGCAGTTGGCCGCGAACGCGAATTTCTGAAACCTAGAAACTTTGAAACATTAAAACTTCGAACCTGCATTTCGGTTTTCTTAGTTTTCTGCACCTCTGTGGCGAAAAATAAGTCAGCGGGAACGCAGACACGCCTTCGCGGCGAAGTAACCGCACATGCCGTGCACGCCGGGGCCGGGGAGGGTTGAGGAGGAGCACAAGCAGACGCGCCACGGGGACGAGGTGGTCGGCCGCGAGGTCATGCGCAAGAACATCTGCCGGAACTCCATGCTGCCGCCGCTGATATCGCCGCCCACCAGGTTGGCGTTATGCGCTTCCAGTTCCGCGGGCGGCATCACGGAACGCGCCAATATCAGGTTGCGGAACCCTGGGGCAAAGCGTTCGATCTGGGCCTCGATGCGGGGCAGCATATCCTGTTGCGAGCCGTTGGGTACGTGGCAATAGCCCCAGGCGGTATGCCGACCGGCGGGCGCGCGTGTGGAATCTAACAGCGTCTGCTGCGCCAACAGCACAAAGGGACGTTCTGGGTGCTGACCGTGCCAGGTGGCACGCTCAGCCGCCGCAATATCGTCCAGAGTACCGCCCAGATGCACAGTTCCAGCGAGGCGGCATTCCTCGGCTTTCCACGGAATCGGTCCGCTCAGCGCCCAATCCACCTTGTAAGCTGCCATGCCATATCGGTAGCGCTTTAGGCGACGGCGCAAGGCGGGCGGGAGTTCCTGCCCGCCCATATTCAGCAACTGGCGAGGAGTGATGTCGCACAGCACATCGGCGCCGCGCGGCAATTCTTTCAGCGAGGTCACCCGCGTTCCGGTGCGAATTTCCACACCGAGCGAGCGCGCGTAACCGGCCAGTGAGTTGGCGAGCATCTGCGAGCCGCCGCGGGGAAAAGGCCACCCCACAGCGTGGCCGGCAATTCCCAGCGCCAGAGCGACGGCGGAGGTGCCGAGGTGGCCCAGCGGCAGCATGGCATGCGCGCCCAGCCCGGCAAACAACGCGCGCGCGTGCTGCCCCCGAAAGCGGCGGCGCGCCAGCCTGGTGATGGGCTGCAAGGCTTCCCATCCCAGCCGGGCCAGCAACCAGGGGTGGCTTGGAAGACGGGGCGAGAGCACAAGGCCTAGCATTTCGTCCCAGTGCTGCACTGCGGACTTCATCAGCCGGCGATAGCTGGCGCCGTCCTCGTCCAGGCGGGTGGCGGTCTCCTCCACCGAGCGCGCCAGAATAGCGGCGCTGCCATCATCGAGCGGGTGAGCCAAAGGAGTGATTGGGTGTACCCACTGCAAGCCAAATTTTTCCAAAGGAAAGGTGCGGAACACGGGCGAGCCGATGCCCAGGGGATGGATGGCGGAGCAGATGTCGTGCACGAACCCGGGCAGGGTAAGCTCGGCGGAGCGCGAGCCGCCGCCAATGCTCTGTTCCGCTTCATAAACGGTAACGCGGCGCCCGGCCTGGGCGAGGATAATGGCGGCGGTCAGGCCATTGGGCCCGCTGCCCACCACGATCGTGGGCCGTGAGCGTGCGCTGCCCAGGCTGGTGCCTCCCGCTGCCATCCCCTTTGAAGCCTCCGGCTCTGCATGATACCAACCGCTGCCCAGTTCGGTGCTGTAGCAGCCCTCGCGCAAGCCTCCCGCTGCGGCTAACATACAGGCATGGAACGGGAGCGGTTCGTCGAATTGATGGAGGAGGCGCTGCAGGAGCTGCCAGCCATGTTTCGCGACAAGCTGGAAAACCTGGCCATCATGGTGGAGGATGAACCGGAGGGGCAGATGCGGCTTCGCCATGGGCCACGTGGCGGCTCCAGACGCCTGCTGCTAGGAATCTTCCAGGGCATTCCTGCGACGCAGAAAAGCGTATGGGACATTGTGACCGCGCCCAACCGCATTGTGCTTTACCAGAGAAATATCGAAGCCGTGTGCCGCAACGACGAGGAGATTCGCGAACAGGTGCGCAAGACGGTGATGCACGAGCTAGGACACTACTTCGGCATGAGCGAAGAGCAGTTGCGGCAGGCAGGCTTGGGATGAGGCTGACCAGCGCCCTGCTTCTGGCGTTCACCGCGGCCATGATCCTGGTGCACCTAACGAGCGGACGCCTCTTGCGCAAGGCGTGGGCCGGCGAGGCCCCGGGCTGGCTGAGCACGCTGAATATCTTCCGATTTGAAGGGATCTACTACCTCGCGCTGATGGCTTATGCAGCGTGGCAGCACGGGCGCTTTCTTTTGGTTCCGCTAATAGTTATGGCCGTTCTGCATGTGATGGGGTGGGCCGTGGCGGAGCGGCGGCGGGAATGGCTGGCAAACGGGGGCGGGGAAGCAGCAAGAGCGCGCATTCTGGTCGGCGTACAGGCTTTCGACTTGGCGGAAACGGTGGTGCTGGTTTACATCGCCTGGGTGCTGACGGAGGCGATTTTCAGCCGTCCCTAACGGGACTGGATCTATTGGGCCGCAGGAACCCGCCACTGAAGTGGCGGGCTAC
>DATEGI010000207.1:0-2777 GCA_035280205.1 Terriglobales bacterium | reverse complement strand
TCCACCGAGAGCTGGTTTGAGCTCTGCAGGGTCACCGGCTTGGAAATGGCGCGCCGGTGGTCGTCGAAATCTCTCTCACGCAGGACCACCTGGCCGTTAAGGCGAATGACGGCGGCCTCCACCGGCCGGTAGGGATTGGCTCCGTTGACCACGACCAGCGTGTATTGCGTATTGGGGTGCTTCACCGAGAACTGCACGGTTTGCGCCCACGGCGCGCCTTTGCTGCGCATGAAGGTCTGCGGCCCATAGGCTTTGAAGCTAATGCCGTAAGCCTGGCCCAACAGCAAGCACACCAAAACCGCAATCCATGTCGTGCGCCGGTACTGCGAGCGATGCAACATGTGCAACCCCTCCCGTGCCTGAGTTGGCCGGCACGATGCCCGAAACGGGAGACAGCCTACGCAATCCTGCGCAATTGAGCATCTCGCTCCGGTAATACTGCGGCGGTGCCTTCAGTTATCGCAGGAATGATTACTAGTTCCTGGATCGCAACAGCAGCCGGGTGACCGGTGTAATCGTAGTTCCCAAGCTCAGGCGGAATGGGAACTTATGCAGGATTCGGGAGATGGCGACAAGTCCGCGAGCCGCTGGCACGGTGTCAGCGGTCTGGTATTTCGGCGCAGTCAGGATGAAAACTGGTTACCCTTACGGTACTTATGTGTGGTTGCCGGCGTGGCGGCGCGGCTTCCGCTGCGACTTACCTGTGCGCTAGAGACGTTGCAAGCAACGTCTCTACCCGCCTTCATCTGGAGAGTTGGCTCGTGCCGGGTTGTGGGTTCCTCTCGGGCTACGATAATATCCCGGTCTTATTCGGCTTTCATGGAGGAAGATGCATGCTTACCAGGCGCGTGTGGGTGGTTCTGTTGCTTTGTTCCACTCTGCTGTTTGCCGCAAACGCCAACGAACCCGCCCCTGTACTCTATGGCTACACCGCGGCAGACTCGGGCGCTGAGCAGCAATGGGAGAATAAGTTCCGCGCGATTCCCGACCCCGGCGTGCTGCGTTCCACCATGCAACTGTTGAGCGCGCATCCACACAACGTAGGGTCGCCCTATGACAAGCAGAATGCGGAGTGGATTCTGGCCCACTACAAGCAGTGGGGATGGGACGCCCACATCGAGGCCTTCGACGTGCTCTTCCCTACCCCCAAGGAGCGGCTGGTGGAACTGGTCGCGCCCACTCACTTCACGGCCAAGCTGCAGGAGCCTGCCGTGGCCGTAGACCCAACCTCCAATCAACAATCCGAGCAGTTGCCCACCTATAACGCCTACTCCGGCGATGGCGATGTGACCGGCGCCCTGGTTTACGTCAACTACGGTCTGCGCGAAGACTATGAAGTGCTCGACCGCATGGGCATTTCGGTGAAAGGGGCCATCGTGATTGCCCGTTACGGGCGCTCCTGGCGCGGCATCAAGCCCAAGGTGGCCTGGGAGCATGGAGCTGTTGGCTGCATTATTTATTCCGACCCGCAGCAGGACGGCTACGCCGATGGTGATGTTTTCCCCAAGGGCGGCTTGCGTCCGCCCGAGGGCGTCCAGCGCGGCTCGGTGATGGATACGCAGTACCCTGGCGACCCGCTCACGCCCGGGGTGGGCGCGGCGCCCGGCGCCAAGCGTCTGGCCATCAAGGAGGCGCAAACCATTCTGAAAATTCCCGTGCTGCCCATTTCCTATGCCGACGCTCAGCCGCTCCTGGCGGCCATTACCGGGCGTGTGGCGCCCAAGGAGTGGCGGGGTTCCCTGCCCATCACCTATCACATTGGGCCGGGCCCAGCCAAAGTGCATCTTGTCGTGAAGCAGAATTGGGACATCAAGCCGGTTTATGACGTGATCGCCAAAATTCCAGGTTCCACCTATCCCGAGCAGTGGGTGCTGCGCGGCAATCATCACGACGCCTGGGTGAACGGCGCCGAGGACCCCATCTCCGGACAGGTAGCGGAACTGGAGGAAGCGCGCGCCTTGGGCGAGCTGCTGAAGCAGGGTTGGAAGCCGAAGCGCACCATCATTTACGCCTCCTGGGATGGCGAAGAGCCTGGCCTGCTGGGCTCAACCGAATGGGCGGAAGAACACGGCGATGAACTCAAGCAGCACGCTGTCGCCTACATCAATTCCGATAGCAACGGGCGCGGCTTCTTCTTTGTTTCCGGCTCGCACAGCCTGGAGCACTTTATCAATACAGTCACCCACGATATTTCCGACCCGGAAAAGGCACCGCTTTCGGTATGGCAGCGGCGGCGCATGCAGCAGCAGGAGCAAGCCAAGCCGGAGGAGCGGGAGGAAGTGCGCAAGCGCCCGGATAACCGCATTGGCGCGCTGGGCGACGGCTCCGATTACGCTCCCTTCCTTGATCACCTGGGAATCGCTTCCGTCAATCTGGGATTTGGCGGCGAGGATGAAGGCGGCATTTATCACTCCATTTACGACGATTTTTACTGGTACACACATTTTTCCGACACCACGTTCGTTTACGGCCGGGCTTTGGCCCAAACCGCTGGAAGTGCGGTGATGCGCCTGGCAGACTCCGATCTGCTGCCCTATGAGTTCAGCGATATGGCCGACACGATTCACCGCTACGCCGGCGAACTGGAGAAACTGCTGGCCGACCGTCAGAAGGAGGCGCTGGAGCGGCAGCAGGAACTGAAAGAAGGCATGTACCAGGCGGTAAGCGATCCCAAGGAGCCACTGGGGCCAGAGCCTGCCTTAAAACCAGTGCCCTACCTGAATTTCGCGCCCCTGGATAACGCAATTGCGGCCCTCACCCGCAGCGCTCAGCATTAT
>DATEGI010000206.1:0-11824 GCA_035280205.1 Terriglobales bacterium | reverse complement strand
CATTTCCCCGTGTAACCTTGCTAAACCCCAGTGACTGTAAGCGCCATCGCCCTGGCGTAGGCCCGCTACGTAGTCCAGCTTCCCCAACAGGCCGGCAACGCCTGCCAGGCTGTTAAGCACAAAATCGTCAAAAGGTGACTGAAAAGTCATTTTTGTTCCGTTTTCCGGAATTTGGAACTTTTGGCCATTTTGCTTGCTTTTAGCTTGCCCGCATCACATTATCATGCGCAGACCGGAAGCGGAAGAGGACTTCTGGAACAGGGGAGCGGGGCTAGTTTTGGGTTGGTAAAGATTTGCAAGCGGTGAGTTCTCGGCAGGTTTCCGCCGAACCGTGAGGGCCCGGCGGTTGTTCTGCCTCTTTGTGCAAGCAGTTGAATGTAGAAAGAGCAGATGATCATAACTGCAGTACTAATCGTTTTAGTAGCCTGCTCGTTGTTGCTGCTGGCGCGGGCAGCGCGAGGGCAAAGTGCAATCAGTGTTGCCACATTGGTTGACTTGCAGGGCCGGACCACGGCCATTGACATTGCAGCTTTCCGCAACCTCATGTCGTCCCAGGAAGAGGAGTACCTTCGCCAACAGTTGCCGGCAAGGGAATTCAGGAGCATCCAACGGGTGCGGATGCAGGCTGCTATCGCCTACATTCGGGGGGCTTTACAAAACGCGGCCATTCTGTTGCGCCTGGGGGAAGCGGCGCAGAGAAGCGCCGAACCGCAGCTGGCGGCGGCAGGCCGCAAGCTGGTGGATACCGCCATTCGCATGCGCCTGTATGCTTTTTTTGCCCTGCTGAAACTTTACCTCAACCTCGCCTTTCCCGGTTTGCGACTTTCCCCTTCGGCCGTGGCCGACCGCTACGAGGGGCTCACCGAGGCCATGGCCCGCTTCACCCGCCTGCAGCAGCCCGGGCTGGTAACGCGCATCTCACTCAGCCTTTAATAATCACAGTGGGTGTTTGGTTGGGAAAAAACCCCAGACGCCGCGCAGAAGAGTATGCCGCGTGGAATAACGGCAATTTTGAACCCCAGGGCGTACCCAAAGAATCCTGGACATTCCAAAGCCCCCAGAAATTTCGCGAACCGCTACTGCCGGCGCTGGAACGAGGTGTGCGGGCACGTCACTAGCTCTCCCTCCAACCTAAGTTATGGCGCGGTTGACCCTTGGACGGAGAAGGGCCGGGAATCCAGCATGTGATTGCTGCGCTACAGGGCACCTGCGCCCGGTAACCCTCTGCAACTTCTGCTGTTTACGGCAGCATCATAGGTGTCCAGAGGAGGATGTATGAAGACGAGACTCGTACTATGTGGCGCGCTGATTGCACTATGCACGTCTTGGGTTCTTGCGCAAGACGCGAGCAGTCAATCCAACTCAAAATCGAATGTGAGAACAATCACAGGCTGCTTGTCGCAAGGCGATAACGCGAATGAGTTTTTGCTTACCGGAAATGATGGAAGCACCTGGGAAGTGCGGAGTGACAAAGTCACTCTCGCTGGCCATGTGGGGCACACGATTGCCGCTACGGGTGTTGTGTCTCATGCGAAGGCTCACAACCTAAAGGAAGATGCCAAGCAGGCAGGGGCGGATACCGGCGCTGTGAAGCAACATGCTGAGCACGGCCACATGACAATTACAGATGTGCGGATGGTCAGCGACTCGTGCCAGAAATAGGTGAGTAGGCACGCAGTTTTTGGTGGTCGCATCCCATAGTGAGGATGCGAACACGGGCAAGCCACGTTCAGGCGCGCCAGGGATAGCTGCGAGCGCCATAGGAACGGCCATCCTCGGTGTCATCGGCGTCAGCTGCGGCGGCGCGCTCCACCGGGCGGGGCTCCACGCGCGGTTCGGGCAGAAATTCATAGTGCTCCACCATCACCGCTACTCCGAACTTGGCGCCCAGGCCCGGTCCGTCCACGCGCAACGCCTTGCCCCGGCAGGACACGTGCATGCTTTCCGTGAGCGTGATTTCGGGCGGCAGCACGAGAGTGAACTCTACGTTGCCGGAAGGGGCCACCTTGCTGTCGGTAAGGATAAAGGCCCCGCGGGCGCTCACGTCCTGGGTGAGTCCCCGGCATTCCACCCCGCCGCCCAAGCGGAGGGTGACCGGAATCTGGAAAGGGAAACGTTGTGCGGCGCGACGTTCGTGCTGAACTGGAGAAGAACTCATGGGTACTCTCCCTGCGGGCACGGGCCCGACCCGGGCGGGTCGGCCAGCAAAAGCTTACCCTCATCCGTGCGGGAAGAAAAGCAACAAATGAAATAGGCAAAAAAACGTTACTATGCGGTTAACGGAACATCCAGCCACTTGGCCTGCGGCCTGCGTCTGCCACTAGTTCGGGCCGTAAAACAGTTAAAAGTCGTTTGAAAAACTCGTTTTGCAGGTTCAGGAACGCATTCCTCAGGGGCTAAAGCCCCGAATTCAAACTGGCGTCTGGGTCCCCGGACTGAAAGTGCGGGGCTTCCACAATAAATGAGAAAGCGGGCATGTTCCCACTCAAGCCAAAACCTTGCTTGAGCGGGGGCACCAGATCGGTGCCTTCGGCTTCGCTCAGGGCAGGCTGTGCCCTTCCGAAACCATTTTAAGACCAGTTCTAGTTGGCGCCAGCCTGCCCGCATTTAAGATAGACCATCTACATTTAATGCGATGGCACTTAGCGAAAACCCAGACCAAAATTCCGGCGACGCAGTGACCATCCGCGCATCTTCGCGGCTGCGGCTGGCCATGCGTTCGCTGCGCCACCGCAACTTCCGCCTGTTCTTTGGCGGGCAACTGATCTCGCTGATCGGCACCTGGATGCAAAACATTGCACAGGCGTGGCTGGTCTACCGGCTGACCGGTTCGTCGCTGCTGCTGGGCACGGTTGGTTTCGCCTCGCAAATCCCGGTGTTTGTGCTGGCCCCGATCGGAGGCATGGTCGCCGACCGGCACAATCGCCACCGCGTCGTCATCGGGACCCAAAGCGCCTCCATGGTGCTGGCGTTGATTCTTGCCGCCCTGACGCTGGGAGGAGTGGTGCAGGTGTGGCACATCATGGTGCTGGCTGCGCTGCTGGGAGTGGTGAACGCGTTCGACATTCCGGCGCGCCAGGCGTTCATTGTGGAAATGGTGGGCAAGGAAGACCTGATGAACGCCATTGCCCTCAATTCCTCCATGTTCAACGGAGCGCGCATCATCGGCCCGGCCATTGCGGGAATTCTGGTGGCCAGCATCGGGGAAGGCTGGTGCTTCTTCGCCAACGGCGTGAGCTACATCGCGGTGATTGCGGGGCTGCTGCTCATGCAAGGCGATTTTGTCCGGCGGGCGCTGGAGAGTTCGCCGTTGGAACACATTATTGAGGGTTTCCAGTTTGTGCGCCGCACCCTGCCTATCCGCGACCTGCTCCTCTTGCTGGGGCTGGTGAGCCTGGTGGGCATGCCTTATTCGGTGCTCATGCCGATATTTGCCGACAAGATTCTGCACAGCGGGGCGCGCGGGCTGGGCATCCTGATGGGCGCCACCGGGGTGGGGGCGCTGATTGGCGCGCTGATGCTGGCGGCCAAGTCTGGCATTCGCGGGCTGGGCAGCTGGGTGGCAGTTTCCACCGCGGCTTTTGGCATCACCCTCATCGTGTTCTCCTGGTCGCACGTGTTCTGGCTTTCCGCTCTGGTGCTCGTGCCTGTGGGCATGGCCATGATGGTGCAGATGGCTTCCTCCAACACGCTCATTCAGGCGATGGTGCCGGATGAATTGCGAGGGCGGGTGATGGCGGTCTATTCCATGATGTTCATGGGCATGGCGCCACTGGGAGCGCTGTTTGCGGGGGTCCTGGCAGACCGACTGGGCTCGCCGCTTACCGTGAGCATCGGGGCAGTGGCTTGCCTGGCGGGTGCGGCAGTGTTCTGGAGGAGGCTGCCGGCGCTGCGAGTGGAGGCGCGGCAGCTGATTATCGCCCAGTCCGCCGCCGGCGGCGAACCCGCTGAGCAAGCCACCGCTCGTTCCATTTCCTGAAAACAGGCACTCACCACAGAGGACACAGAGAGCACAGAGGAAAAAACTCAAAAATCATTTACCACAAAGGACACGAAGGAATACAAAGAAACAAGGCGTGTATCCCCTGGGAAGCCGGTAAACCGCAACAACTCAGGTTCCTTGTCAAATGACCGTTACACCTTCGTCCCCTTTGTTGTGAGGGATTTTTGAGTTTTTTCCTCTGTGCGCCCTGTGTCCCTCTGTGGTGAAAGGGTTCTTACACGCCGTCGAAGTACTTCGCGGCGTGCTCGCTTTCGTGCTCTTCGGCGACCAGGGGGACCGCCGCGGTACCGTAGTCGAAGCCGCGGTCGAAGGCGCGCAGGTTGAGTTCACGGAAGCTCGCCGGGACGGAGTCGGCAATCGCCTTGCGCAACGAATCCGGATCGAGCAGTCCGGCGACGGCGCCAAAGAATCCCACCATTACCGAATTGAGCACCATGCGCTTGCCCAGTTCCTCGGCCAGGCGAGTGGCGGGGACGCTGAAAAGGCGCGTGCCTTCCGGCAGTTCGGAAACGCGCACCAGGTCCTGCTCGATGATCAGAAGTCCGTTGTCTTTCAGTTCCGGCGAAAAGCGGGTATAGGCTTCCTGCGACATCACCACAAGAATGTCGGGACGGGTCACGTAAGGATAGAGGATGGGCTGGTCGGACAAAATTACCTGTGCGCTGCAGGCGCCGCCGCGAGCTTCCGGGCCGAAGCTCTGGGTCATGGTGGCGTAACCGCCGTGAAAGATGCAGGCAGCCTTGCCGATGACGATGGCGGAAAGGATAACGCCCTGGCCGCCGAAGCCGGCAATACGAATTTCAGTCAGCTGCATACCAGTTCCTCGCATTCCACGTAGCGCTCG
This sequence comes from Terriglobales bacterium, assembly GCA_035280205.1. GTDB lineage: Bacteria > Acidobacteriota > Terriglobia > Terriglobales > Acidobacteriaceae > JAICWP01. The sequence continues at coordinate 6,977 of DATEGI010000206.1, read as the reverse complement.
CCCAGAGTTTCCGCCAGGCGATGGCGCATCAGCTCGCGATAATCGGGGCGGTCGCGGTCTACAAATTTGCCGACGATGATTTCTCCCTGCATAGTCAGGCCCACTTCGCTGGTGGGGGCGCCGTTGCGCACCTTGCTTTTCTCTTTGTAGTACTTCATGGTTTCCAGGCCGTCGCCCAGTTTGTTGCGGCGCTGGTAGAGAGTCGGGCAGGGCGAGAGCACTTCGATAAAGCAAAAGCCTCTCTTGGCGAACGCTTCTTGCATGGAGCGCGCCAGCTGGCGCACGTGGTAGGTGGTCCAGCGCGCGACGTATACCGCGCCCGAGGCTTCGACCAGGTGAGGCAGGTTGAAGGCCGGCTCGTAGCTGCCGTAGGGGGCGGTGGAGGTGATGGCATCATTCGGCGTGGTAGGAGCGGTCTGGCCGCCGGTCATGGCGTAAATCAAATTGTTGACGCAGATGACTTTGAGATCAATGTTGCGGCGGGCCGCGTGGATCAGATGGTTGCCGCCAATGGCGGAGAGGTCGCCGTCGCCCGAATACACGATGACGTTCAGCCTGGGATTGGCTAGCTTCAGGCCGGTGGCGAAGGGGATGGCACGCCCGTGCGTGGTGTGAAATGAATCCAGCTTGACGTAGCCGGCCACGCGTCCGGTGCAGCCGATGCCGGAAACGATGGTCGCGTGCTCCAGGTCAACCTTGGATTCGATGAGGGCGCGGGTAAAGCAGTTGACGGTGGTGCCGATGCCGCAGCCCGGACACCAGATGTGGGGCATGCGGTCCATGCGCAGGAACGGTTCCACGGGATTGCGAACTTCGCTGATCATGCCGCCTCCAGGATGGCGTGCAGAATATCTTCCGGCCGGTGCACTCCGCCGCCGGCATGGGAAACAGGCAGCACGCGGGCCAATCCACCGGCCGCGCGCTCCACTTCGCGCACCATCTGGCCGAGGTTGAGCTCAGGCACCACGAACGCCTTGATCTTCTGCGCCAGCTCTCGGATGCGCCGTTCGGGGAAGGGCCAGGCGGTGATGAGGCGGAACTTGCCTACGCGGCGGCCCTGCGCCCGGGCCAGTTCGATGGCGCGCTGGGCCACACGCGAGGTGATGCCGTAAGAGACCACCACGACGTCGGCGTCGTCCAGACCCTCTTGTTCAAACAGCGCGATGTCCTCGGTGGCGCGCTGGATTTTCTGCTGCAGGCGGCGCACCAGCTTGTCCTGGGCGGGCACGCTCATCACGGGATAGCCGCGGTGGTCGTGGGTGAGCCCAGTAATGTGGAATTTATAGCCTTCGCCCGCGTGGGCCATTTCCGGCACCATGTCGCCGTTGGTTTCGTAGGGCAGGTAGTCGGCCGGGCGCTTCGCGGTGTGGCGGCGAGGAACGATTTCGATCTGTTCCGCGGGAGGAATCACCACCTTTTCGGTCATGTGGCCGACCACTTCGTCCATCATCAGCATGACCGGAACGCGGAACTGTTCCGCAAAGTTGAACGCCGCGACGGTCAGGTCAAAGCACTCCTGGGGGGAGTTGGGGCAGAGGGCGATGATTTCGTAGTCGCCGTGCGAACCCCAGCGCGCCTGCATCATGTCCGCCTGGGCGGGCAAGGTGGGCAGGCCGGTGGAGGGGCCGCCGCGCTGCACATTGACGAAGACGCAGGGTGTTTCCGTCATGGCGGCGTAGCCGATGTGCTCCATCATGAGGGAGAAGCCGGGCCCGGAGGTGACGGTGAAGGCCTTGGCTCCACCCCACACCGCGCCCTGCAGGGCGATGGAGGCGGCCAGTTCGTCTTCCATCTGGATGAAGATGCCACCCAGGGTGGGCACACGGGCGGCGAAGCGTTCCACGACTTCGGTGGAAGGCGTGATGGGATAACCGGAGGCAAAGCGGGCGCCGGCGGCCAGCGCGCCTTCGCAGCAGGCGTGGTCGCCATCGAGGAAGTGGATGCCGGTGAGGACGCCGAGCGGGTCAGCGTGCATCGGCGGACTCCTTTGCGGGCGTTGGTTGCGGCAGGCGATAGCCGAAAATTGCGAAATCGGGACAGTACATGCCGCACAGGTCGCAGCCACTGCATTTTTCCGCCGCTACCACATGGGGCGGGTGGTAGCCCTTGGAATTGAAAGCGGAAGAGAGCGCCAGCACCTTGGTGGGACAGAATTCCACGCAAAAGCCGCACGCCTTGCAGCGCTCGACCACGATTTTGACTGCGCCTTTGGCCATGTTTCCCCACTTGCCGCGCGCGGCGGCTGAACATCAGGAGCCATTATGAATTCGAATGTTCCAGCAGGGTGTGATGTGGGTCACGAAGGGACGTGAGGAGGGACACAGGGGAGCTGATGACAGTACCCATTACCTAGTTGCTAGTACCCGGTAGATGGCGCTTGGTTACTGGCCTCCCGGAAAAGCTATTTCAGATCACAGCGGCTAAAGCCGGATTTGTGGGGAGCCGTTAATCGGCACGCCTGAAAGGCGTGCCCTGGCGCGGATCTAAAAACCACCCAACAGAGTCGGAGCGAAAGCAGCCCACAAAATTATGGCGGGCCTCATGCGTCCTTTACGAGGCCAGCAGCGACTGAAGTTCTCTGTTCCTATTCCAGCCCTGTCTTGTGGCGGAATTCGCGGACGACATCGGTGACTGAGCGGTGCTGGCCGTCTACGGCGTAGTTGAGGGCGCGCATGTCATCGTCAGTTACTTTGCCTGCCAGCTGCGCCAAGGCAGCGCGTACTTCGGGATGGCGCGCTAGTGTTTCCTCACGCGCGATGGATACGGCGTAGTAGGGAGGGAAGTAGTGCTTGTCGTCCTGCAGGATGGCGAGGCCGAGCACGGGGATGAGGCCGTCGGTGGAATTTCCAGCGGCCAGGTCAATTTGCTTGTCCACCAGGGCACGGTCGAGCAGGCCCAGGTCCATGATGATCGCCGGCTTGGCGAACTTGAGACCGTAAGCTGCCACCAGGCCTTTATAGCCGTCGGGGCGCTCCATGAACTCATAGCCGAAACCGGCGCGCCACTGGGGCGTGTACTTTGCCGCCTGCGAAATGGTGGCCAGGTGCAGGCGGCGGGCATCGTCCCCACGAATCTCGATGGCAAAAGTATCGTTGAAGCCGAAGGAGGGCAGAACCGCGAAATGGAACTTCTGCTCATATTCCTGTTTCACTTTGTTGTACACAGCGGCGGGCTCTTTGAGCGGCGGCTCTTTGAGAATAGCCGTGAGGGCGGTGCCGGTGTACTCGGGGTAAACGTCAATTCTGTCTGCCAGCATGGCTTGCTGGCAGATGTAGGTGCCCGCAAGATAGAAGCGGCGCTCCACCTTGAGGTGAGTTTTAGCCTCGATCTGCTGCGCAATCAGTTCGCCGAGGATGAGCTGCTCAGGAAAATTTTTGGAACCGACCACCACCACGTTTTGCCGCGAAGGCCCGCAGCCCGCCGAGAGGGCCAAGGTAAGCAAAACGGCGGTGAGAGCGCGCTTCATGCGGGACGCAGACGCTTTTCGAGCAGGCCCAGGCCGAAATCAGCCAGCAATGCCAGAATCGCCGCAGGAACGGCGCCGGCCAGGATCACCACATTATTGACCATAGCCAGCCCGCGGAAGATGAATTCGCCCAGGCCACCGGCACCAATGGCCGCGGCGATGGTGGCCAGGCCGACGGAAATAACGGTGGCCACGCGCACGCCGGCGATGATCACGCTCAGCGCCAGCGGCAGTTCCACTTGCCACAGCAGTTGCCGGCCGGTCATGCCCATGCCGCGTCCGGCTTCGACCACCGCGCGATCCACGCCCATGATGCCGACGTAAGTGTTGCGAATGACCGGGAGCAGCGCGTACAAAACCAGGGCCAGAACGGCAATGCGTTCGGCACGGGCGCCAATCCACGGCGCGGGCAGCAGGAACCCGAAAAGCGCCAGGCTGGGAATGGTCTGGATGACGTTGGCCATGCCCAGCACCGGTTTTTCTGCAACCTGGCGTCGCGTGAGCCAGATGCCCACCGGCACGCCTATGGCCACCGCAATGGCCATGGATATGCCCACCATCGCCAGGTGCTCCAGAGTGAGCTGCCATACTTCGGCGCGATTTTGCGAGAAAAACTGCCAGAGGCTCATGCTCCTCCTTGCGGGCTGTTTCCAGTATGGAACGCAGCCACATAAGCCGCGGCCAGCGGTTCTGTGGCGTTCAGAAATTCTTCCGGCGCGTAGGTTGCGACCAGGCGGCCAGCTTCGAGCAGAGCGATGTGCGAGCCCAGCAGCAAGGCTTCACGCAAGTCGTGAGTGACGAACACGGTGGTCTTGCCCAGACGCCGCTGCAGCGCGAGGAACTCGCGTTGCAGCTCGGCGCGGGTGAGCGCGTCGAGCGCACCGAAGGGTTCGTCCATGAGCAGGATAGGCGGGTCGGCTGCCAGAGCGCGGGCCACTCCCACGCGCTGCCGCTGGCCGCCAGAAAGCTCGCGTGGGTGGCGGGCGACGATCTGCGGCTCCAGCCCGACCAATTGCAGAAGTTCGCGCACGCGCTCCTGAATGCGCTGGCGCGGCCAACCTTCCAGCGCCGGCACCAGCCCGATGTTGCGCTCAACGCTGAAGTGCGGAAACAGCCCAACCTCCTGGATGGCGTAGCCGATCCTGCGCCGCAATTGAATGAGGTCCCAGTCGGTGGCGGCGCGCCCCTCAACCAGCACTTGGCCGGAAGAGGGCTCCAGCAGCCGGTTGATGAGCTTCAGAGAGGTGGTTTTGCCGGAGCCGCTGCGGCCCAGCAGCACCAGCAGTTCGCCGCGGCGCACGGCCAGGTTCAGATGGTGGAGCAGGGTGGCGCCATGATTAAGGCGATAGGAGACGTCGCGGAATTCCACGGCCACATCGGGGTGTCTATCCGCCGCCATGAGGTGGGACATGGGCTGCTGCCCGCCCGGCGATTCTCGCAGCCGAGCGCGCGTTCGCGCAAGCCTCGCCACCAAACTTCGCCCAGTATTCGCGCCCGGCGGGGGACTTGTATCATCTAATTAACAATGCTGTTCCGCTCTGTTTCTTTGCGAGCCGCGCGCCTTCTGGCGGCGCTATTCGGTCTTACCACGCTGCTGTTCGCAGCGGCCCTGGCCGGCAGCTGGTACTACGTGTACCAATATGTGAGCCGTGAAGGCACGCCTTCGCCGCCTGCGCTGCCGCAAGCTATGCAGCCGGCGGCGGGGCTGGTTTCGCCGCTGCAGATCAACTACAAGCTCGACCTGCCGGGGCGCGGCGAGATTTTTCCCGCGCTGACCGCGGGCCGTCCCGCGGACTACTGGCCGGTAGCGGTGCTCACCATCAGCAATGCCTCTGACCGGCCGGTGGCGCAAACAGTCGAGGCGCAAATACCGGGCTGGAGCGCGCGGGCCCAACACAGCCTGATTGTTGGCCCGCACAGCACGCAGAACCTGCGGATCAGCCCGGAACTTCTGCCGCGCGCGTTCGCCAACCAGGAGTTTCGCCGGGCCACTCTCGAGGTGCGGGTCAGCGGTCCCCAGGACCCGGAGCATTATTTCCAGGAGCGCCCGGTTTTCCTGCATTCAGCTTACGACCTCTACTGGGGCAAGAGCTTCAGCAACGCGCAGTTCATCGCGCGCTGGGTGACGCCGCATGATCCGGCGGTACTGCGCCTGGTGGCGGAAGCGCGCCGCTACATCCGCAATGGACGGATGCCGGGGTATGGCGGCACCAACAAGGTTAACGTGGAGCCGCAAGTGCGCGGGCAGGCCGCAGCCATATTCCAGGCCTTGAGACATTCCGGCGTCAGCTATGTGACCAGCATTTACACCTTTGGCGATTTCAGCAGCGAGGCGCAGCGCATCCGCCTGCCGCAGGAGACGCTGACCCTCGACACCGCCAACTGCGTTGATGTCTCCGTGGCTTTCGCCTCGGCGGTTGAGAACCTGGGCATGGACCCGGCGATTGTGATCGTGCCCGGCCACGCCTTTGCCGGCGTGCGCCTGGGCCCGGAAGCACAGGACTGGCTGTACCTTGACCTTACGGTCCTACCGCGGGGAACTTTTCAGCAGGCGCAGGCTCGCGCCGAACATTGGCTGAAGAAGACGCCGCCCAGCCAGGTGCTGATGGTGGATGTGGCCGCAGCGCGCGCCCTGCACATCTATCCCATTCCTTCGCTGGAGGGACAGGCGAATATGGCGGTGAGCGCGGCGCGAGAACGCTTAGCCGTCAGTTCAGAATGAAGGAGCAAGAGCCCAGGAGTCAGTGGTCAGGAGTCAGAAGTCAGCTCACGACCGAAGCGCCTGATCTTTGGCATTTCGTTTTCCGCCAGGAATTTTGTGTGCCGCCCCTACGGGGCTCTTTGGTTTGTTGGCGCATTTTCCCAGGGCTGACGCCCTGGGCTAAAAGCTGTTTCGCCCTTCGGGCTGCCTGGCAGCCGATACCAAACGATTGAAATTTGGTCATTGTGAGAGAGAGTGCGACCCCGAGGCCACGAGGCGAGCACGACCGAAGAACTTATGTATTTTTGTTTGTGATCTTCTTTCCTTCACTGTCAGGACATCGCCGAGCGCGTCGGTGCGCAGCAGCTCTCTATAGCAAAAGCAGGTGCCTCGCAGCGCTCAGCCTGAGAAGCTGAGGGAGTTGTGCTTACCGCTGACCCCTGACTACTGACTCCTGACTTCCGCTTTTTTCCGGCAGGCCGGTAATGCGGATGCCGGTGGCGTGCGTCTTGTAGCGGATGTTGATGCCGATAAGCAAAGCGGTAATCTGCTCCAGGATGCGGGAATTTTCCAGCCTGCCGCCATCCACAGCACGAACGCCGGGAATTTTTTCGGCGAGCTCGGAAGCCAGCTGGCGGGCGCGTTTGTCGTCGCTGCAAACAATTACGTCGGATTCAATCGGCGCATCACCATTGGAGGCGTCGGCGGAAATATTGTGAAATGCTGCCGCCACCGTGATTCCCTCGGGCACCAGTTCCGCTGCCTGTTCCGCACACGAACCCTGCCAGACGCCCAGAGTACGCGTAGGGC
>DATEGI010000205.1:0-18258 GCA_035280205.1 Terriglobales bacterium | reverse complement strand
GTAATTCTATGTCGCTCCTGGCCAACGCGCTTGCGGTGCAGGATGTCTATGCGGAACACGCTGTCCACCAGGGCCGAACGCTGCCGAATGGCGGCTTCCCCGTCGTACGAGCACCCGAAGGCCGCACGAATCTTTTCCGATTCGCTGGTTTTATTTGACTTGGCAGGGTGGATAGCATGACCCAGGACAAACTGCGGCCCTACTCGAATTAGTGGCTAATCTACGATGGAGCCCCAGATGTCGCCGACGGTGAAACCTTCGGGGAAGGGATCGCCGGGGTCGAGGACGTAGTGGGCGAAGCCAGTGATCCAGGCGCTGCCGGTCAGAGTAGGCACCACGGCGGGATATTTTCCAACGCGAGTTTCGCGAACTAAACAGCCGGTAAAAATTGTTCCCAGAATGCCTTCGTGAGGAAAGGGCTGGTTGAGGGGCAGCTTGCCCTTGGCGTGGAGCACGGCCATGCGGGCGCAGGTGCCGGTGCCGCAGGGAGAGCGGTCGAGAGCTCCAGTCCAAGTGGCGGGACGGTTCCAGTCCAACTGGCCGGTGGAAACAATCACGGCATTTTTGGCGACAGCTTCCGGGCGGGTTGGCGGAGCCGTGAGCTCGGCGATGGTGATGCCGCGAATGCCGGGATTTTCCGGATGCGAAACTGGCAGCTGCTCGCAGGCTGCCGCCTTGATCATTTCGCCGATACGAACGATGTCGCGGCCTTCGTCAGGGCTAAGGCGGAGGCCGAAGGGTTCAGCATCGGCGATGACGTAGAACATTCCCCCATAGGCCACGTCCACAGTCACCGTGCCCAACTCCGGGACCTCCACTTTGGCGTCCAGGTGAACGGCGAAGGCAGGCACATTCTCGAAGGTGACGCTCTGCACCTTGCCGCCGCGGACCTCGGCTTCCACCTGCACCAGGCCCGCGGGAGTATCGAGACGAAGGGTGGTGCGTGGCTCCTGCGCGGTGACCATGCCGGTTTCGATCAGCGCGGTAACGACGCAGATGGTATTGGAGCCGGACATGCCGGGGTACTCTACCTGCTCCATGATGACGAAGCCGGCATCGGCCTGAGGATGGGTGGGCGGCAGCAGCAGGTTGCAATTGGCGGCGGGATAGCCGCGCGGCTCGCGCAACATACGCTTACGCAAGTGGTCGGCGTGCTGCTCAAGCCAGGTTTTCTTTTCAAACATGGTGCGGCCGGGAACATCGAGCACGCCGCCGGTGATGACCCTTCCGGGCTCGCCGCAAGCATGCAGGTCCACGGCCGTGATCAGGTTGGAGAGGCGCATAGAGGTTTGTTTTACCGCCAAGAGGTCCGGAGTTGACGCTGGTATATTGTATCCATAGAATGCCACTAAATTTATGCCTCCTAAAGCACCTCACCAATCCACGGGTGTAACGCGCCGGCAATTCGGCAAGCAGGCGGCGTTCGCCAGTCTCAGCGCGGCGCTGGCAGTCACGCCGGTCGCAGGCCAATCGGACGCGGCTCCTTCTTCTGTTAAAGAAACAAACGCGGCCGACGATATTGAGGCCCGGTACCAGCAGGTGATCCGGCGCTACGGCAATCGCTTGTCAGAAGAACAGCGGAAGCGGGTGCGAAAAATCCTCGCCTACAACGAAAAGTTGCTGGCGCCCATCCGCAGCTTTCCGCTGGACAATGGGCAACCGGCGGCAACCGTGCTGAAGTTTTACGAAGATGCGGAAGCCACGCCTCGGGCGAGTGCAGGCCTGTCACGGCGGCCTACCGGCCAGAAAGCGAAGGAATAAGCTTGCTGAGCGACGACATTCTTTATCTCTCCGTGCGCCAGCTGGGCGACCGCATCCGGCGACGGCAGCTTTCTCCCGTGGAACTGGCGGAGAGCTACCTGGAGCGCAGCCGCAAGCTGGGTCCGCAATACAACGCGTACGTCACCATCACCTCCGAGCTGGCGCTGGAGCAGGCACACGCCGCTGAGCGCGAAATCGCCGCCGGTCATTACCGCGGGCCGCTGCACGGCGTGCCCTACGCGGTGAAAGACCTGGTGGCGGTGAAGGGATATCCCACCACCTGGGGAGCGCGGCCCTACGCCAAGCAGGTATTCGACTACAACGCGACCATCATCGAGCGGCTGAACCAGGCGGGCGCAGTGCTGATCGGCAAAGCGGCCATGATCGAACTGGCGGGCGGGCTGGGCTACGAGACGGCCAAGGCGGCGTTCACCGGCCCGGCAAAAAATCCGTGGAACCCGCAATACTGGACCTGCGGTTCCTCGGCCGGCTCGGGCGCAGTGGTGGCGGCCGCTCTGGCGCCCTGGGCGCTGGGCTCGGACACACGCGGCTCCATCATTTGTCCTTCGGCGTGGTGCGGCATAGCGGGCATGCGGCCCAGTTTTGGGCGGGTGAGCCGACACGGCGCCATGGCCATTGCCTACACCATGGACAAGCTCGGGCCCATGGCGCGCACCGCGGACGATTGCGGTCTGATTCTGTCCGTGATTGGCGGGCACGACCCCGAAGACCACGATTCCCTGCCCGCGCGGCTGGCGGCGTTTCCTTATACGGTGGCGGCGCCGGCCTCCGGGCCGCTGCGAGTGGGAAAACTGACCAACGTGTGGAACAAAATGGACGCGGGGCTGGAGCAGGCGCTCGACGACGCTTTGAAGGTGCTGGAGCGCACCGGGGCGAAGATTGATGACGTGAAGGTCCCGGACGGCCCCTACGAGGAAGCGGCGGAGCTGACCATCCTGATGGAGGCGGCGTCCTCTTTTCAGGACCTGATTCACTCCGGGCGGTGCGCGGAACTGGATGACTCTCTGGGGCGCATCAACGGCTATGTCAGCGAGCAGTTCACGGCTCCCGAGTATCTGCAGGTGCAGCGAGTGCGGCTGGAACTGCAGCGGCAAATTGACCGGCTGTTTGACGACTTCGACGTGCTGACCACGGCGGGGCAGTCCTCGGCGGCGTCACCGCTGAACGCGCCTCCCGATGACGGCACGGAGGAGCCGCTGGAGCGGCGCGCGCCGGACGGGATTTCCAGCCTGTGCGGGCTGCCGGCGCTGACCGTGCCCTGCGGCTTCAGCAAGGAGAAGCTGCCGTTCGGAATTCAGTTTCTTGCGCGGGCATTGAATGACCAGGCGGTGATCGCGGCGGCGCACCGCTTCCAGGCGCATACGGATTGGCACCTGAAACGGCCGCCGCTGGCGCTAAGCTCTGTCACGGAGACACAGAGGCACAGAGATGCAATTGTTTGAGGGTTAGCGGCGCTCGTGCCGCGCTCTATCCCGGTGGCGGCGGGGACGCCGCCACGACAGCCGGCGAGACGCCGGCGCTACAGCCGCCCTGGGTGAGAACTTCGCGAAGAGGAGATGGATTGCGGAAAATAAGGATCATTGATTCGCACACCGGAGGAGAGCCGACGCGGCTGGTGATCAGCGGCGGGCCGGAGCTGGGACAGGGGCCGCTGCCAGAGCGGCTGGTGCGGTTTCGGTCGGAATACGATACGTTTCGCTCGGCGGTGGTCAATGAGCCGCGGGGGTCGGACGTAATTGTAGGCGGGCTTTTGTGCGAGCCGGTGGACCCTTCGTGCGCCGCCGGGGTCATCTACTTCAACAATGTCGGCTACCTGGGCATGTGCGGGCACGGCACTATCGGGCTGATGGTGACGCTGGCACATATGGGGAAGATTAAGTCCGGCCAGCACCGGATCGAAACCCCTGTAGGAACGGTAACCGCCGAACTGCACCAAGACGGGCAGGTCACGGTGAACAACGTGGCCAGCTACCGGCTGGCGGCGAACGTGGCGGTGGAGGTTCCGGGATATGGCCCGGTGCAAGGCGATGTGGCCTGGGGCGGCAACTGGTTTTTCCTGGTGCGGGAGCACAGCCTGGAGATGACGCTGAAGAATGTGGAGGCGCTGACCAGCTTCACCTGGGCGATCCGGCAGGCGCTGGCGGCGGGAGGAATCACGGGCAAGGGCGGGGCGGAAATTGATCACGTGGAACTGTATGGGCGGTCGCACCTGCCCGGGGTGGACAGCAAGAATTTCGTCCTGTGCCCGGGCAAAGCCTATGACCGGTCACCGTGCGGCACGGGCACCAGCGCCAAGATGGCCTGCCTATACGCCGACGGCAAGCTGCGCGAAGGCGAAGTGTGGAAGCAGGAGAGCATCGTCGGCAGCCTGTTCGAAGGGACGATTCGGGTGAAGGATGGGCAGGTTTATCCCAGCATCAAGGGTTCGGCTTTTGTGAACACCGAGGCGGACCTGATTCTGGATGAACGGGACCCGTTCTGCATGGGAATTCGGGCTTAGTCGCAAGGGAAGCGCAAGCGGTTTCGCATTGTGTGCAAGTGGGCGCGCATGGCACGGTCGGGCGGATACAGTATGTCGCCGCCCGTGGTATATTCGCTGTTTTGTCAGCAGATGTCTGATCGTTTTTATGGCTTCTGAATTCACTTCCGGCCTCGCAATCCCCCGCCAATCACTGACTTCAGCCGTGGCAGAGAAGCTGCGCGAGCAGATTATTCGGGGAGAAATTCCGGAAGGGGCGCAGCTACGCCAGGACGCGATTGCCAACCAGTATCAGGTGAGCCGGATTCCGGTGCGCGAAGCGTTGCGGCAGCTGGACGCCGAGGGGCTAATCACCATTGTGCCCAACCGCGGGGCGGTGGTGCCGGCGCTTTCGCCGGAAGACGTGGAGGAGTTGTTCACCATCCGCGCGCTGCTGGAGCCGGAGGTGCTGAAGCTCTCCATTCCCGAGCTGACGGAAGAAGACTTCGCGAACGCGGAAGCGATTCTGCGCAACTACGTGGATGAACTGAAACGGGAACAGCACGTTTCCGCCTGGGGACGCTTGAACTGGGATTTTCACTCCATCCTGTATTCGCGGGCGAACCGGCCGCACATGATGAACATCATCCGCAACGTGAACGCGAAGGGCGAGCGCTATACGCGGCTGCAGCTCTACCTGACCCACGGGATGAAGCGGGCCAACCGCGAACACCATGAGATTCTCCAGATCTGCCGCAAGCGCGACGTGAAGGGGGCGTGCGAGTTGCTGCGCGAGCATATCCTTTATGCCGGGCAGTCGCTGAAGCAGGTGCTGCAGGAGCGGCGGGCAGCGAGCTCGGCGGCGCCGCGCGGACGGAGCCGCAACAACAACTCGTCGTCCGCATAATTGAACGGGCCTCTGCGTGGGCTAGAGGTAGCCTTTGCGGCGAATCTCTTTGACCAGGATGGATTGCAACCGCTCATCCCCAGGGTATTCGCCATCCGGCAAGGGCCACAGGCGAAACTCCCCTGTTCCTGAACCACTGCCCTGATTCGCCTTCTGCAAAGTCCAGACGCCGGCTATTTCATCGCCCTGAGAAGTTCCCTGATATTGCACGCCATGCTTGCCAATATATTGTTTCAGCCATTCTAAGCGGGTGCCGGCGGGGTCATAGCTGCCCTCGATAACGAATTGGCCGGGATTGTCGAGGCCGGCGCCGCGAATCCTGCCCTCGGCGAAGTTAAGGGTGAGGTGCATGGGACATTTGGTTATCTTCCCCCGGTAGGTATAGAACCCCACCCATTCGCCAGAAGGATAAGACGCATTAGCCATGAAAGAGGACTCCGCTTTGGCTGCGCTGGGGCCATTATGGTGGCAAAAGCATTTTAGCAGTCAGAACATGATTGCTCAGCGGTTGCCGCGCGCCGCGGCGAGGCTTCAGGATTACGCTTAATTTCGAGCAATGTTGCCGGTCCAGTCTAGTTCGGATAGTTGAAGAAGAGCTGATTGCCGTCGGGATCATCCACCACCAGGAGCCGGTAGCCCCACGAACCTTCCTTGACGGGAACGCCCTTGGCCTCGAGTTCCGCGCGCAGAGCGTCCAACGCGGCGATCGCGGCCTCGCGCGTTTCTGGCTCGACGTTCAGGGAAATGAACATCAGCCCTTTGCCAGCCTTCTCCGGCCACGTGTCGGCCAGAATAAGCGCGCAGCCCTGCCGGTCGACCTGTGCGACGTGCGCTCTGCCATCCTCGCCGTAGTGCCAGGGGCTCGTGAAGCCGAGCCGATTGACGTAAAAGCGGAGCGAGGCCTCAACGTCGGTCACGTGCAGGACGGGGCGTGCGAACCAGCCTGTCATAAGCTATTAATCCTCAAGTTAAAGACTACTTTTTCGAAGATCAGGTTCAAAGACGAGGTGTCACGGTTCTGGCCTGGCCAGCGTTTTGAACCGCAGTCAGCCAATCTCTTGCTTTGCGCACAAGAGCTTCATCTATGGATTTTGCACCTGGCTAGCTTGAGCGTGGCCAGCGCGGCGGAGCACCGAGAAGGCGGTAAGCAGTGCTGCGAGAATCAGAGCAATCAGGACCTGCGGATTGCTCCGAATCGGAAGCAGGGTGGCAATAAACAGCATCAGGAGTAGGAGCACGATGTTCGCGATCACCGACACCAGGTAAACGCCCTTTGCCACCGAGCTATACGCCACCCGGAGCAGGTTGAGCACACCTATTGTGATGATGAGCAGGCCGCCACTTGCGAACCAAACAGCGTCGATGCCGATGTCGGGGTGTACTTTCCGCGTTAACGCAATGTGGGTGGCGCCCAAGGCGATCAATATCCACCCAATGACAATGTCGAGTGTTCTCACAGTTCCCTCCAGAGATTATGCATTGCTTTCCACCCCCGCAAGCAGATACAGGATAATCGGGAATGAGTGGCGCGAGCAGGTTTTAGCATACTTGCAAGACACTGGCCCTGCCGGTGGGAATGAACAGTTAAGTGCCGAGCGGTGAGACTATTTGTCTGCGGAACCACAACGACATTCCTAACTCAGCAAGAGGAGCGGAAGAATTGTAAGCTTCGTTGGTCGCGTTTTTCCTACTTTGCTCAGTATTCACCCTCGCCGCGCCTCAACCGGCCCCGCGCCGTATCTGGATCACAGACGTGACCATCGTCTCACCGGAAAATCTCGCTCACATCGCCCGGGGCAGCGTGCTGATTGAGAACGGACGCATTGCGCGCGTGGAGAGAAAAGCAGGCGCCAAGCCACCGGCGGGCACAACCGTCGTCTCGGGGGAGGGAGGGTTTCTCATCCCCGGCCTCATTGACTCCCACGTCCATCTCGCGTCCGTTCCCGGGATTCCGTTCGAAATGAATCTGAATCCCGACGCGGCCCATGCGGCGATGATCGCGGAGTACTACAAGCAGCTACCGCGTTCCTATCTGTACTTCGGCTACACCACGGTGATTGACTTGGCCGTCATCAAACGCGAGATACTGGACGATTTCCTCCGCGCTCCGCTTCACCCTGATCTCTATGACTGCGGCCCATCTCTGCCGGTGGCCAACGGCTATCCCATGTCCTTTGCGCCTTCGCCGCTGCGCTTCCAGCTCTTCCCTGATTTTCTCTACGACCCGGCCCAAGCCGCCAGCATTCCCCCCGAGTACAAACCGCAGGAGCACAGCCCCGCGGCAGCCGTTGCCGCCGACAAGCGAGCCGGCGCCATTTGCGTCAAAACCTACTTCGAGCGCGGCTTTGGCAAGGACAGGAATCTGCCGGTGATCACGCCTCCCATGGCAGCGGAAGTCCGGCAAGCCGCGACGCAAAACGGTCTGATGATGATGATGCACGCCAATTCTTTCGAAGCCCAGCAGTTCGCGGTTGGCGCCGACGTGGACGTCATCGCGCACGGCATGTGGAACTGGGGAGCGCTCGATCGCCAGCCCGAACTTCCGCCGGAGATCAAAACGCTGCTCGACCGCATCGTGAAAAAGAGAATTGGATATCAACCCACGATTCAGGTGATGGAAGGGCTGCGCGCCTACTTTGATCCTGAATATCTGAAGATGGCCGCAATTCCCAGGGTCATTCCCGCGGCACTGCTGGCCTGGTACAACTCGCGCGAAGGCAAGTGGTTCAGAGCGGAACTCGACGAAGACAACACGCCTGACGCGGAGATGCGTCAGGGATTCGACCGCGGCCCCATACGCCGCGTGCGCCAGGTGGTCGGCTATCTCGCCGCCAGGAACGCCAACTTCCTCTTTGGCACCGACACGCCCTCGGCTCCTACCTACGGGAATTTGCCCGGCCTGAACGGCTACTTGGAGATGCAGCAACTGCGCCAGGCGGGGTTGTCGCTGGAGCAGATATTCCAAGACGCAACCATCAACAACGCCCGCGAGTTCAAGCTCGACTCGCAGGTGGGAACCATCCAGCCCGGCAAGGCCGCCAACCTCGTTCTGCTGCGGAAATCACCATTGGAGAGCGTAGACGCCTACGACACCATCGTCACCGTTTGGGTTCACGGAACCCAGGCGCCAAGGAAAAGCTTGGCAGCCCAGTGATTCATCGGTCAGAGCGCTACGCCCGAAAGCCCGCGCTGGTGTGGGGAGCGGCCGACTCTAGAGCCTGCTTGGGTGGTGCATTACAATCGGATGTTTGCCAGACGAGGCGAAACCGAGCATGAAACTGGGAGAAATTGCAGCCACTCTGGGAGCGCGCCTGGAGAATGGCTTGCCGGAGACGGAAATAACGGGAGTGGCGGGCATCGAGGAGGCGGGCGCCGGCCAGATCACCTTCGTGGCCAATCCGAAATATGCGGGAGCGGCGCGCACCACCAAGGCTTCGGCGGTGATCGTCGCAGAGGACTTCCCTGCCGCGAACACGGCCTTGCTGCGCTCGCGCAATCCTTACCTGGACTTCGCCCGCGCCATCGAGCTTTTCTACCGACCGCCCAAGTACGCGGTGGGTGTGCACTCCACGGCGATTGTCCATCCTTCGGCGAAGATTGGGAAGAACGCGTCCATCGGCCCGTATGTAGTGGTGGACGAAGATGTGCAGATCGGCAAAAACTGCGTGCTCCTGGCGCACGTGGTGATTTACCGGGGAGCGCGCATCGGCAACAATTTCCTCGCGCATGCGCACGCGGTAGTGCGGGAAAACTGCCGCCTGGGCGATAACGTTACGCTGCAGAACGGGGTGGTGATCGGCGGCGATGGTTTCGGCTTCGCCAAGGACAACGAGGGGCGCTGGCGCAAGATTGTGCAATCGGGGCAGGCGGTGCTGGAGGACGACGTGGAGGTGCAGGCGAACGCCTGCGTGGACCGGGCCAGCATCGGAGAGACCCGGGTGGGCAAGGGCACGCGCATAGACAACCTGGTGCAGGTGGGGCATGGCTCGCGGGTGGGCAAAAACACGCTGCTGTGCGCGCAGGTGGGACTGGCGGGCTCGACTGAGGTGGGCGACAACGTGATTCTGGCGGGTCAGGTGGGCGTAGCTGGACATTGCAAGATTGGCGATGGGGTGATCGCTACGGCGCAGAGCGGCATTCCCAACGATGTAGCCGCGGGCAAGGTGGTGAGCGGGTATCCGGCAATTGATAACAAGCTGTGGCTGCGCTGCGTGGCGGTGTTCAACCGACTGCCGGAGCTGATGAAGAGGGTAAGAGGGAGGGGGGAGTAGGGCAGCAAAATGCGATATTGAAACTCCTTAGGTCAGCGCCAGCACGGTTCGAAACGCAGGGGTCCTTCGACTGCGCGCTCAGGATGACATTCGTTAATTTGTGATGACAGTTGCTAGTTTTTTGATGATCTCGTGATTTTTTGTGCTCGCTGTTGAAAGCATCTAAGAAGCAGATAGATGAGTGACGGAACGGAAATTGCGATCAAGCCGGAGGCGAAGCCTATCCGGGTGCTGTTGCTGGACGACCTGGAGGATAACCTGCTGGTCCGTTCCACCATTTTGCGGCAGAAGGGCTACGACGTGGTGACTTCGGCTTCAATCGAGGAGGCGGAAGCCAAGCTCAACGACATTGATATCGCGGTGCTCGATTACCACCTGGGAGCGGGCAAGTTCGGCACCGACGTGGCCGAAACACTGCGCCAGAAACGTCCGCAGGTGCCCATCATTATTTTGTCGGCCACGCTGGAGCGGCGTTTCGGCGGCATCGCCGACATGCACCTGCTGAAGGGCTACAGTTCGGTGGATGACCTGGTGGCGGCCTTGCGCAGCTTTGAGGCCAAGCGGCGGGGCAAGCCGGTGGTGGTGGATGCGCGCGACTTTTACTATTCGCGCATCAGCATGAACATGGGCGACGACATGGTGGTGGAAATCCTGGACCGCGACGGCAACTGGCAATACGTGAACGACTACTTCGCCGCCATGCAGGGGCGCAAGCGCTCCTGGTTTGTGGGCAAGAACATGTTCGAGCAGTTTTCCGACGTAGCCGAGCACTGGGCGGACACTATCCGCACGGTGGCCGACACGCGCGAAACCTACATTGACCGGGGCTCTGCCGGCCTGCCGCACCTGCCACGCAAAAGCACGCGCTGGACGTGGAACATTCTGGTGTTCCCGATCCGCCTGCACGACGACCGCAACGGCGCGCTGCTGGGGGCGAGGCTGATTGAGAAGAAGTAGGTGAGTTAGGCGGAAAACTGCTCCTGCTTTACCTTCCCTGCTGGGGGAGGCGGCACCACACGGTCAGTTACTTCCGCCAGGGCGGCCAGAGCGTCGGCCAGCGATTTATTCAACGACCCAGGGGCGTAACGCCAAGTCCAATTCCCCAGGCTCTGGCTGGGCAAATTCATGCGGGCCTCGTTGCCCAGGCCGAGCACATCCTGCAGAGGAATCACACACAAATCGGCGACGGAGGATTGGGCTGCGCGCACAAATGCCCAATGCACCCCGCGCTCGTCCAGCGGCCCCAGGTAGGCCTGGGCCTGGGCGCGCTCGAATTCGGTGGCGCCTGAACGCCACCAGCCCACGGTGGTGTCATTGTCGTGCGTGCCGGTGTAGACGACTGTGTTCTTCTCGAAGCGATGCGGCAGATAGATGTGCGCGCCGGGATTGCCGAAGCCAAACTGCAGGACCCGCATGCCGGGAATCTGCAGGCGCTCGCGCAGGGCGTGAACTTCGGGAGTGATCATGCCCAGGTCTTCGGCGATAAATGGCAAAGTGCCCAAAACTTCGCGAACGCGCTTAAATAGGTCATCCTTGGGCCCGTCCACCCAGCGGCCGTGCACAGCGGTGGGCTCATGCGCGGGAATTTCCCAGCACTGTTCGAAACCGCGGAAGTGGTCAATGCGCAGCAGGTCGCACATGTGCATGGCCCAGCCCAGCCGCTGCAGCCACCAGTCGTAGCCGCGAGATTTGAGCACATCCCAGCGGTAAAGCGGGTTGCCCCAGCGCTGCCCGGTTTCGCTGAATGCGTCCGGAGGCACACCGGAGACTACCTCCGGGTCCAAATCCGAATTGAGCCGGAAAATTTCCGGATGGGCCCAAACATCGGCGCTGTCGTAGTTCACGAAAATGGCGATGTCGCCGATGATGCGAATGGAGCGGGCGGCGCAGTATTGCCGCAGAGCGCCCCACTGCTCGAAAAAGGCAAATTGCAAGACGCGTCCGATTTGCAGCTCCTGGGCCAGCTCGCCGCGGACATGATCGAGGGCGGCGGGGTGGCGGTGCGCCAATTCGCGCGGCCATTCATTCCACGCCTTCTGGTAGCGGTGGCGCAGCGCCTCGAATAAGACCCAGCCTTCCACCCACCAGGAATGCTGGGTGCAGAAGTGATCGAAGCGGGAGCGGTCAGCCGCGCTGGCGTGCTGCAGGAAATTCTGCGCCGCCGCAATCAGCAGCGGCATTTTTACCGCGGCAACCTGTTCATAGTTCACTGCGCCCACCTGGCCGGGCAAGCCGGACAGGCGGCTGCGCTCAATCCAGCCGCGCTCCGCCAGGCGCTCCAGGCTGATCTGCAGCGGGCTGCCGGCAAATGCCGAAAGCGATGAGTAGGGCGAGTTGCCGTAGCCCGCTGGGGCCAGCGGCAATATTTGCCACAGGCTTTGGCGGGCGGCCGCCAGGAAATCCACGAACTCATAGGCGGCGGGGCCGAAATCGCCAATTCCGCCCAGCGACGGCAACGATGTGGGATGCAGCAGGATCCCGGTGGATCGTGGAAAGGCCATGGTTGGAGTTCAGCGGAGCCGGGTTGTTGAACTACCGGATAAGGGCCGTGCAGCAGGCGCCTAGCTGGCTTCGTTGTGCGGAGTCGTCAGCTGCTTAAGCACCTGCTGGTTAACCTGGATCTTACCGCTCTTTTCCATCTGTTCCCGAAGATTGGCGACGAACAGTTCCAGCAGTTGGTTGCGCTTCTGCTGCAGCACCTGCTCCCGGACCTGGTCTCTTTGCTTCTGGAAATCAGCGGGTGAGGGCGCTTGCCGGTCGAGCAGCGAAAGCACGGCGCCGCTGGTGCCGGTGTTAATGGGCCCGCTGATCTCGCCCGGCTTCATGCTGAAGACCGCGCTTGCCGTTCCGGACATAGCGCCCACATCGGGCACCTGGTCCTTGCGCGTAACCTCGTCACTGGTTTTTAGCGTCGCGCCTTCTTCCTGGGCGGCCTTCTTCAGATCATGCATCGCCCGAGCGCGGTCGGAGAGTTCCTGCGTCTTCTGCCCCAGCATGGCCGAGGCTTGCTGATTGATGAACTCCGATTCCACGCGCGAACGGATCTGCTCAAAAGTGGGCGTTTGAGGCGGCTTCACCGCTGTCACCTGATAGACGACGTAGCCCTGCTTCAGGTTGGTCAGGTCAGGTGGCGCGTTCTGCGTGGCGCTGAAGATCGCATCCATGAACTCCGGGGCCGGGCCCATTCCAGGAAGGGCGTCGTTGCGGCTGACGAAGTCGGTGCTCGTGATCTGCAATTTGTTCTGCGCCGCAGCCTTCTCCATTCCCTGACTGCGGGCCGCCGATTCCACGCTGTCCGCCAGGTTCTGCCCCGTTTGGGCCGCCTTGTCTTGCGCGATCAGCGGGGTGATCTGCGCCGCCACTTCGCTGAGTGGCTTCAGATGCGCATCCTGCTTGTCGTCCACGTGGATAATGTGGAAGCCGTAGCTGGTCTGCACGATGCCGCTGGTGGAACCCTTGGGCAGGGAGAAGGCCACCTTCTCGAATTCCGGCACCGTCTGCCCGCGCTGAATCCAACCCAGCGAGCCGCCATTCTTTGCGCTGGCCGTGTCCTGCGAATTTTTCTCCGCCAGCTTGGCAAAGTCGCCGCCGGCGTGCACCTGCTTCAGAACGTCTTCCGCTTTCTGCTTGGCCGCCTCTACCGCCTTGGGATCAACTTTGCCATCCGGACCCGGGGGCGGCGTCTTAATAAGGATGTGGCGCACCTCAACCTGCTCTGGCACCCGGTATTCGTCCATGTGCTCGTTGTAGTAGCGCTGCAGGTCGTCAGGGGCGACCTTTACTTCGCCGGCCAGTCTGCCGGCATCAATCAGGATGTAGCGGACTTTGCGCTGCTCGGGTGTGGAGTTGACGTAGGTCTGCTTGTTCTTCTCGTAGAAGGCTTTCAGCTCCGCCTCGGAAGGATGGATCTGCTTTTTCAGCTGGTCGGTGGTCAGCACGGCATACTGGAACTTAACTTTGGTGTTGTCCTTCTCGAACTGCTGCTCCAGTTCAGCATTGGAGGCGATCACCGTGCCTGAAATCATGTCCAACAGCTTCTGCCGCAGGAGCTGGTCCTTCATCGCCTGTTCGAACTGGGGCACGCTCATGCTGAACTGGGAAACGAACTCGTCGTAGGCCTGGTCGCCAATAAAGTTGCCGTTGGGGAACAATTCGGATCCGAACTGCCCATGCTGCAGTTCGTCCTGCAGTTCGGCATTGCTGACGCTCAACCCCAGGCGCTGCGCCTCCACCAGCATGGCCCTTTGGGTAATCAGGTTTTCGGTGGCGCGCTGAATCAGGAAGGGCATGAGGGCGTCGGGCAAGCCGCGGGGAAACTGCTGCCGGCCCATGTTGCGCGCCTGTTGCTGCACCTCGGTGACGCTGATCTCGTCAGCGCCGACTTTGGCCACCACGTTCTTTCCCAGGTCGCTCTGGAAGCCGAATGCGTCTCCGAGAATGCCGCCAGGAACCAGCACAATGACCATGGCAGCGCAGATAACAACCAGGAGGCCGCCTAAAACCACTTTCTTAACAGGACCGGGGGTTTGCAGAAATCGAATCATGTTGTTTTTTACTTACTCCAGACTTAATCGCAGGAGCTTCTATTATATATAAACGAGTGTTGCCCGCTTCGCCCTGAGCGTGGAAAGCGGGCGCGTCAGGATCTTGAGGCCCTGTCCAGGCACAGTTTGACACGCAGGCCGATAATGTATGGTCCGCCTGTATCATTTTTCCGGAGGGTGCTAGTGAGCAAAGTCTTGTCTGCCCGGTTACTGCTGGTTTCGTTTTCTTTCAGCTTTTTACTTTCCACCGTCTGCCTGGCGCAGGAGACCCGGCTGCCTCTGGCGGAAGGTTGGACTCTGCAGTCGTCGGCCCGGGTCAGCGATAGCGGCCAGATGCTTTCCCTTCCCGCCCACAGCACTACCGGCTGGTATACGACCACTGCTCCGGCAACGGTGCTGACCACTCTGGTGAACCATCACGTCTACCCCAACCCGGATTTCGGCATGAACCTGCGCCAGATTCCCGGCACCACCTACCCCGCCGGGGAGAATTTTTCCAATATGCCCATGCCGCCGGGCAGCCCCTTCGCTGTGCCCTGGTGGTATCGGACGGAATTTGAAGTGCCCGCCAGCTACAAAGGTAAGCAGGTGTGGCTGAACTTTGAGGGCATCAACTATCGCGCCAACATCTGGCTGAACGGCAAGCAGATCGCCAGCGATAAGAACGTGGCGGGCATGTGGCGCACCTGGGAGTTCAACGTCACCGATGCCATCCACCCGGGCGAGAAGAATGCCCTGGCGGTGGAGGTTTTCGCTCCCGAGGCTACCGACCTGGCCATCACCTTTGTGGACTGGAATCCCCTGCCGCCGGACAAGGACATGGGATTGTGGCGCGGGGTGTATCTGGCCACCAGCGGGCCGGTTGAGGTGCGGCATCCGCACGTCGTTACTGACGTGGATATCCCCTCGCTATCCAGCGCACACCTCACCGTCACCGCCGAGTTGCACAACGCCACCGGGCAGCCGGTGAAAGGCATGCTGAAAGGCGGCATAGGGGACGTTCAGTTCCATCAACCGGTTGAACTCGCGGCCAATGAAACCAAAGAAGTGGAGTTCACGCCCCAGCAAAACTCTCAGCTCAACATCTCTAATCCGAAGTTATGGTGGCCGTGGCAGATGGGCGCGCAGAACCTCTACGACCTGCACTTGGAATTCGACACCGACGGCGGAATTTCCGACCAGCAGGACACGAAGTTCGGCATCCGCCAGGTCACTTCGGAGATGAATCCCAACGGCTACCGCGTGTTCAGCATCAACGGCAAGCGCATTGTGATCCGCGGCGGCGGCTGGTCGCCCGACATGATGCTGCGCCAGAACCCGCAGCGCCTGGAAGGCGAGTTCCGCCTCACCAAGGACATGGGCCTCAACACCATCCGCCTGGAGGGCAAACTCGAGACCGACCACTTCTTTGACCTGGCCGACCGCTACGGAATCCTCATCATGGCGGGCTGGTGCTGCTGCGATGCCTGGGAAAAGTGGCCCAAGTGGCCGCCGGAAAATTTCGATATCTCGCAGGAGTCGCTGCGCGACCAGATTCGCCGCCTGCGCAACCATCCCAGCCTTTTCGTCTGGCTGGATGGCAGCGACAATCCGCCCCCGCCGGATGTAGAGCAAAACTATCTGAATGTGCTCAAGGCGTGCCGCTGGCCGAACCCGGTGGTTTCTTCCGCCACCGCCAAGCCCACCTCGGTGACCGGCAACAGCGGGGTGAAGATGACCGGGCCGTATGAGTACGTCGCGCCGTCGTATTGGGAGACGGACAAGACGCGCGGCGGCGCTTATGGTTTCAACACCGAAACCAGCCCCGGGCCGGCGATCCCCGTTACGGAGAGCCTTGAGAAATTCATTCCCAAAGAAAAACTGTGGCCCATCAGCGAAGTGTGGGATTACCACGCCGGCGGTGGCGCCTTTAAGAACGTGAAAGTTTATAGCGATGCCTTGAACGCGCGCTACGGCGCCGCTACCGACCTGAAGGATTACGAAATGAAGGCGCAGCTCATGAACTATGAGGGCATTCGCGCCATGTTCGAGGCCTACAGCCGCGACAAGTACAACTCCACCGGCGTGATCCAGTGGATGCTGAACAACGCCTGGCCCTCGGTAATCTGGCACCTGTTTGACTATTACCTGCAGCCGGCGGGCGGCTACTTTGGCGCGAAAAAAGCCACCGAACTGCTGCACGCCCAGTACGACTACGACGACCATTCCATTACGCTGGTCAGCAGCCAGTACACGCCGGCGAATGGTCTGAAAGTAACGGCCACGATCTACAACCTGGACATGGCTCAGAAATTTAACAAGCAGGTGACTGTGGATGCTGGCCCGGACAGCAGCCAGAAGCTATTCACGCTGCCCAATATTGACGGCCTGACGCCGACCTACTTCCTGCGCCTGACGGTTGATGATTCGGCGGGCAAGCGGCTGAGCACCAACACCTACTGGCTGTCCACCAAACCGGAAAAGCTGGATTGGGAGAAGTCCACCTGGTACTACACGCCGACGGCGCAGTTCGCCGACTACAGCGGGCTGAAGAAGTTGCCCCCGGCAAAGCTGAACGTGTCGAGCCACAGCGGGCAGGAGGGCGGCAATGACGTAACTCACGTGACGCTGTCGAATCCGGGCAAGTCGCTGGCGTTCTTCGTTCGGCTGAAGCTGGCCAAGGGCAAGGGCGGGCAGGAGGTGTTGCCGGTAATTTACCAGGACAATTACTTCTCCCTGCTGCCGGGCGAAAAGAGGGATGTGAGCATCAGCTACCGTTCGAGCGACCTGGGAGGGGAGAGGCCGGTGGTGGAGGTGAGCGGCTGGAACGTGGCGCCCGCCGCCGCACAGTAACTTTTTTCACCACAGAGGACACAGAGAGCACAGAGGAAATAAATAAAGAAAAACCACAGTAGGATTTTGGGGCGAAATTGAGTGATTGTGCTTCTTTAAGTAAAGGTCAAAGAAAGCCGGCAATTGCTTGATTTCTAATTTCCTCTGTGTGCTCTGTGTCCTCTGTGGTGAATAATCACTCTTCGGCGGGGATATCGAAGTCCACCAATTCGCCTTTGAAGCCCCTGGTCTTCCACGCCCCGTAAGCAATGCCCGCGCCCATCCAGATGCTGCCCGCGATCTTGGCGGGGGTGCTCAGATTCAGCCACAGCAGCAGGCAGACGAAGAAGCCAATTCCTGGCGGAATCAGGTTGGTCAGTTTCTTCTCCGGGTTGCGCAGGTAATAGCGCACAAAGGCAGCGGCATTCACCCCCATGAAAGCGATGAGGGCGCCAAAATTCAGCATCTCCGCGCCCAGGCCATAGCCGGTGTTCTGGCTTCCCGCCATCACTGGCAGCAGGAACGCTCCCGCCAGCGCCAGTCCGCCGACAAACAGCACATTGTTGCGTGGAATGTGCCGCCGGGCATCAATGGCGCCAAAAAATGATTTAGGAAGCGCATTGCTGCGCCCCATGCCGTAAAGCAGGCGGGCCGCGCCCAACTGCGCGCCCATGCCGGAGCCGAAGTTGGCCACGAGAAGCGTAACGCCGACAATCACCAGCAAAGGCTTCCAGGCCACAGCGGCTACGTAGACATAAGCTGTATCTACGTTGGGGTAGGGCCGGGAGATCGGCCACAGCAACTGGGCCACATATACCTCGGCCGCGGAGAGCAGGCCGATAACCAGGCAGGTGAGCACAGTGGCCAGCAGAATGTTGCGCCGCGGATTCTCGGCTTCCTCCGACAAGGTCGAGATGCCGTCAAACCCGATGTAGGTGAGGACGGCAATGGAGGTTCCGCCCAGCACCGCCTTGGTGGACCAGGTCGCCGGGTTATAGAACGGGCTAGTGAAGAATCCTGTGCCATGGGGAGCGCCGAAAATATAGCGGGCCGCGGTCACGAAAATGATGGCGATCACCACGCCCATGCCCAGGGCCAGCCCGGCATTCACGCGCGCCGAGGTCTTGATGCCGCGCATGTTGATAAAAGTGAACAGCAGCGCGAAGAAAACCGCCCATATCCAGTAGGACACGCCGGGGGCGAAGGTAACCGCCTGCTGGCTGCACCAGATGACGCAGATCATGGGATTGAGCATGTAATCCATCACCATGCTCCAGCCGGTTACGTAGCCGAGGCCGGCATTGATCTCCTGCCCCACGTAGGTGAAAGCCGAGCCGGCGCTGGGATAGGCGCGGGCCATGCGCCCATAGCTGATGGCGGTGAAGAGCATGGCCACCATGGCGATGAGGATGGTGGTGACCACGTGCCCGCGGGCACGCGTGCTGAGCACGCCGTAGACGGACATGGGCGCCACCGGTTGAATCA
>DATEGI010000204.1:0-9687 GCA_035280205.1 Terriglobales bacterium | reverse complement strand
CGCACCTCCGACCGCCTGGTGGGAGCCGGTGAAGTTCTCTCCAGCCGTCTTCTCGCCGAGGCCCTGCGCGGGGCCGGCAACGATGCGACGTGGGTAAATGCCCGCGAATGCCTGGTTACTAACGAAGCCTACGGTTGCGCCGCTCCCCTGCGCGAGGAAACTGATCGCCGCCTGCGGGAACTGGTTTTGCCTGTGCTGAGAGCAGGCCGGGTTTCCGTGTTGGGCGGCTTTATTGCGGCCACCACGGACGGTACGCCCACCACTCTGGGCCGCGGGGGCTCGGATTTTTCCGCCGCCCTAGTTGCCGCGGGGTTAGGCGCTCACGCGCTGGAGATCTGGACCGACGTGGATGGGATCATGACCGCCGACCCGCGCCTGTGCCCCGATGCCCGGCTTATCCCCACCATCAGCTTTGCGGAGGCGGAGGAACTGGCGCAGGCCGGAGCCAAAGTGCTGCATCCCGCCACGCTGCTGCCGGCCACGGAAAAGAACATTCCGGTCTATGTACGCAACTCGCGCCGGCCTCAAAGCCGAGGAACGCGCATTGTGCCCGAAGACGCGCAGCCTGAAGTTCGCGCTATCACCGCCAAGCGCGGGGTGGTGATCGTGCAAGCACGCCTGCGACGGCAGGGTGATGCGCATACCCTGGGCCAAATTTTAAGGGCCTGCGAAGGCTACAACCTGGAACTGTGCTCGCTTTCGCAGCGCAGCGCGGTTCTGCTGACCGACTCCAAGCAGGCAGTCCGCGAACTGGAGCGTACCCTGCACGATGTGGCGGAAGTTCAGAGCGAGAACCATAAGGCGATTGTGCGCGTATTCGGCGACCGTATCGGTCGGCGCACCCGCGTAGTGGGGCAGATTTTCCGCGCGCTCAGCGGCATTGAGGTGCGGCTGGCATGTCCGGGCGAGGGAGAGCGCAACCTGACGCTGGTGGTGGATGAGGACCAGGCGGCAGAGTCGGTGCGGCGCCTGCATAGCCTATTTTTCTCCGTAACCGAAGAAGCAGTCAGCCATCGTTCCCAGGCAGGTGTGCAATGAATGCCAGCCCGGCTCTTGATTTTGGCGAGCAACCGGCACGGCCGCTGGTGGCGCAGGAACCTTGCCGGGTTGCGCTGCTGGGTTTTGGAACGGTAGGGCGCGCTGTGGCCACCATTCTCCAGGGCGGCTCGTTCTCGCAACTGCGGCTGGAGCTGATTTATAACCGGCGGGTGGACCGCAAACGTGTACCCTGGGTCTCGCCGGAGGTGTGCTGGACTGACGACGTCGAGCAAGCGCTGGCTTCCGACGCCGATGTGGTATTGGAACTGGCGGGTGGGATCGAGCCAGCTTATTCCTGGGTGAAACGGGCGCTATTGCTGGGCAAGTCGGTGGTAACCGCCAACAAGAAGCTGATCGCGGCGCACGGGCCGGAGTTGCTGGAGTTGGCGCGGAGGCAGGGCTGCCGGCTGGAATTCGGCGCCGCGGTGGCTGGAGGAGTGCCGGTGCTGTGCGGCGTGAGCCCCGGGCTGAGCGGCGACCGACTGTTGCAGCTTTGTGGAATCCTCAACGGAACCTGCAACTACATCCTGCACGCCATGGAGAGCCGTGGTGTGACGCTGGACGTGGCACTGCGGGAAGCGCAACAACGCGGCTATGCCGAGGCTGATCCGACCGACGACGTGGACGGCCTGGATGCGCGGGCCAAGCTGGCCATCCTGGTGCGTACGGGATTCCATTTGCAGGCTGACCCGGAACAGATCGCGGCTCACACGGTTTGGCGGGTGCAGCCGGCCGATTTCCGCTATGCCCGCGAGCTTGGATACACGATCCGGCAGGTGGCGCGTGCCGAACTGAAGTCTGGCACGCTGCTGGCCGAGGTTGGGCCAACGCTGGTGAGGGCCAATTCGCCTCTGGGTTCCGCGCGCAACAATCAGAATGTGCTGGTCACCACCGGGAAGTATGGTGGTGAAACGGTATTTGCCGGTGCCGGAGCGGGTGGGGCGCCCACGGCGGTGGCGGTGGTTTCCGACTTGCTGGCCGTAGCCCAATCGCGGCCAGCGGCTCTGCCCGGACCGGCGCTGGAGGCAGTACCGGTGAGCAACGATTTCCGTTGCCGCCACTATGTGCGGGTCACGCCGGCGCAAACGACCGATGCGGTGGCGGCGTTGCGGCGCACCCTGACCGGCAGCGGCATCAGCCTGCGCGGGTTGCTGCATCATCCTGACCCGCATGACAGGCGGCCCAGCCTGGGGCTGGTGGTGGAGGAGTGTTCGACGCAGGCGCTGGATAAAGTTCTGGAAGAAGCGCATGAAGCTGGAGTGCTGGCGGAACGGCCTTTGCGCATGCCGATTGTGACCAGTTCTTAACGAGAGGTGCGAACCACGCACCCGAACCATTACTGCCGGCCAGCCGGCAGTATGCCGTAGCGAGGAAACGATGACAGAGAGATATGAACTTCAGTGCCGCGAATGCCGAACAAGCGTCGGCAACCAGCCCTCGGCAGTATGCGAGGAATGCTATTCTCCCCTGGAAGTGAGCTATGACTATGACGACATTCGAACATGCCTGACCCGGGAAGCGATCGCGCGGCGAGCTCCGGGCATCTGGCGCTACCGGGAGCTGCTGCCGATCCCAGATGGGTACGAGGCTACATTGCCCATCGGCTCCACCCCGCTGGTTCCCGCCCCGCACCTGGCCCGCGAATTCCGTTCCCGCCGCCTCCTCCTCAAGAACGATTGCTTCTGCTTCCCCACTTTGAGCTTTAAAGACCGTGTGGTGGCCATGGCGCTGGCACAAGCGCGCCGTTTCGGTTTTGACGTGGTGGGCTGCGCCTCCACCGGGAACCTGGCCAACGCGGTGGCAGCACAGGCCGCCCGCGCCGGGTTACGCGCGTGCGTACTTATTCCCGCCGATCTGGAGTCGGCCAAGGTCATCAACACGCAGGTTTATGGGGCGCGCCTGGTGCGCGTATCCGGCAACTACGACCAGGTGAATCGGCTGTGCTCGCAGATTGCCGATTCCTATCACTGGGGTTTCGTGAACGTGAACCTGCGGGCGTACTACTCTGAAGGCTCGAAGACGGTGGGCTATGAAATCGCGGAGCAGCTGGGCTGGAGGCTACCCGACAACATTGTGGTTCCCATGGCCGGGGGCTCGCTGATAACCAAGATCAGGAAGGCATTCGATGAACTGGTGAAGGTTGGGCTGGTGGAGCCGAAGCCAGTGAAGTTCTTTGGCGCGCAGGCCACGGGCTGCTCGCCCATCAGCACGGCGGTGAAAGCCGGGCGGACGGACTTCGAGCCACAAAAACCCAATACGGTGGCGCGCTCGCTGGCTATCGGAAACCCTGCCGACGGGCACTATGCGATCAAAACCATTACCGGCAGCGGCGGCACAGCTGAAGATGTTTCCGATAAGGAAGTGGTGGATGCCATGCAGTTGCTGGCAGCAACGGAAGGCGTGTTTGCCGAAACCGCGGGGGGCGTGACCGTGGGAGTTGCCAAAAAGCTATTCGCCCAGGGCCGCATTTCGCCGGACGAGACTACCGTGCTCTGCATTACCGGCAATGGACTGAAAACCGTGGAAGCACTCAGTGGCCGACTGGAGCTGCCGGAGCCAATTCCGGCGAAGCTGGCGGCGTTTCAGGAGCACATTGCGGATGAGGCGGAGGCGGTGGCAGTGTGATGGGAAAGGTTTCACAGGTTTCAGTGTTTCAGGGTTTCAAGGTTAAACCCTCGGGGCAGCAGTTTTGGTTGCGAAACCTTGAAACCTGCGAAACTTTGAAACCTTCTGTTCAAACACTTGAAACGCGAACTCGAAACTATTTCTCTCAGGAGCATTCTTATGAGCATTCAAGTCCACATTCCCACCCCGCTACGCAAGCACACCAGCGGAGCGGGGCAAATTTCGTGCAATGCGGGCAGCCTTCCTGAGCTGCTCGGACAACTTGGCCAGAGCTATCCCGAACTGCAGCGCCATATTTGTGACGAGCAGGGGCAGCTGCGGCGATTTCTGAACGTGTATGTGAACGAGGAAGACATACGCTTCCTCGGAGGAAGCGACTACCGTTTCCGCGACGGCGACGAGGTGCTTCTGATTCCGTCAATCGCCGGCGGTTGTGCCAACTGACGGACCAGTTGGGCTGCCGTGCTGACCAACACAGCCGCAAGCAGACCCCAACTTATCGCCAGCAGCCAGGGCCAACCCGCCGGACGGTAGGAGAATTTCACCACATTGCTGCCGGCGTTTGTTCTTACCACCCGAAAAATAAAATCGGCGCCGAACAATTCCGCAGGTGTGCCGTTGACCGTGACTTGCCAGCCATTGGCCCACCGATCAGTCACCAGCAGCCAGCCCGGGGTGGGACAGTTGACCTGCAAATCCAGGTGATTGGGCGTGTAGCGTAAGAGGCGCGCCGGAATGCGCTGCGCTGGGGGCAAATGCTCGATGGCATTAAGCTCAGCAGCATCGTTGCGTGTATGTTGGTTGTGGAAACGGAGGTCAGCCATCTCCGCCCGGGGATGGACAACAATGACGGGCACACCCAGCTGATTGCTCCTCTGCACGAAGGCATCATAAGGAGGATCCGTCGGAGATGCTGTGGCTGCAACCTGAGAAAACCAAATGCGGTTGTCACCCGTGCTCATCGCCAGCAGCACCGGGTGACCGAGGAAGTCTTCCTGAAAACGATTCGTCATCGTCTCATAATTGAAAAAAGTCGGAATCTTCAGCGGCACATTCTCGTTGTTCGCGAAGGCGCCAATCCAAATAGGGGGTACTACCTGCCGCTGCAGTCGGACGTCAAGCCGCCTGGTGTGGGCCGCGTCTATTTTCGTCCACACCTCCCGGGTTGAGCGACTGGAAGACATGGTCGGGCGAGCCAGGCGGATGGTGAAAAAGGCATGGCCGATGGCCAGAAGGACCAACATTGCCGGGAACAGTTTTCGGGTACGCGGAACAATCCAGCACACCGATACGACGACGAAGGCGCTGATCCAAATGAGCGCAGAGTCTCTGGTGGCCTGCGGAAACAGCGCGCCGCGATTGTTAACGAGTGACACAATGTAGAAATACGCCAGAACAGCAGCGGCGGTGAGCACACCCGCGGTGACGGCGAGGTATTTCCATGCCCGGCTCAAAGGCTGACGCACAGCTAAGCGCAAATCGTCAGATGCCCACAGCGCCAGAAGCGCAATAGAGAACATGCCATACTGGCGGAACAGAGATGGGTTGCGAAAGTAGCGCGTGGGCAGCAGAAAATCGTAGAGCCATCCGCGGAGTGGCAACTGGCCGCCCACCGCGCAGACGAAACAGAAGGCCGTAACCCCAACCAGAAACCAATGGGCGGGCGAACGGGGCCGGCAGATGATGGCGAACACGGCCAGGATGGGAATCAGCGAGCCGAGATAGATGTTCGTCAGCGAGACATCACTTTTCGGCCACAAAGCCAGATTGCGGTACTCCGGCATTCTCAAAGTCGTCAGGTAGGTGCTGGAGAAGGTGAGAAAAGCCGAAGCGGGAGTGGCATTGGACGTCACAGCTTCCTGGCGTGAACGCGGCCCCACGCGATCGCTGTAGCCGTGTCCTTCGGCGAAAAAAGCGACATACGGGGGGAGCAGCACAACCGTGCCCACAACGGCGACGATTGCCAGAGATGCCAGGCCATGGCGAAGCGATGGAGGGTCAGAGGCAATTTCGGTGGGATGATCGGCAATGGCGCCGGGAAACCGAACACTGCAGCGAGCCAAGGCCCAAATGAACAGGAACCCTGCGGTCAGGATGACCAGTTCAGGGTAGCCGCCCAACGCGGACAGTCCCCAAAGAGAGCCGCTTTGAGCGGCAGGCCACCAGCGCCTGCTTACCAGACCGACATCAAAGCGCCATAGTACCCAGGGAAATAATGAGAAGGTGTAAATGGACGATACATGCTGAGCGTGACCGGTATAGAAACCGCAAAAGGCAAATCCCGTGGCAACCACGAAGACTAACCATGGGGCGGCCCTGAAGTGGCGGCCGAGAAGAACGAGTCCCAGCGGGCCCAGCAGCCAAATCAGTAAGAAGTACAGGCGAAATCCGGATTCCGTTCCCCCGGTGATTGCTCCCAGACCGAATTGAATAGGGGAGGTGGTGCCTAGTTCAGGCTCGGCGTAGTCGGGCGCACCGGCGGCGATCCAGGGGTCCCAAAGCACGAACCGCCCGGCACGAGCATGATCGGCAACCAGGGTGTATTCGGGGGCAAACAAGTCTTCCGCATCCCAGATCAAAGCCTCGCGTCCACTCAGAAGAGGATGGTTGCCCAGCAGGAAGACCAGTAACAGGCCACCCGCCACAAGCCACCAAGTGATGGCCAACGGCGCCTTCCGGCGTTGGCCAAGCAGAGGCGTTGCACAGTCATGCAGAGGGGTTGTGCAGTTGAGAGTGCTCGCACACATATCACGATTCGACTAGAGCGCTTAATGAGTCGCTGCGGCGCTTAGACTGACCCTCGTGAAGCAGGACTGGTTACAAAACAAGGAGGATGGATCGAGCGAGCGAAAGACGCTGCGGAGGGAACGATGGATTGGGGGCGTCAACAGAGCTCAGGAACAGAAAAGCGGCGCCGGGAGAGAGGCGCCGCTTAACTGCGCTGCGGTGGTGTGCTACTTCTGGCTGATCATCGGCCCCGCCTGCGTGATGCTGCCCTTTACTAGTTCGGTTTCTATTTTCAGTTTCTGGTTGGCACGAACTGTAACTTCGGTTTCAAAGGTCTGGTAGCCGGGAAGAGCAATACGTACCCGGTGCTTGTCAGGCGTAACCAATAGGCCGTGGCCGAGGCCGGAAAATTCGTCAGCGTGGCCGATGAAGCGGTCGTCAATGAAGACGGCGGCCCGGCCCGGTTTTACAGAAATTTTCAGCTCGGCAGTTTGCGTGGGCATGGGCAGGCTGGTGTCCTTCATCAGCCTGACCTTCATCATGACAACCTGGCCCGGTTCCAGCACCGATTCTTCGGTGAAATCTTTGTACCCGGCCTGGCGCACGGCAAACTCGTGCTTGCCGGGAAGGAGAAGGATTTGCTTATCGCCTTTTAGCTCGTCGAGATAACCCACATATTGACCGTCAACCCAAACGCCGGCGTTGCGCTCCACGCTGGTGGCGCCGGAGAACCTGACTTCCGCGAGAATCTGATTATCAGCCGCCAGCGCGCTGCCCAGGCCTAGAAAGCACCACAAAAGCGCTGATGCAATAAGCGATTTCAACACTGCTGCCTCCGATCACAAATTTTGTTCCTGGGGTATTCAGTTGAGTGGCGTTGTTGACAGGATGATACCAGCCCCGGCAGCGGCCTAGTAGCAACTCAGGTTCGTTTTGTGGCTGGGCTAGAAGGGAATTTGGCGGGGGTAAGGCTTTGCGGGTCAAGGTTTCAGAGTTTCACAGGTTTCAAGGTTTCGCGTTGTAGAACTCTTAGGTTCAGCCCACCGGAGCAGCCCGCATCCTGAAACTTTGAAATGTTGAAACTTCGAAACCTTTTTTCATCCAAGCAAATTCAGAAATCCTGCTGCGCTATTGTCAAATCCCGGAAACACACTGGCCAGATCCTGATTGCCGACGTGGCGCGAAAGCACCTCGCCGAGCACGCGGCGGAAGTCAGTAGTCAGCGCCAGGTCGCGGCCTTCATTGAGCTGTTCCGGCTCCAGCCCCGGCCATTGACCGTAGACTTTACCGCCGCGAACCGGCCCGCCGACAACAAACATAACGTTGGCGTGACCATGGTCGGTGCCGCGATTGCCGTTCTCGCGGGCAGTGCGCCCGAATTCCGACATGGTAACCACTACGGTGTCTCCTCCGAGGTCGCCCAGGTCGGTCCAGAAAGCGGCCAAGGATTGAGAAAAATCACGCAGCACGTTGGCCAACTGGCCCTGGGTGGAACCTTCGTCGACGTGGTGGTCCCAGCCGCTGATGTCGGCAAAGGCGATCTGCACACCGACGTTGGCCTTGATGAGCTGTGCCAGCTGCTGCAGGCTGTTCCCGAAACGGCCGCGCGGGTAATCGGCGCCCGCGGCGGGCGTGTAGCGCTGCGGGTCGGCGGACTTCAGCATTTTGACCGCTTCGAAAGTCTCCGCCCCGGTGCCGTGCAGAACCGCGTCCACCGACTGCGCGTACATGGCCTCAAAGGTGTTGCTGAGTGGGGCAGAGGCGGGGCCGCGGCCGCCTACGCCGAAGTCGTTGATGTTGTTGAGCGCTACCGCGGGCTCGCGGCCGGAAAGAATGCGCGGCATGGTGGGACCGAGGGCGACGGCACGAAAGGGCGCACTGCCTTCCTGCGGCAGAGCGGTCAGGCTGCGGTTCAGCCAGCCGTCCTCGGTGGACTTCACCCCCGGCGTGCCAGACTCCATGTAGTCCTGAGCGTCGAAATGGGAGCGCGTATGGTCGGGCGAGCCGGCAGCATGGATAATGGCCAGGCGCCGCTCGCGGAATAGAGGCTGTAAGGCGCTCATGGCGGGATGCAGACCGAAAAAGCCGTCCAGGTCCAACTCGGAGCCACGCGGAATAGCGATGGTGGGACGCATGGCGTAGTAGGAACGCTCGCCGTGCGGGATCACGATGTTGAGTCCATCGGCGGCGCCACGCTGAAAGATAACCACCAGGCGGCGCGTACGAGTGCCAGGCGATTCTGCGCCCTGCGCGGCCCGGCGCAGGAAGGCGGGAATAGCGGCGGTGCCGACTACGGCTAAGGCGCCGGATTTTAGAAAGGCACGACGGGTGATGGTCATAGTAGCTCCCAGCTGAATAGCTGCCTAGCTGACTGGCTGGAGCTCGTGGCTCTTAGCTCTTAGCCGTTAGCTCTTGGCTCTTAGCTCTTGGCTCTCAGCTCTTAGCTCTTAGTATCTCGCTAAGATCTAAAAGCTAAATACCGCAGTTACCGGAGCTAGTCAGCTAGTAAGCTAGTCGGCTAGCCAGCTGCTTCACCTCCGCTGAAATTCGGGCGAGCCCAGCAGTAGGCCCGCGATGACGCCCACGTTGGGTGAACGCGGCGGATCATCCAAGCGCCGCTGCGTGATCTTCGGATCGTCCAACTGCTTACTGATGGTGGCATGAGTCTGTGGCGAAACGTCGCCATCCATCATCTGGAGCCGCTCGGGCCAGGTGCCCTGAAGTCGTCGCCCGCGTAATCCCGAAGATCGCCCCGCGCGCATACTGGTCCCAGTGCGGAGCACCCAACCCAACGAACGCTGGCACCATGTACACTCCGCCGTTATCAGAAACTGAATTGGCAAGTGTCTCGACGTCATTGGAATTTTGAATTATGTGCAATCCATCGCGCAGCCACTGCACCACCGCGCCGCCGATAAACACGCTTCCCTCGAGTGCATATTCCACCGCGTCGCCAATCTTCCATGCCACCGTCGTGACCAATCGATTTTTCGATGGAACCGCCTCCCGCCCCGTGTTCTGCAGCAGAAAACATCCAGTCCCATAAGTATTTTTCGCCAAGCCGGGCGCGGTGCATCGCTGCCCGAAAAGCGAAGCTTGCTGATCTCCCGCAATTCCCGCGATCGGAATCGAACCAAGCCCGAGTGTAGTGGTCACTTCGCTATAAACTTCGCTCGATGCGCGCACCTCAGGCAGCAAAG
The DNA here is from genome assembly GCA_035280205.1 of Terriglobales bacterium. Taxonomy (GTDB): domain Bacteria; phylum Acidobacteriota; class Terriglobia; order Terriglobales; family Acidobacteriaceae; genus JAICWP01. The sequence goes on along the minus strand of DATEGI010000204.1, from coordinate 97 downwards.
AACGCGGGATCTCCAGCAACCGCAATAGCTCTTCATCCCACTTGCATCGATGAATGTTGAACAGCATCGTGCGCGACGCATTGCTCACATCGGTGAT
>DATEGI010000203.1:0-9902 GCA_035280205.1 Terriglobales bacterium | reverse complement strand
GGGCGTGCTTGGGGTCCGCGGCAAAAATGGTGGCGATGGCGTGCCCAATTGCGCCTGCCGGCGGCACATAGGCCAGGCGAATGTGCACGCGCGTGCCAGCATTTTCAGTGTCGAGTTGCACCACGCCGGAGTTCGGCACTACCGCGCCCGGCAGGCTGCTCCAGGCCAGCATCTTGTTGGGAATCTTCTCGGTGATTTCGGCGTCCCAACTCAGAGGCGTGCCGGCCGGCCCCGCTACCGTCCAGCGGTAGCGGTTATCGTCCAACTTCTTAACCGCCAGGACGTGCGACATAATGAGCGGCAGCTTTTCCGGATCGGCCAGCAGTTCGAAAACCGCCTCCGCGGGAACATCCACGTGAATTGTTTTTTGCACGCGAATGCCCGCCGCTTGGGGATCGCCCAGGCCCAACAGATGCCGCGGACCGACGTTACTGAGCGCGCGGCCGAGCAGGTTGATGCCCAAAAGGCCCAGCCCGAGGCCCTGCCATCCCCGGCGCCAGGCGCCATAAGCGAGCAACAAGCCGCCGCCTGTGCCCGCCAGCGCGCGCGTGGCCGGCGCCCAGGATTCCTGCAGCAACTCCGGGGCCGGCGGTGGAGTGCCGCCTTGCAGGTAGGGAACATCGGCCTGCTGGTGCGCGGTCAGCCGGTTCTCCACGTGCTTCACTCCCGGCACCGCGCGCACCGCCCAGAGGACGCGCCGCAGTTCATCGTGCAGCACATCACCGGTCAGGGTGACCCGCCCATCCATAGCTTCTACTTCAATGGCATGTGGATGGGCAGTGGCCCTGCCCAGGCGGCTGCGCACCCGCTCGTGCAGCGCCTCGTCGGAAACCGGCTGGGGAGAGAGCAGAGAGAGGGTTTCATCGGCCGCGCCTTGCGCGCGGTGGAACAAGTCGCGCACGCCGCGGTCTACGGTAAGCTCGGCCTGATGCGCAAGCCAAACGGCGCGGTCGCGGGCCATAGCACGCCGCCGCCGGCCGTGTTGAGGATCGAACATATACATAAGGCGAGCGCCCAAGCTCAATCCGCCGGCAAAAATCATGGTTTTTTCTAGCTGACATTTCGCGCGCCGCTGCATGGCATTTCTCCTTCTCTGGACAGCTCGGCTGAAAATTGGCGGGTGAATGGATAGCAGCCAGCCTCCTAGTGCGGCCCGGCGCGCACCGTGAGCACCGGGCAGTTGGCATGGCAGATGACTTTGTGAGTGCAGGCCCAGGGAAGATGCGCCATCAGCCGCGCTGATGCCTGCTGACGGGCTCCCATCACGATGAGGCCGGCGTCCAGGTCAGCCGCCAGCTGCAGAATTTTCTCCGCGGGCTCGCCGCTGACCACCACGATCTGCGGTTCGCTGGCCAAGCCGGCGCCGTCCGGGGCCAGCTTCTCCAGTTCCTCGCGGGCATCGCGCATGGCGCGCTCCCGGTAGTAAAGAGGAATGGTGGTGATGTCCTCGATCACGTGGATGCAACTTAGCTGGGCGCCATAGTCCGTTGCCAGCGCGAGCGCGTAAGGCACAGCGTGCAGGGACGCGGCGCTGAGGTCGCTGGCATAAATAATGCGCTGCAGCTTACCGGCGGCGAGTTCATTGCGCTTCACGTCCGGGCCGATGGTCAGAACCGGGCAATTAACGGTACGAAAAATTTTCTCCGCCACCGAGCCCAGCAGCAGCTTTTTCAGTCCGCCCCGGCCATGGGTGGCGATCACGACCAAGTCAATGGCATGGTTCTTCACCATGTCCTGAAAAACCGGCTCGATTTCGCCTTTCTCCAGAACCACCTCGTAGCGCACGCCGGCGAGGGGAGCGGAACGAACAAAGGCGTCCATGGCGTGCTTGGCCTCATAACGCAGTTCGTCCAGTTCAGGCGGCATGGGCTCCAGAGGCAACGGACGCCGCGGCTCCGGGGGGATGGCGTGGGCCACAAATACAGTGCCGCCGTAATGGCGTGCCAGACCGACGGCGTAGGGCAAGGCGCGATCGGCGTAGTCGGAAAAGTCAGTGGTGAACAGGATTTTGTTCAGGGAAACGCGCGGAACCAGCTGAAGCGCCGCCATGGGACACCTCCGCTTCGGGTGGCGCACCTCGGGCTGCATGGTGGGCCACCCTAGGCTCTTTGTAGTTCCTCTGGGTGGCAGCGCGCAGTGATAAAAATCACGGCGGCAGGTGATTCGCCAGTAGCTGGTATTTCACAGACGCGGGTCAACAGGCTCGCTTTCGAGCGCCAGAACTCCGAAGACGCACTCGTGGACACGCCGGAGCGGATCTCGGCCGACGAATCGTTGCAAAGCCTCAATGCCCAGGGCAAATTCGCGAAGCGCGAGTGACCGCTTGGTCCCCAGGCCTCGCGCTCGCAGCCGTTCCAGATGTTCGGGCGCGGTGTATTCGGGACCGTAGATAATGCGCAGGTATTCCCGCCCACGGCACTTGATAGCGGGCTGAACCAGGCCACGGCGATTTCTGGCTACAAATTGGAGCGGCTTCACTACCATGCCCTCGCCGCCGGAGGCGGTCAGCTCTTCCCACCACGCGATGCCGTTCTGGCGACTGGCGTCATCGCCGACCTCAATAAACCGATGTGGTGTAGCCAGCAGGAACTCTGGGTCGGTGGCGGATAACTTCGCTGCCATCTCCATATGCCAGGCGTGATCTTTATCAATGTGGACGGCGCCCTCGCTGGCCAGAACGTGGAAGGGAGCGAGTTTCAAGTCGGCCAGCGAGTGGACCGGCCAGCAGTAACGCCGGTAAGCTTCCACGTATCGGTCCGCCATTTCGAGCCGAGCTTCGTAACGCGAAATGAGAGTGGTGACATCCTGCAAATTGCCGTTTGCTATTCTTAAGGCGGCAATCGTGGCCGCCAATCCAGCGCGGGCTGCCGCGCCTGCGGGCGCATATTGCTGCCGCAGAAGATCCTGCGCTTTGGACGACCAGGGCATGAGTTCGCAATCAAGGCACAACCAATCGGTCACCAATTCGTCCCATAGGCCCGCTTTCCCGACCGCTTCCTGTACCCGACAAAGGAATTCCTTTTCCATCGCGATGTCATGGAAAAAGCGCCTGCCGGTCCGCGTATAGCAGCATCCGACATCCTCCTGAACGACTCCAAACCGGCGCAGCGCGGCTTTCCTGTCGCGGCAAACTATGACCACCGCGCGCGAGCCCATGTGCTTCTGTTCGCAAATCAATTTCTCAATGTGTTCTTTGCCGTAATAAGCAAAGGCCTCGGCGGGATATTCCAGCAGTTCGGGCTGCTGGCTGGTTTCGCTTGGCGACATGGTTGGGGGCAGGTAAATGAGCCACTTCGGATTAATGGCGAAGCGGCTCATCACTTCCAGAGCGGCGATGGCGTTTTCTTCACGAACGGTTATGTTGCCATAGAGTCTGGTTTCGATGATGCGCTTGCCAATGACGTCCTCGATGTCCAACACATCGTCGTATTCGTGCTGTTGGGACAAGTCGGAAGCGGGCTGCGCCAGCGGCTTGGACGGCTCGTAATAAGTATGGTGTGATGGAACCGAGACCAGGTCCTTCTCCGGATAGCGCAACGCCGTTAACTTTCCCCCGAAGACACATCCGGTATCAATGTTGATGGTACGGTTCAGCCATTGCGGCTCCGCAACTGGAGTATGGCCGTACACCACCATGGCTTTGCCGCGATAGTCTGCCGCCCAGTTATAGCGCACGGGCAGCCCGAACTCGTCAGTTTCGCCACTAGTCTCCCCGAATAAGGCGAAGGAGCGCACAGCGCCAGAGCCGCGACCCTGCATTTCCTCCTTCATACCCGCGTGCGCTACGACCAGCTTGCCGTCGTCCAGCACATAGTGGCTGATAAGCCCATCCAGAAACTCGACCACCTTGCTCTTGAATTCCGGAGTTTCACCGTCGAGTTGGGCGATGGAGTCGGCCAGTCCGTGTGCGATCTTAACGTCCCTGCCGCGCAGCTTCTGCAGCAGCTTCATGTCGTGATTGCCTGGAACGCACAACGCAGTTCCACTTTCGACCATGTCCATCACCAGGCGAAGTACGTCCGCAATTCTGGGTCCGCGATCCACCACGTCACCGAGGAAGACCGCCTTCCGGCCTTGGGGCGTTCTTACCTGGTAGCCGGTGCCGAGCCGCTCAATGCGGTAGCCGAGAGTGGTGAGCAATTCCTCCAGTTCTTCGAAGCAGCCGTGGACATCACCGATGATGTCGAAGGGTCCATGCTCATGGCGCAAGTTGGTCCACATGGGCTGGCGCTCGATTTCCAGCCCGTCCAATTGTTCAGGCGAGTTGAAGATGTGAACCCCGCGAAACCCCTCACGGTCGAGTCCGCGCAGGGAACGTCGCAACTGTTGAGACTGGTTGCGCACCACGTGCGGGCCGAAATCTCGTTCGGAACGGTTCCGGTTGCGTTCGTGGCAGAGCTTCTCCGGGAAGTCAAACACCAAGGCAATCGGCATCACGTGGAACTCGCGCGCCAGCGCCACCAGGGGCTTGCGCGACTCGGGTTGCACGTTGGTGGCATCAATTACTGTGAGCCGGCCGGCTGCCAGTCGCTTGCGTACGATAAAGTGCAGGATTTCGAACGCGCTTTTCGTGACGGCTTGATCGTTCTCGTTGTCTGCGACTAATCCCCGGCAGTAGTCGGACGACAAAACCTCGGTCGGCTTGAATTGCTGGCGAGCAAACGTGGATTTCCCGCAACCGGAAGGCCCAATTAGCAGCACCAGGGATAGTTCGGGGACACTGATCTTCACTGCCGGAACACCCCCATCTGCGTTGGAGGCCCAGTTTGGGGTCCGCTTCCCCCACGGGCTTGATTTCCACCTTGTACCCGAACCGCTGGGCAATTCCGCTCGCCCACTGCCGGAACTGTTCGCGGGTCCACTCAAAGCGGTGGTCGCGATGCCGGAATTGTCCGGCAGGAAGGGTTTCGAACTTCACGTTGTAGTCGGAATTCGGGGTGGTGAGCACAATGGTCGCGGGACGGGCGAACTCAAACAAAACTCTTTCGAAAGCCGCCAGCCGGGGCTCGTCCAGGTGCTCGATAACCTCAACCACGGCAGCGGCGTCAAAGCCCGCCAGCCGCTTGTCCCGGTACATGAGCGAGCCCTGAAACAGCTTGAACCGTTCCTTCTGCTTTGGCGGCAAAGTGTCTATGTGAAGGCGCTCGCTGGCCAATTCCAGAGTGCGATAGGAAACGTCCACGCCCACGATTTCTGAGAACTGCTTATCCTTCAGGAGTTCCCGAAGCAGCTTGCCCTCGCCGCAGCCGAGGTCGAGGATACGACTTGCTCCGCTCGACTTCAGTTCCGAAAAAACCTGCTGCAGCCGAAGATCGTTAAGGCGGATTGGAGTCTCGATGGCCTGCTCCTGTTCCTCCTTCTTCTCCTGTTCCTCATCCGGGTCAATGGAGTCTTCCTCCGTCAGACGAGCCAGTGCCTCCCGTGTAAGCTTTCTCTGGCCACGCAGATAGCGGTTTACGATGGCATCGCGCTCCGGATGCGACTGCAACCAGCCTTCACCTCGTCGAAGGAGCTTCTCGATTTCGTCCGTTCCCACCCAGTAGTGCTTGTCTGCGTCCAGTACCGGGATCAGAACGTAGAGGTGCGCTAGCAGGCTTTGCAGTGTGATCTTGTTAGACAATTCGACCGTGTAGTATGGGCCTTCGCCCCATTCGGGGAACTGCTGCTCGAGAGGATGATGCACAGCTGCGACTTCATACCCGAGCGGCTCGAACAACCTCCTCAGGAACTGTTCGCCCCCGCGGCACGGCAAGGCCGCGACCTCCGCTTTCAGCGGGAGGATTTCGCCGACAAGTTCGGGCCGATCCTTGCTCGTACCGCCGAGCGCCGAGGCAAAAATGCGGGCAATGGCCACGCTCATAAATGAAGAGGCCACATAGGGGCGGTCGTTGACATACTGATCCAACAAGCCGCCTTCCCCGGCAGGTCCGCGCCGGGTGCGCACCAGACCGACCGGGTCAACATCCAGCAACAGAGCGGCTGTGCAGCGTTCGGTGCCGGCCTCGAGGTAGAACACGTGAGCCTTGCCGAATGACAATTCAAATGACTGCACCCGGCTCGGGTTTTTGTGCAGCAAGTAGCCCAAATCCGTTGCTGGCGGTTTGGAGTTGGTAATGGTCAGGAGCATGGCGGAAATAGCATTATGCCTGAAGGAAATAACGGCTATGGTTCTAATTACGCCACTACTTCAATAGCCTTTGTTTTTGTCCACGATGCCCAGCAGGGGCTCGCCGGCGAGGAAGCGGCGAACATTCTCCGAAATCAGTGTGTACTGGCGCTCCCATATCCGGGGAGTGACGGAGCCGGTATGGGGAGTGATGAGTACGTTATCCATGTCCCAGAGCGGGGAGTCGGGCGGCAAGGGTTCCTTTTCGAGGACGTCGAGGGCGGCAGCGGCGATTTTTTTCTGGCGCAGGGCGTCGGCGAGCGCGGCTTCGTCCACCAGCACACCGCGGCCGACGTTGGCCAGGCAGGCGGTGGGACGCATCTGCGCCAGGCGGGCGGCATTCATCAATCGCTGGGTGGAGGCAGTCACGGGAGCGGCTAACACCACGTAATCGGAAGCGGCCAGCAGTTCGTTGAGCTGCGAAGGGCCGTAGACTGCAGCGACGCCTTCGGCTCCGCCGCGCTCGGGATGCTCGCGCACGGCCAGCACACGCATGCCCAGGGCAGCGGCGCGTTTGGCGATCTCTCGCCCGATACTGCCCAAGCCCACCAGCCCCAGGGTTGCGTCCTGCAGTTCTCCCGGCATTCGACCTTCGAGCCACATCCGTTCCTGTCCCCAAACGTGCTTCTGCTGAAAGCGGACGGCGGCGGGTATCTTGCGCGCCACGGCGAACATCAAGGCCAGAGCCTGTTCTGCCACCACGGGCCCGTGTACTTTGCGGGAGTTGGTGACGACTACATCGCTGGCTACAAGCTCGGGAAACATAAGCTGGTGCACGGCGGCGGCGGTGGAGTGAATCCAGCGCAACTTGCGCGCGGCAAGGAACTGCTCCGGGCGCAGCGACCAGGCCAGAGCCGCGTCAGCGTCCCGGATCTGCTCGGTCACACCGGAGTAGTCGGGGAGCTGCACGATTTCTATTTGCGGAAATTGTTTTTGCAGGCGCTCACGCACCCATGCGGGCGCGGTCCAGAGCTCAAAACGGTGATGCAGGGCAATCAGCAGCTTCATGTTGGGCGACACATAGTTATATACGAGGGCGAGCCGCGGGTGCCGGGGGAAGAAGGATTGGCACAGGGAGAGTGGCAGAAGCGGCAAGGCGCTACCGACCCGGAGCCGTGGAGAAGCTCCCCCGGTAGCGCCGCCATTAGCCCAAAAAACTTTGAGTATGAGTTTAGCCTGCAGCGACTACGTGTCTAGTATTTATAGTGATTCATCATCCTGATCGCCCACACGATTTCCTTGAGTGGCGCGGCATAGAGGAGCACGGCGTCATGGTTACGCCCGCGCTCGCCTCATTGACCCGGAGCCCAGGTCATGTCCACCTTGACGGGAATTTCATTCTTGATGGGAATGGTGAGCAGCGACGGAGGCGGGATTTTGAAATCTGTGAGGGTGGCAGGAATTGTGCCGGTGAGGCGGATGTCTTTCCCCTCCATCACGAGTTGGAATGTCAGCTGCTTGAAATTAGCCGTCTGGCCTGAAAACTGGACCTGCAGGTCGGCGTGAATGGTTCCCGGCTTGATTTCTGATTCCGGTATTTGGGTGCGGACCATCACCATGGGGTACTGGGCACCGCGCACCGCCTGGATGGTGTGCAAGTCGCGATTGCTGTCGCCGGAATTGAACGTGTTTACCGGCACGGCGATCAGAAACTGGCACTGGCCGGCGTGGCAAAGCCCCTTGCCGCGCGCCGAGTGGCTAACGCCCTCAATGTGGTGCAGCGGGTGCGACACCGAATAAGTCAGGGTGGATTGCTGCAGCACCCACTGGCTGTCAGCAGCTGCCATCAGCGAGAGTGCCAAAACCGAGAGGGCAACGAGTATTTTTCTGGGCATTAACCTCCTTAGAACTTGATCGAGACCGACATCAAAGCCAGCCCGTACGCCCCAGCTGTCACAATCGCCACCGGGCCGTGCAGGCTGGCGATGCCATGAACCTTTTCCCCACGGTTCTTTTGCTGGTAGGCCAGCGCGCCCAGGATAGGGGTGAGAACCATTCCCGGACCATGAATCCAGGCCAGGGCTTTATGCAGACGGATGGGGCCGCGGGTTTCTGTGCCCTTAATTTTGGGGGCGGCAATGGCGAAGTAAGCAGTGGTGAAATACATGCCAGCGGTCAGCGAACCCAGGCCGACGTGCAGGTCGCGATTGGTGGAACTAGTGGACCGGCCCCCGGCGAAGGTGCCGGTGATCACGGTGGCCAGCATGGGTGCGGTGGTGATCAGGCCGAGCTTCTGATGGATTTTGAGCATCCGGGTTCGGCGGTCGAGCCGCGCCTGCTCCCGCGCATTGCCCTGCGTCTGGCTCTGGGGAAAGCCCAGGCCCTCGAGCGAAAGCCCAGAACTCAAAGCGACGTTCAAGGTCTGCGAGGCTCCTGCCGCCAGGGTCACGGTCTGTGAAGCCGCGCTGAATCCCTCCGCCGAAACCGAGACCTCATATTTTCCGGGGGCGAGATTGGAGACGTGGTAGGCCCCAGCGGCGTCGCTCTGTGCGGATGCGGTCTGGCCCGTGCCCACTTCCTTGATGGAAATTTTTGCGTTGGGCACAACCTGTCCGGAGGGGCCGGTAACCGTGCCAGAAAGGGTAGCGCCGGTGGCTTGGGCGAGGGACACGCCCGGAATCACAAGCACGAGCGCCAGAATAGCGATGGCAGAGGCGAACTTAACCTTGTGTGGATTCATCCAAGGTCCTCCTGAAACTGCAGCTGGATTGTCAACTTCTTTACAATCCGCGTTCCTCAGGCAGAACTAGGCTATCCGAAAAGATGCAGTCTAGGGACTAGGCGGGCAACAAAATTTGTTGGCGAGGTATTGTTCAGCCGGGCGGACCGGAGTGGCCGCCTCTCATGCGTAGCCGCGAAATGTGAGGCGCCCGACGGCGCCGGCAGACCTCGTGCCCAGGTCCGCTCGGCCATGGCCTTGTTGGCCGATGGTAACGTGAACTTCGCGCGATAGGCCCGTAAACTGCCTTTAATTTGTGGCTAGCTACTGTGCTCACCCTGGAGGAAGTCATGGATTTGGAAAAACCCGCACAGGTGCTCGAAATGCAGAGCCGTTTGCGGCAGAAGATGCGCCTGCAACCGAGGCAGGTGGCATTGGGACTTCTGCCCATGGAGTTGATTACGCAAAGGCCGCCCTCCAACCTGCATTTGCCTGAGCCCATTCCCCTGGCGACGGCCCTTGTCTCCGTGGTTGGAATGGCGTGGTTCCTCCGCTGGTGGAAGGGCAGAGGGCAGGCTACCCCAGAGTGACGCCAACCCTCGACACGGCCAATAAGCCGTTTCCACTTGGAATTGACTTAGGGTAGGTTGCGGCCTAACATCGTGGTCCGCGGAGCCTATTGATTCGCAGGGCTGGAGGTCGCTATGTCTGGGGATAAAGGCGCCAATGATGAATCCACAGTCTGGGTTCCGGTTTGCTGCAGCCTGGTAATGCGTCATAGCGTGTTCGGCAGCGTGGAGGGGAAATCAGTGGCTGCCGCGCTGGTATGCAGTTCTTGCGGCCGGCACATTCTGCTTCAGCCTCAACCAACCAGCGCCGTGCACGACCTCTCCGGGAAGGTAATTTCGCTGCTGGCGACTGCCAAATCACGGAAAATCGAGAGCCTGGGAGGCAGCGTGGAGAGCGCTGACGGCGAAATGGGCGAAGAAACCCTCGCCTGAGTGCGCCCAGGAGCTCTGGCAAGAAATACCCGCCCCGCCCTCCTTGGCGGGGCGCTAGTGCAGCAGCCGCGACGAT
>DATEGI010000202.1:0-3961 GCA_035280205.1 Terriglobales bacterium | reverse complement strand
GGGAGGCCATCGGGCATAAGCCGGAATTGTTCGTTGACGCGAACGGCGCCTATAGCCGCAAGCAGGCGCTCTACCAGGCAGAGGCGTTCACACAGTTCGGGGTGTTCTGGCTTGAAGAGCCGGTTTCCTCCGACGATTTGGAGGGGCTGCGCCTTATCCGTGACCGAGCTCCGGCAATGATGGAGATCGCCGCCGGCGAGTACGGTTATAACATCTTCTATTTTCGCCGCATGCTGGAAGCAGGCGCGGTGGATGTCCTGCAGGCAGACATCACGCGCTGCGGTGGCCTAACCGCCTTCCTGCAGGTGGCGGCGCTCTGCCAGGCTCACAATGTGGCGCTTTCAGCTCACACGGCGCCCGCGCTGCACGCGCACGCATGCTGTGCCGTAAGTCCGTTCAAAAATCTGGAATATTTTCACGATCACGTGCGCATTGAGCGCATGTTTTTTGATGGCCTGCCGCAGCTTGTTAAAGGCGAGCTGCGCCCTGACCTTTCGCGCCCTGGCCTGGGATTGGAGCTCAAGCATGCCGACGCGCAACGTTTTGCCGCATAGGAGATGAGATGTCAGCCAGCCGTATACCCTTAGTTTCAGAAGAGGAACTCAGAAGGCCGATCGAAATGCGCCCGCAGAACTGGCGCTCGGCGGACATGGTGGATGTGCCCGGCCTGGAGGCGGAGCTGCGCGGCAACGTCGAGGGCGAGGTGCGCTTCGACGCGGGCACGCGGGGCATGTATGCGGTGGATGCCTCCAATTACCGCCAAGTGCCAATCGGCGTGGTTATTCCCAGGAGCGTGGACGATGTGGCGCAGGCCATGACAGCATGCCGCAAGTTTCGGGCGCCAGTGCTCTCCCGTGGGGGCGGCACCAGCCTCGCCGGGCAATGCTGCAATGTGGGAGTTGTTATTGATTTTTCAAAGTACCTGAATCGCATTCTCGAACTTAACCCGACTGAGAAGTACGCACGCGTCGAGCCGGGTACGATTTGTGACGACGTGGTTAAGGCCGCCCGCCCGCACAACCTGACCTGGGGTCCTCAGCCCGCTACTCACAGCCGTTGCGTCTTCGGTGGCATGCTGGGCAACAACTCCTGCGGCCCGCACGCGCAAATGAATGGTCCCGCGGTCAACAACACCGAGGAGCTGGACATTCTGCTATACGACGGCACGCGCATGACTGCAGGCTGGCTCACTGAAGCGGAGTGGCAGGAGCGGACGCGCCAGCCGGGCCGGGTGGGCGAGATCTTTGCCAAGCTGATGTCATTGCGCCAACGCTACCAGGAGCTGGTCGAAAAGAAATTCCCCAAAATCATTCGCCGCGTCTCGGGCTACAACCTTGACCAGCTGATTCCGGACGAACATGGCCGCATCAACCTGGCGCGCGCCCTGGTGGGCACGGAGAGTACCTGCATCACCATCCTGGAAGCCAAGGTCAAGCTCATCTGGAACCATCCTGAGCGCGTGGTGCTGCTGCTGGGGTATTCCGACGTATTCCAGGCCGGCGACGACATTCCCGAGGTACTGAAGTATGCGCCCACCGCGCTCGAAGGTCTTGACGACCGGCTGATGGAGAATGTGCGCAAAAAAGGCGGCCCGCACCGCAAGTATTTGCCGATGCTGCCGGAGGGCAAGGGCTGGCTGATGGTGGAAATCGGCTACGACACACAGCAGGAGGCGATTGCGCAGGCACACCGGCTGATGGAGGAGCTAAAGAAACGTTCGAATCCGCCCAGCATGAAACTGTTTGTGGATAAGCAGGAGCAGCACAACATATGGCAGATCCGCGAGTCCGGGCTGGGAGCAACGGCCTTTGTTCCTGGTGAGCGGGATTCGTGGCCAGGGTGGGAAGATTCGGCTGTGGCGCCGGAGAAAGTCGGCAACTACCTGCGCGAGCTACGGCAACTCTACGACAAGTACGGCTACAATCCCTCGCTTTACGGCCACTTTGGGCAGGGCTGCATTCACTGCCGCGTGGATTTTGATCTGTACACCGCCGCAGGTATCAAGCACTGGCGCGGGTTCATGGAAGAAGCCACGGACCTGGTGGTCAAGTATGGCGGCTCGCTTTCCGGCGAACATGGAGACGGCCAGTCGCGCGCCGAATTCCTGGAAAAGATGTTTGGTCCGGAACTGGTCCAGGCTTTTCGTGAGTTCAAGTCCATTTGGGATCCGGACTGGAAGATGAATCCGGGCAAAGTTGTGGATCCTTATCGCATTGATGAGAACCTGCGGCTGGGCGCCGACTACAAGCCCTGGGAGCCTGCCACACATTTCAAATACCCGGAAGACGGCGGCAGCTTCGCCCATGCGACGCTGCGCTGCGTTGGGATCGGGAAATGCCGGCGCACAGGTTCGAGCGCCGACGACAGCACCATGTGCCCCAGCTTTATGGTGACGCGCGAGGAGGAGCACACCACCCGCGGGCGCGCTCATCATCTTTGGGAGATGCTGCAGGGCGACCTGATCCACAAAGGCTGGCGCGACGAAAACGTAAAGGAATCCCTCGACCTCTGCCTTTCCTGCAAAGGCTGCAAAGGCGAGTGTCCGGTAAACGTGGACATGGCCACCTACAAAGCTGAGTTTCTCTCCCACTACTGGGAGGGCCGGTTGCGCCCGCGCTACGCTTACGCCTTCGGCTGGATCAACAAGTGGGCGCGGCTGGCCTCCATCGCGCCCGGCTTCGCCAACCTGTTCACGCAGCTGCCGGTGTTGCGCAATGTGGCTAAATTCGCGGTGGGTACGCCCCAGCAGAGAGAGATTCCTGCCTTCGCTCCGGAGACTTTCAAAGCGTGGTTCCGCAAGCGTGAGCCGCGCAACCAAGGCAGGGAACGCGTGCTCCTGTTTGCCGACACGTTCAACAATTATTTCAAGCCGGAAACCGCGCAGGCCGCGGTCGAGGTCCTGGAAGCAGCGGGGTACCAGGTGATTGTGCCCCAGGAGCCGTTGTGCTGTGGCCGCCCGCTTTACGACTACGGTTTCCTGGACATGGCACAGTCGTACTTCGACCGCGTCTTTCGCGCACTGGGCTCGGAAATCGAGCAGGGCACTCCCATGGTAGTGCTGGAGCCGAGCTGCTGCTCGGTTTTTCGCGACGAACTGAACGGCCTCCGTCCAGATTCACGCCAGGCGCACAAGCTCATGGAGCAGACCTTCACTCTGGCTGAATTCTTGCAGAAGAAAGCTCCAAATTACCAGCCGCCTCGGCTAAAACGAAAAGCGGTGCTGCACGGGCATTGCCATCACAAGGCCATCATGCGGATGGATTGCGACAAGGAACTGCTGAACAAGGTGGAGCTGGAGCTTGAAGAACTGCAGTCCGGCTGCTGCGGTATGGCGGGATCCTTCGGTTATGAGAAGGAGAAGTACGAGGTTTCCATAAAGGCGGGCGAGCGCGTGTTGCTGCCGGCGGTGCGCAAAGCCGGACTATCCACTGTAATCATGAGCGACGGCTTCAGTTGCAAGGAGCAGATCGAGCAGGAGACCGATCGCCACGCCCTGCACACCGCCGAAGTGCTGGCTTTGGCGCAAAGGCACGGTCCTCACGGCTTGCGCAGCGTGTATCCGGAGAAGGAACTGGTAGAGCCGCGGCTGCAGGCGCAAAAACGTTCCATGAGGCGGGCCGGCGTTGTGTCGGGAGCTGTTCTGGGCGGGGCGGTTGTGGCGGGAATTCTGTGGCGAAAACGAAAATAGTTCAGCTGCAAAACCTGCGAGTTGGCGCGAAGGCTACATCGAAGGCTGGGGCGGCATCCGCCACTGCGACATGGTGACCGTCACCGAGAGCGGCGCGGAGGTGCTGACTCCATTTCAATCGCGAATAGAAGATTTGATTGTTGATCCGCACAAAGCCTTGCGGGATGCAGCATAGGGAGAGTAGTCGGGAGTCAGCGGCCACTGAGTTCACCGCTATTCCGTTTTCGCTTGTTCGCGGGCGGGGGCGCCCGCGCCAGAGGATTATATGTTGAA
>DATEGI010000201.1:0-39114 GCA_035280205.1 Terriglobales bacterium | reverse complement strand
ACAGCGGTCGAGCCCACATGCTCGATGCGCACCGCGCGGCTCCCCAGAAGGGTACGAATTCTCGCACCTTCACGGGCGAACAACTCCGGCCAGCGCGGATCGTACTCCACGATCACAATTGGAGCGGATACACCCATCAGTAGGTAACCAGCACGACCCAGTAAGCCCCGGCGGGATACTTACGTGTACGGGCGAAGCAGGCCCCGACGGCGAAGGCCTGGGCGTTGTGCTGGCGGGCGATGACTTCGGCCTCGGGAGGAAGCATCTGGGGCTCGGTGGAGGTGAAAGTAGCCGCCTGGTGTACTTCGGGAGTGCGCAGGGCGAGGCGTGGATCGAGTTTATCGTGATGCGCCATACTGCAGGCGTCCTGATGCAGCGCGGGAACAAAACGGCGACTCAGCGCGGGCAATCCGGCGCGGCCCCGCAATTCGGTAACGCGCCCGGCCACTATCTCCTCCACGCCGGAGGCGGAATACTCGGCGAAGGTGCGGGCGAAATCCTCCGTCACCCAGATGTTGCCGCCGCGCTCCACCACGCCGATTCCGACCGCGTTATAGCCGGGGTTGAGAATGTTGGCGCGGTGAGGCGGAGAGTGCATGAAGCCCTGGTGCGCGCCCTCGGCGGTCTGGTGCAAGCCGACGTTTTCGCCGTCGCTGTCGAAATGCAAGCCAGTGGCTGCCAGGCGATCGCGCACCACTTCTTCACCGCGAAACTGATGGGAGAGTTTCTGTCGTACAGCCATAAGCCGGGAGTGGGCGCGCGCTGCTTCCTGCAATTGGGCATTGTCTTCCAGGGCCGGCAGGCCGCGCTCGGTTCGGGCCTGGTTGAGCAGTTCGAAAATCTTCTGCTCCGCCGCTTCGTCGTCGTTGGCAGCTGCAGCAGGGTGGCTGACAACCACGCTGAGGAAAACCGCTATCCCACATAGGAAAACGAGTAAATGCTTCATAAGTAATCAGATACGGGTTACACTTTTCCCTTTTCTTCGCCTCTACCTAAATACTACAATCCTGCCATACTCGCGGGAGGAATGGTATGGGCTCCGTGGTGCTGACGGCAATTGTTTTTGCGACGCTGGGCGGCGCCCTGGCCTGGCTGCTGGCGCGCTCGCAGTCGCCGGCTTTGCGCCAGCGGCTGCACGATGTGGAGCAGCAGTACGGGCTGGCTGGGGCCGAACTGAAGGCGCAAACCACCGCCAACGTCGAACTGCGCCAGCGCTTGGCACAGCTGGAATCGGACCTCAGGCATACCCGCGAGAACGCCGAAGAAAAACTTCGCCTTCTGGGCCAGGCCAAGGACGACCTGGGCAATGCCTTCAAGGCGCTTTCGGCCGAGGCGCTGAAGTCGAACAACGAATCCTTCCTGCAGTTGGCGCGGGAGAGCCTGCAGAAATTCCAGGCTGGCGCACAGGGCGACCTGGAAAGGCGCGAGCAGGCGGTGGCGGACTTGGTTTCACCGATCAAGGAGACGCTGGAGAAATTTGACGTCCACATTCGGCAAGTAGAGAAAGAACGAGGTACGGCTTACGGACAGCTAAGCGAGCAGGTGAAGTCGCTGCGCGAGACGCAGGAAAGCCTGCGCGACCAGACGGGCAAGCTAGTGCAGGCGCTGCGTGCGCCTTCCGTGCGCGGGCGTTGGGGCGAGATTCAGCTTCGCCGCGTGGTGGAGATTGCGGGCATGCTTCCCTACTGCGATTTTGAGGAGCAGGCAACCGTGACCACGCCGGAAGGCCGTCTGCGCCCGGACCTGGTGGTCAAGCTGCCCGGCGGCAAGAACCTGGTGGTGGATGCCAAGACTCCGCTGGCGGCTTATTTGGACGCCATGGAGGCGCAAGATGAAGACGTGCGCCGGGCCAAGCTGGCCGACCATGCGCGCCAGGTCCGCGACCACATGGTCAAGCTGGGATCGAAGTCCTACTGGGAACAGTTGGAGCACACGCCGGAGTTTGTGGTCATGTTTCTGCCGGGCGAGACCTTTTTCAGCGCAGCGCTGGAGCAAGACCCGTCGCTGATTGAATCGGGCGTGTACGAAAAGGTAATTCCGGCCTCGCCGACCACGTTGATCGCGCTGCTGAAGGCGGTGGCGTACGGCTGGGGTCAGGAACGGATTGCGCGTAGCGCGCAGCAGATCAGCGCCCTGGGCAGGGAGCTGCACGAGCGGCTGCGCAGCCTGGCCCGTCATTTCGAAGATGCAGGCAAGGGCCTGGACAAGGCGGTGGAGTGCTACAACAAGGCCATTGGGTCGCTCGAAGGACGGGTGCTGGTTTCGGCGCGCAAGCTGAACGAGCTGACGGCGTCCGCCGCGAACGAGATTCCTGAGCTCCAGCCCATCGAGACCACCGCCCGAACCTTGCAGATTGAGTTTGAGGAAGAAGAAGCTTCTGGCGGTAATGGAACCTTAGCCGCAACTTCGGCTGGCAGGGGGTAGTGTTCCATATTAGAGACATAACAAGTTACCTCTACCGCTAAGCTATGGCGCCTCGGCTCGCGCTCGTTCAAAATAACATTGCGTGAGAGTGATCACCTACGCGTGCTTCTCGCCAAGCTCCTGCCGCCGCGGATGGTCAACGATGATGGCGCGGCCGTCAGTGAGAGCTTTCACAGAGTGGCGAGCATTGCTGGGCACAATCCCCACCGTACCCGGCCGCGCAATCTGCTTCACGCCATCAATGGTCAGCTCGAGTTCGCCTTCGATGACTTCGTAGACCTCTTCCTCAGAATGAAAATGTTCATGGATAGAGGAACCGCGTTTGAAGTCGTAGTGGGCGAACGTCATGTTGCGCGAATGAAAATAGCGTCCATACCAGCCCGGCAGACGCTCCACAACTTCGAGCTTGTCAGTATCAATAAAAGGCACAGTGGCGCTCCCGGGCAGAGATTCTAGCATCGGGCCGCGCTGCCATCATCCAGGACCCGTTTTTCACCGGGTGTCAGAGGACGCGAGCTGCCCTTGGCCAGATCGCCCAGGACTAACGGTCCGATAGCTACGCGCACCAGGCGCAGCACTTCCACGTCGAGCGCGGCTAGCAAGCGACGGATGTGGCGGTTCTTGCCTTCATCCAGAACTATCTCCAGCCAGGTGTTACGCTGACCCTGGCGTACGATGCCTACGTGCTTCACCCGCAGCCGCTCGCCATCCACAGTTACTCCCTTCTGCAGTGCGCGGAGAAGCGCAGCATCCGCAAGCACACCGACCTGCACGTGGTAGGTCTTGTCGAGGTGAGTATCCGGCGCGGTGATTCGAGCTGACCACTCGGAATCGTTGGTCAAAAGCAGAAGGCCTTCGCTGGCTTTGTCGAGGCGGCCCACGGGCGCGAGCCAAGGCAGGCCTGCGGGCAGGCAGTCGTAGACCGTGCTGCGGCCCTTTTCGTCGGTGGCAGTAGTGACCGCGCCGCGCGGCTTATTGAGCATGAGATAGACCGGAGTGGAGGCGGCCAAAGGCTGGCCGTCAACCAGAATGCGGTCGCATTTCAGGTTGACTGGGCTTTCAGGATCGCGGCGCACCACGCCGTTCAGCGTGACGCGCCCTCGGCGAATAAGGGCGAACGCCTGCGAACGCGAGCAATAGCCTAGTTTGGAGAGAGCGCGCGCCAGACCGGTGCGGCGGGAGGGGTCTGCGGAAGTCACAGGGTCATCGTAAATCAAGCCGCTGTCGCAGGAATCATCGCCATTCTGCGGGTGGATTAACACTGGTTTTAAAAAGCAGGTCCTTCGCTGCCGTCAGGATGACAAATCAAAATTTCAGGCGATCTCAGCGCTGATCTTGGGCTCTTCCCTTCCACTGCCCACCGCGGCCTGACCAAAACTTGAAAGCCGAGTGAAGCGTAGCGCCCATGTAAAACAAAGCGGCCAGCGGCAGCGTCAGCGCCCATATCGGATTCAGGCGATAGAAGCGAACCATAGGCAGATAGGTGGCGGTCATCGTGGCCCAGGCCAGCGCGCCCAGAACGATGGGCACAGGGTGGCGAGACACCAATAACGCCGGTGGAAGGAGGTACGTCACGGTGAGACCGGCGACGGCGCCCAGCAAGAGCAGCGTGGAGTGCCGCAACTGGTTGAAGGCGGTGCGCGAGATCATCCGTCCGATCTCGGAGAACGAACCGTAGGGCCGAATGCTGACACTCTCCTCCGTCATGCCCAGCCAGACTTTCCCGCCGCTGCGCTTAACGGCCAGCGCCAGGGCGCAGTCGTCAATGATTTCATTGCGAATCGCCTCGATTCCTCCGTTGCGGGCCAGGGCTTGCGGCCGAATCAGCAAACAGCCGCCGGCAGCGCCTGCCGTTGCGCGTCGTGGATTGCGAGTCCAGGCAGGCGGATAGAGTTTGAAAAAGTAGTAGACAAATGGGGGTATCAGCAGTTTTTCCGCCAGGCTGCAGCAGCGCAGCCTGACCATGAAAGAGACCAGGTCGAAGCCTCGTTCCGCAATGGCAACAAGGGATGGAATTGTAGCCGGGGAATGGACGATGTCGGCGTCGCTGAAGAGGAGAAATTCTGGCGTAAAGCTGCGTGTCGCCTCAAGGCCCTGACTGACGGCCCAGAGTTTGCCGCTCCAGCCGGGGGGCAGCGGCCGGCTTTCAAGGACGGTGAGTGAGTCCGCTTTGCCCAGCGAAGTGGCCGTCTGCTGGGCGACTTGTACAGTGGCGTCCGCACTGGCGTCGTCAACCAGGAAAACATGCAGCAATTCATCTGCCTGCGCAAGCAGAGAGGTCACAGTCTGCCCGATGACCTGTGCCTCGTTGCGTGCGGGAATGATGACGGCAACCCGGCGCGCCGACCGGTGCACGTCCGGTCGCGCAACGATGTTTCCGATCAGCCAGAAGCGGCCGCGCCCCAGCAGCAGATAGGCCCATATGAGCGCGGTGACAACGGCGGCGATGGTGAGGGCAACCATCGCGCTTGAGTGTACAAGAGAGGCTTGTCCTGCCTCAGTTGGAAATGGAGAAAGCGTTCGTCCGTTAAGATAACGGAGCGAACGTATGAGGAAAGAACGAAAGCATTTCTGGCTGGAGCTGTGGGAGAAAGAAGCGATCATCGAGTTCCATCTGCAGAACCCGCTGGAAGATTATCGGCGGCTGACGTTCATTATGCTCGACGCTGACGTTGTCGCGGTCAGTCCGGCGAGTGTTTGGCGAGTGTTGAAGCAAGCCGGGTTGTTATCGCGGTGGAGCACCGCCAGCAAGGCGCCTGAAGAGCGAAGCGGGCCAGCCGCCGCGATGTCGGACAGACTGTGAAGTGGATAGTTTTCCGCTTGCCGACCATCCAGGACGAACTCGTTGGATCAACGCAGATGCCCCCGATGGGAGGTTCGCCGGGCTTCCGGCTGTGAACTGCCCTTTCAGACGCCATGAAAACTGTAGACCAGCCGCTAACGATCCAATCAGCCCTTCGTCTAGGTATCTTAAGACTTGGGTTTGAGTGGGGGTGTTTGTGTGATGCGGTCCGGTTAACTTGGATCTGTTCCTGGGGCGGACGCTTCCACGACATCGAAATCAAAATATACGGCACCCGGACCCCCTAAAGGCTTTGTATGGCATGCATGAGCTTCTTTCGCTTGCTGTGGGCTGCATTGTTCCTCGTCCCCCTTCATGGGCAGCCATCCGTTCCGCCAAAAGTGGAAACTGGCTACGTGACCTCCAGCGATGGTGTCCGCTTGTACTACGCGAAGGTCGGCATCGGTTCAGAGGTCGCGATTCTCCCAGGACGGTTGTTTACATTTCCTGATTTTCAACGCCTCGCAAAAGGGCGCACGCTCATTTTCTATGACATGAGGAATCGGGGTCTTTCAGACGCCGTCATTGACATCTCTAAGATCAGCTTGCAGAACGACACCGATGATCTTGAGGCGGTTCGTGCGCATTTCGGGATCGAGAAACCCGACCTGATTGGCTTCTCGTATCTAGGCAAGATCGTCGTTCTGTATGCGATGCAACATCCCAATCACGTCAATCGCATCGTTCAGATCGGGCCAGTCGCACGTAAGTTTGGAACCAAGTTTCCAGAAGCGCTAACAGCCGGAGATGAAAACAAGGTGCCCGACCCAGCCGGGATCAAGAAAATGGAAATGCTTTATAACAACGGCTTTGCAAAGGACCATCCGAAGGAATTTTGCGAGATGGAGTGGAAAATTGAGCAGCAAAGAATGGTAGGCAATCCGGTGAACGCGGGACGCATTCCGAGTCCTTGCGAAATGAAGAATGAATGGCCCGCTCATCTCTGGCCGCATTTTGACCCGCTGCTTGCATCCGACCAGGCGCTCGACATCCCCAAGGAATCTGTCGCGAGAGTGACCGTTCCAGTCCTAACGATTCATGGAAGGAGGGATCGCAATGCCCCATACGGCGGCGGGCGCGAGTGGGACCTGCTGCTGCCCAATGCGCGTCTGATCACGATTGATCGCGCGGCTCATATGTCTTGGGTCGAATTCCCTGAACTTGTGTTTCCCAGTATTGATCTGTTTTTGAACGGGCAGTGGCCACCAGAGGCACAACCTGTTAAGAGTCTCGAATTGCCGCCCCCGCAAGTACGGCCATGACCATCATCGGATTCTTTCCGGCTACCACTCATCTCCTTACTTCACTTCTATGTAGCGGCTGAATCACGGGCAATCCAGAAGTTGAGACCGCCAGACAGCGTGGGGCTACAATGAGTCTGGCCGGGCGAAACGGAAGCGGGCACTGCGGGGATGCAACCATGCCGAGGGATAGCCCGTGGACTCATCGAGACGATGATCGGCAGCGCAGGGAACGAGCTCCTCGCGCTGCTTCTCCCTCATCGGATCGAGAGACCCTCATGCCTGGAAAATCCCCGCCCGAAGGACGCAATACTCACTAACGGAGAACGTCGCTTCTCCATTTCAGGCTGAGCCAGAACAGGCTCACTTCTCCTGGATGAAGATAATTTCATGGCCGTCAGGATCCTTGATGGCCACCCAGGTCTCGTCCGCCCGCTCGCCTTCACTGAACTTGATCCCCCGAGTGCGCAGGCCTTCGCGGGTGACGCCCAGGTGCGAGACTGTGACCCCAACCTGATTCCCCCGCTGGCCAGCAAAGCCGGCGTCGTAGTCCACACACACCGGCACCCCGGCAATCTCCATGCGGAAGTATTCGCCCTTCTTCTCATCGCGCACGGGGAACTGCAGCGTGTCCACATAGAAGCGGCGCGCCCGTTCCAGGTTGGCGGTGCGGATAGTAAAGAAATCCAGCCGCCGGATGGGAAGCGGGAAGGTGATGTCGCGGATATGCGTGGCGAGGAACCAGGTAAAGCCCAGGGGATCCCTTACGCCGGCGCTGCGGTCGCCATAGGGCTTGTCGTTAGGCGCCTCCAGCGAGGTGGCGCCGGCACGCATGGCGCGCTCGTAGGCCGCATCGGTATCAGGAACGTAGAGATGGAGGGCGCAGGGCACGGTGCCGAACTGGCCGTGGGCATCGCCAATCTCCAGCGTGTTGTCGCCAATCTGCATGGTCACGTGCAGGACTGCGCCCTCGGGCGAGCGGGGAACGTCGCCCAGGATTTCGGCGTCAAAAGCCTGCTTGAGGAATTCCATCAACTGGTCGGCACCGCGGGGATGGAGCACGGGCTGCACCGCGGGCGGCCTTCCGGCCGGCGGCGTCCAGCTGATGGGCGTGGCGATATACCACTGATTGCCAAACTTGTCCTTCACGCCACCCTCGCGGTCGCCGTAGTCCTGATCCACCGGCGCGAAGAGCGAGGCTGCGCCCGCCGCCAGTGCGCGCGCATAAACGGCATCCGCGTCGCTCACGTAAATGTGCAGCTCGGCGGGCCGGGGCGGAACCTGCTCATTAGAGTCAGCAAACTCGATAATGTAACCGCCCAGGTCGGCCTCGGCGTGCATCAGAGAACCGTCGGGCAGGGGCACGCGCAGGCGTTCTTTAGCGCCAAATGCAGTCTTCAAGAAGTCGCTGAACCCGGCCGCTCCCTGCACGATCATGTAGGGGGTGATGGTGTGGAAGCCTTCGCGAATGTAACTGACCGGTTCGGGCTTAGGTTGAGTGGCCATGGATGAGCTCCTTTGCAAACTAGATTTTAGTTGCTGCTTGAATTCTTCCCGCGGCAGGCCGCGCAGCTCGGCGGCCACGCTGAGCAGAGGCGCGAGTTCGGCTTCGGCCGAGGGCAGCAGCGAGTCGGGCTGGGAGAGCAGCGCCTGCACCGCCTGGTCAAGCTGGCCGGCTTTCGAGCGCTTAGGCATGGGCCCTCCTCAGGCGCGCCCGCAGGTTCTCCAGGGCGCGAAACTGCAACTGCTTGATGGCGCCTTCGCTGCGGTGCAATTCGTCGGCAATCTCGCGAATGCTCATCTGCTCTACAAAACGCATGATGACGACGCGGTGCTGGTCCTCTGACAGATCGTTCACCAGCTGAAACAAGGTGGCTCGCTCTTCCACCTGGCGCATGGCGATGGGATCTTCGATGTCCTCGGCGGCGTCGGGCAGCTCGGTTTCACGGCCGGCACGCTGCCCGCGGTCGGCAATGGCGTTGGCGGCCATGCGATAGAGCCAGGCGGCGAAGGGCACGCCTCGCCACTCAAAGCGGCGCAGGTTGGCCAGGGCACGGTGGAAGACCTCGGAGGTAACGTCCTCGGCTTCGGCGCGGTTGCGCACACGGCGGACCACGAACGCGTACACGCGCTCGAAGTTGAGCTCGTAAAGCTCGCCGAAGCGGCTGGCGTCGCGCTGTGCCGCTTCGATAAGCTGGCGCTCGTCCTCGGCTTCCAGTTTGGGAGCCTTCAACGCTTCTCCCCGGCGGGTGTTCCC
This sequence comes from Terriglobales bacterium, assembly GCA_035280205.1. Taxonomy (GTDB): domain Bacteria; phylum Acidobacteriota; class Terriglobia; order Terriglobales; family Acidobacteriaceae; genus JAICWP01. The sequence goes on along the minus strand of DATEGI010000201.1, from coordinate 30,350 downwards.
TGCCCCATAGAGATTAACTGGTGAGGCGGGAAAAAGGTTACGGGGGTTTTTAGGACAGCATCGTCTCCCTTCCATTCTGTCATGTTGAGCGAGGGCGCACGCCCGAGTCGAAACACCCCGCGGTTGCGGTCCCGCTGTGTCGACATAAAGGAGTTTCAAGCTACTTCAATACCTGCATCCTGGTGTGAAAGAACTCCCTGGAACGGTGGTAATTGCGCAAACACGGCAGGGGTCCTTCGACTGCGCAGACCGGTCCGCAAGCGAACCGGTCTGCTTCGCTCAGGATGACATTCCAGGTCCTTCATGAAACGCGTACGGGTTGGCTACAATGCCAGCCATGTGTTCCTTATTTGAACGACGAGGTGCGGCACTAATCCTGGCCGTGGTTGTGGCTTGTGCCTGGCCGGCATGGGCCCAGAAGCCACTAACGGCCCGCCAGGTCATCGAAAAAATCAAGCTGCAAATTGGCGCGCCGGTGGACCCGAACACGGTGGACACCTTCAAGGCGGGCGATCCGGAGGCCACGGTGACCGGCATCGCCACGACGTTTCTGGCCAGCTACGCGGTACTGCAGGAAGCGGTGGCTTCCGGCGCCAACCTCATCATCACCCACGAGCCCACGTTTTATAACCACCTGGACGAGACCGCGTTCCTTAAGGGCGATCCGATATTCGAGCAGAAGATGGCTTACATTCGCGAGCACCACCTCGTAATCTGGCGCTTCCACGACCAGTGGCACTGGCGCAAGCCCGACGGAATTATCGAGGGCTTCACGCAGGCGGTAGGATGGGAGAAATATCGGCGCCCATACGAACAAAACATATTCACGTTGCCGCCGACCACGGTGGGGCAGTTAGCTGCGGCTCTGCAAGCCAAGCTCAATTCGCGAATCGTACGCATTGTGGGCGATCCCGGGCTGCGGGTGACCGACGTGGCTTACCTGCCGGGGGCCTCGGGCGAGAGCAAGGAAATCAAGGCACTGGAACGCGATGACGTGCAGGTGCTGGTGGCGGGCGAGGCCCGGGAGTGGGAGACGGTAGAGTATGTGCGCGATGCCGCCGCCGAAGGCCGAGCGAAGGCGCTCATTCTGCTGGGTCACGAAGTTTCGGAGGAATCGGGAATGGAGTATTGCGCGCGCTGGCTGCGCGGGCTATTCCCTCGCATCCCGGTAACGTTTGTTCCCGCCGGCGAGCCGTTCCAGAATTTGCCAAGGTAGCTGAGTTCGGCGACTGAATGTCTTCACCGTTTAACGGGATACTAAAGGCGGAAGTTTGTTATCCAATTCCTCGATGATCGCCTTCGTGAGGGCGTTCTGGCCGCCCGCGACGACTGCTTCCTGCAATTCGATCCTCAGGTACGCGCATGCACAACGATTGGCGGAGTTTTTCTCGACATCGGTTGGGCGAATGCAGACTATGTATCCACTCTGGTCTGAATTCGCGAACAACTCGGACACGAAACAGCGGTAGCGAGACCTAGAATACTCGTCCAGCAGTTCGAATAATCGAGTTTCCTCGGCCCTGGTCAAAGCTCAATCAATGCGAGTCGCTGCCGGGGCGCTTCAGCACAGGGTGGTCGTCGTCTTTGCCGCCGGTGTTGTCGCCGGGTTGCTGGGTGCGGCGCAGACTGGGCTCGGCTTTGCCATTGGGGTTATCTACCTTGCGCCGATTCTCAAGGTGGGCCAGGCGCGCTTTCACGTCCTGAAACTCCGAGGTGTCCACCACATACTCATTCCGAGCAGGCAGAATCTTGGCGATCTCTTTTTGCGTTTGCGCAGCGCGCGCCGGGGTCTGAGGATGTGAGTCAAAGGCTTTGTCGAGAAGGCCGGGTTTCTTTTTTTCCAGGGCCTCGATTTTTTCAAAGAAGGCGGCAAATGACTGCGGGTCGTACCCAGCTTTGTAGAGGTACTGTACTCCCAGGTAATCCGCCTCTGCCTCAAAGCCGCGGGAGAACTTCATAAATGTCACAGGCAAAGCCAGGCCGGCGGCGCTTTCCACGGCGTAACCGATGCCGCCGCCCACGAAAATCAGGGGAATAGAGGCGATGTTAGCCAGGTTGCCGCGGGTCTGCTCGCGCGCGATGTGGCAGGCAGCCACGTGGGCAATCTCGTGGGCCATCACACCGGCCAGTTCGGCTTCGTTATCGGCCGCCAAAATCAGGCCGGAGTTGACGTAGAAGAAACCGCCGGGCAGGGCGAAGGCGTTGACCTGGTCGGAATCAATTACCTTGATGGTGAAGGGCACCTTGGAGTCGGAGTTGCGCACCAGGTTCTGGCCCACACGGTTGATGTACTCGCCAATAATTGGATCTTTAATCAGCTTGACCGAGGACTCTACCTGCTGGGCATACTGGCGGCCCATATTGACTTGGGAATCAATGCTGTACCAGTTGCCAATGCCTTTACTGCAGCCGACGTTGCGATGGCCGATGGCGGAAACGTCATTCAGGCTGCCATCCTGCACTTCCTTGGGCACTTCGTCCTTTTTGTTGGTGGCAAAAAGGGTCGCCGCAAACAAGCAAACCGTAATCAGGGCGATAATGCGGTGCTTCATAGGTACTCCACTAGATGCCCCCGCCAGGCCGGCAGCAGCATTTAATTTGATGCGGCCAGAGTGGTCCGTAACGTTTAAACCCCACCCGGGAGAAATTTACTCTCTCTAATTTACTCCTCAAAACGGGCCATCGGCGGGACTTTTACATTTGACGAATCCGTCCCCGCACCCCAAACGCAAGTCAGAAGCGCAGGGTAATTCCGGCGGTTACAAAGACGTTGTTCTGCCGCCCGAGGGCCAGAGTTTCCAGGCCCACTCCTCCCGAATTGAAGTCGCGGACCTCGGCCCGTAAACCCACCAAGGGCAGGAACTTAAGGTCAAGACCGCCGCCAATATCAAAAGCAAAGGTACTCTCGGAGCTGCTGCCACCGGTAAATAGCTGGCGATTAAAGCGGCCATAGCCCAGCCCCGCGGAAACGTAGGGCGAAAGGGGGAACGAAGGAGCCAGCCGCACCCTGAGGCCGGGGGTGATGAACAACGACGTATAGCTGCGGGCCACGTTAAGGCCGCTGATAGTAGGAATATTAGAGCTGAAGGAACCGGCCACAGGTATTTCCGCATAAATGCCGAGCAGGGGCACCGATGCGATGCGATGAGCAAAGCTCACTTCCAGGGCGGGAGCGGCACCCAGGTCGAGCGGATTGCCGACATTCAAATAACCGCCGCCGGTCAAGGCGATGTCATTCTTTTGCGCCTGAACCGCCAGGGGGAGCAACACACATAAAAGGCCTAATATCGTTTTGCGCACCAAACCTCCTTGGACTTCCTGAAAGCACGGCAAATCCTCCGGCTTGAGCGGGCCGGCAGGTCCGTCCGCAGGCAAATTATTTCCAGGTAAGTTGGCAGGGTTAGATGCAGAAATGCGGTGGCGCGTCCATTTGCCAGGGCCTACATAGGAGCGGGGTCGGCCTGGCTGAGCTTGCTGAGCAGGACGTCGGGATGGACAGGTTTGGGCAGCAGTTCGAATGAGTAACCCTGCTCCTCGGCGGTTTTGAGCAGGTCAGAGGTAGCAGCCTGGCCGGAGAAAAGGAGGATGCGCGCTTCCGGGCACATCTCCTGGATGGCTTTGGCAGCCTCAATACCATTCACCCGGGGCATGACCACATCGCTGATGATGGCGTCGGGGCAGTCTTCCAGCACTTCGCGAATGGCTTGGCGACCGTCGTAGGCAACGCGGGTTTCAAAGCCGTTGAGCGAGAGTATTTCGGCGATGCTGTGGGCCACTGTGTGCTCGTCGTCGACTACCAGGACACTGGCTTTACGACCGCGCCGGCTGGCCGGCAAGTTTTTGCCCAGGGCTTTCACGGCGGCCTCCAGGCGGCGTAACTCAATCCGCAGAGCTGCTTCGATTTCTTCCGAACGCCGCTCGCCGCGGGCCACGCGGCTCACGTACGAACGATCCACTCCCAGTTGCCGGGCCACCCGGCTGTATATACCGTGAAAAAGAGCATAGGGTTCCCGCTCACTCATTACCTGGCGCCTGCACTTTCTGCCCGCGCATCTCTAGTGCGAGCCATCTTAAGTCGGACGAAGCGGGCCAAGCGAGGCCACACATGTCCCCGCAGTCGAGAAGGCGACCGATCACTAGGGAACATAGCTGCACCGTGGAGGAGAGTCTCCACGCCGATATTTCTGGGCCGTGTTACTAGGACGCAAGTGGTCGAACCGGAGTTGTAAGCCAGCACAAGATGATGAACAGAGACACACGATTTTCGCGGGTGAGTTTCGGCAGTGTCCCCGTGTGTGGTAATCTTTTTGCGCCTGCTGTCACCAGCGGTGACTCTGGTTCTGCTCTGTTCCCCTGAAAGTAAAGTCTTCACCATGGCGCCGGAGGTGAAGTGTGCCCGCGCCAACAACCCGGAGGTGCGTGCGGCATGCCCTCTGGATACAAACGAAATGACGAGCTCGGGACAAAATGGCAGTCGGAACCAAAACGATTTTGATTGCGGACGACGAACCCACGGTCGCTAATACCGTGCGAATGATCCTGGAGAGCGCCGGCTACCGAACCATAGTGGCGCATGACGGGCAAGAAGCGGCCCGTCTGATCCGGGAAGCCGGCCCGGATGCGGTGCTGCTGGATGTTATCCTGCCCCGCATAGACGGCGTGGAGGTTGCCATCCAGGCTTGCCGCATCGCGCCCAACTGCAAAGTAGTGCTCTTTTCCGGTCGCCCCGATGCCGCCGACCTCCTGGCCGGCGCGCACGCCCGTGGTTACAGCTTCGAGATCCTCCCCAAGCCCACCCGGCCGCAGGAACTGCTGGAGAAAATACGTGACCTTCTGGCGGCGTAGCGCTTGTCGGTAGGCACACGAAAGATGTGGCATGCCCACCACGCTGAAGCCCAGACTTCTATTGCACGGGCTTCGTCAGGCTGAAGCCGCAGGCTTCCACAACCAGCCCGATTCGTCTGCTGTTAACGGACAAGATGTAATACGGCAAACCTGCTTACCTCTCCACTGCATCAGAGCTGGTGCAACGGGCTAAGGCTTGGGCCTGACAGCTCCGTGAAACCTACTTCGCAAGGTTAGAGCGCTTCGCCCGTTGCCGATTCCCCTGCGAGCGCGGAACGCCCGGCAACTTGCCGGCTATCGCGATTGCGCTGCAAAGGGACGAATGTGGAGGTTCACCATGCCTGGTCGCAAACATTTGCGCGGCGTCGGCAGCAAGGAACAACGCCAATACGAACACATCAAGAACAGAGTGCAACGTTCCGGCCGCTACGGCAAGCGCGCCAAGGAAGTAGCCGCGCGCACGGTGATGAAGCAGCACAAGCGGAAGGGCCACAGGAAGGGGCAGTAGATGGCACGGAGGAATCGCATCATGCTGCTGATCATTCTGCTGCTGTTGCTGGTGTTTGCCCTGCCGACCTGGCCCTACAGCACGGGCTGGGGATACTACCCCAGCGGACTGCTGGGCCTGCTGCTGATCGTGCTGTTCGTGCTGCTGCTGGCCGACCGCCGCGGCGGGCTCCTGCGGCGCTGAACGCGGGCGAGGGCGCTCGCACCACATATCGCCTGCTGACTACTGACTCCTGAGTCCTGACTCCCGCTTTTCTACGGCCTTTCCCCGGTACCTGATTTGATTCGTAAACCCCACTAAGGTAGACGCTTGGGAGCTTTCCGGCATCTCTGGAGATATAATGTTTACACGTATCCTACGGAAAATCCGTCAACATAGGGGAGGCCGGTAGGCGCTTTGCGCCTTATCGTCTGCGATGCTAATTGCTCAATTTTTTGCAGCCGCGGTGGGTGGCGAGGTCGGAAATCTGGTCCAGCAAACCGGCCCGGTAGCCAAGATAGTTTTGCTCATCCTGCTGGCCTTCAGCATATTCTCCTGGGCCATCATCCTGGCCAAGTGGAGCGCCCTGAAACGGGCGCGGGCGCAGAGCGGGCGCTTTGTGCGCGCCTTCCGCAAAGCCACGCGCGTCCAGGACGTGGCCGCCGTGGCGGAGCAGTTCAAGCCCAGCCCGCTGGTGGGCGTTTTCGAAAACGCCTACGACGATTACCGCCGCCAGAGCGGAGGAACCCTGCGTCTAACCGCCATCCAGCGGGCAACGCAGATTGCCGCTTCCGAAGAAATGACGCGCCTGGAGCGCCGCATGCCCTGGCTGGCAACCACCGGCGCGGTCACACCCTTCATCGGGCTGTTTGGCACGGTGTGGGGCATCATTGACGCGTTTCAGGGACTGGGCACGGCAGGCGCCGCCACCCTGCGCGCGGTTGCGCCCGGCATTTCCGAGGCCCTGATCACCACCGCCGCCGGTCTCTTCGCCGCCATCCCCGCGGTAATTGCCTACAACGCCTTCAGCCACCAGATTAAAGAATTCGCGGCGCGTAGCGACGATTTTTCTCTCGAGCTGCTCAATGCGTTTGAGCGCACGACGTCGCCGCCGCCGCAGCAGCCGCACTCCACCTACCGGAGCGCGCTCAGCGAGGTTCGCGATTAATGGCTTTTACCAACGCCCAAGGCCGCACCCAGAGCTCGCTGGCCGACATTAACGTGACGCCGCTGGTGGACGTGGTGCTGGTGCTGCTGATCATCTTCATGGTGACCGCGCCGGTGCTGCAGTCGGGCATTGAGGTGAACGTGCCCAAGACGCGCACGGTGAAGGAAATCACCGAGGAGCGGCTGGTGATCAGCATTGACCGCAAGCAGCGGGTCTTTCTGGGCAACAACCCGATTAACATCAACGAAATTCCCGCCACGCTGCATCAGAAGCTGCGCGATCCCTCGCGGCAAACTATTTTTCTGCGCGCCGACCAGGATGTGCCGTTCGGCGCTTTCGCCACCGTGATGGACGCGGTGAAGCAGTCGGGCATTACCAACGTCAGCATCGTGACCCAGCCTTTGCAGGAACATGGCAGCAAGCGCTGACATATTTTTCGAGCACGACCCCTGGCGCCGGCCTCTTACCTGGTCGGCGATCCTGCACGGCGTATTGTTCGGCGCCATCATTCTTTATTCGGTGGTCCACTTCCCTGGCGAGAGCTGGGGTGCGGGCACAGGCACCGGCGGGGACGCCATGAGCGCCACGCTGGTTTCCACCATTCCTCTCCCCGCCAGCCCCATCAAGACGCAAAACGTGCTGGCCAACGAATCCACGGGCTTATCGCAGTCGGTTCCCAGGCCAAAAATACTGGATGAGCCCACGGCGATAGCGATACCCGAGCGCGAGGCCAAGCGCAAGCCGCGGGAGAAGATTCCATCGGCGACCCGCGCCAAGCCCATCGAACCGATCCCGGAAGCGACGAACGTGGTGCCCTACGGCGAGGGCGGGCCGGTAACGAATCTCTATGGCTTCACCTCCGGCGGCGCCAAAGGTGGCTTCAACTTTACCGGCGGAGGTGGCGATTTTGGCAGCCGCTACGGCTGGTACGTGAACGCCATGCGCAATAAGATTTCCGAGAACTGGCTGAAGTACGAAATTGATCCACGCATCAGCACGGCGTCGCGTTGCTACGTCACCTTCGACATCACCCGTTCCGGCCAGCCCACTAACGTTCGCGTCGAGCAATCCAGCGGCGTGCCCTCGCTCGACCAATCGGCCGTCCGCGCACTGCAGCGCATTGACAGCTTCGGACCTTTGCCTTCCGATTATTCTGGCGGCCGGGTTTCGGTGGAGTTCTGGTTTGACTACCACCGCTGATGCGTTTTCAGGTTCTTGGATGAAATTTTCGTTGAATCCTCAACTCCAAGGTTGATAGGGTCGAATCAGAGATGAAGCGTCTTATATCCATAGCCATCAGTGTTTTATTCTGTTCCGCGTTGTTGTTCGGCCAGCAGGACTGGATTCGTACGGGCACAGGTTTGGGTGTCGAGAAAGTTCGCCTCGCCGTTCCCGATTTCAAGGCCACCACACCGGCTCCGCAAAGCGCGACACTGCAGAAAGTATTCGACGATACGCTTTTCTACGATCTGGACCACGCCGGCATCTTCGACATGGTGTCGAAGAGCTTTATGCCCACGCAGGCGCTGGGCGCGCCGCCGGACGTGAATCTCGTGCAGTGGAGCAGCCCTCCGCCCAGCGCTGCCATGCTCGCCTTCGGCAACTTGGGCGTGACCGGCACCAACTTGATGGTGCAGGGCTGGCTCTACGATGTGAAGAACACCGCCAACCCGCAGGTTCTGGGCAAGCAATACACGGACGCGGCCAGCGAGCAAGCGGCGCGCAGCATCGCCCACAAGTTTGCCGATGAGATCATCTTCCGCCTGGGCGGCGGCATTAACGGCATTGCCGAAACCAAGATCGTCTTTGTCAGCAGCCGCACTGGTCACAAGGAAATCTGGGAGATGGATTACGACGGCGGTAACCAGCACCAGTTGAGCCATCTCGGTTCCATAGCTCTCTCCCCGCGCATCTCGCCGGATGGCAGCCGCGTCGCCTTCAGCGGCATGACCAAGAGCGGGTGGGAAATCCTGATGTATTCACAGGACCTCGGTCGGTTGGTGCATTTTCCCAATATTGGCGGCTCGAACTTCACCCCGGCCTGGTCGCCCGATGGCACCCATCTGGCATTTTCTTCTTCCCGCACCGGCGACCCGGAAATTTACGTTACCGACTCCGACGGCGCGGGTTTGAAGCGCCTTACCGTCCATGCCGGTCCCGATGTCGCTCCGGTATGGAATCCCAAAACGGGAGGACAGATCGCCTGGGCGGAGCGAAGTCTGGTGACACGCCTGCCGCAAATTTGCATTATGGAAGCAGATGGCACCAACCAGCAGCACGTCACAGACGAGGGCTTTGCGGTTTCGCCATCATGGTCTCCGAATGGGCAATTCCTCGCCTTCTCCTGGATGCGGCGCTTTGGACCCGGCGAGCCCGGCGCACAGGACATTTACGTGATGGATGTAACCACCCACACCTGGGCACAGCTCACTCACGGCGAAGGGCGCAACGACTTCCCTTCCTGGTCGCCGGACAGCCGGCACCTGGTGTTCCAGTCCAGCCGCAGCGGGCAGGAAGAGATATGGACCATGCTGGCGGACGGCACACAGCAGCAGCAGTTGACGACTTCCGGCAGCAATTACGAGCCGAACTGGAGTTGGAAATAAGGGTGACGGAATTGTCCAGGAACGATTTTTGGTCGGGCGGACATTCAGGCAGAAACTTCTTCCTGAGGCCGCAGATTTGATTTCGCGCGCCAGCCCGCCTGGCGCGCTTCTTTTCAAGGGAGGATGAGGTGAAGCACAGCACTCAGAAGTGGATCACACTCGTTTTGGCGTTGGGCGTGGTTCTGACGCTCGGCGCCTGCAAAAAGAAAGTGGCGCCGCCACCGCCGCCACCGCCACCGCCGCCGGCCGCGCCCACGGCATCACTGACCGCCAATCCCAGCACCATCGAGAAGGGCCAATCTACAACGCTGACCTGGGAAACGCAGAACGCCACCGATGTGAGCATTGACGGCATCGGCAGTGTGCAGCCCAACGGCAACCAGTCGGTTTCGCCCGCCGATTCCACCACCTACCACCTGGTAGCGAAGGGCGCGGGCGGATCGCAGGAGGCTACGGCTCGGGTCACGGTGACCCAGCCGCCACCGCCGCCGGCGCAGCCCACCGCCACCGAAGAAGAGCTCTTTAACCAGAATGTTAAGGACATCTACTTCGATTACGACAAGTACGATATCCGTGCCGACCAGCAGACCGCCGCGCAAGGCGATGTCGCCTTCCTCAAGCAGCACCCCAACATCAAAGTGACGATCGAGGGACACTGCGACGAGCGCGGCTCCACCGAGTACAACCTTGCGTTGGGCGACAATCGCGCTAACGCTACCAAGAACGCGCTGGTACAGAGCGGGATTCCGGCCGACAGCATCAAGACCATCAGCTACGGCAAGGAAAAGCCCTTCTGCACCGAGCACGCCGAGGACTGCTGGCAGCAAAACCGGCGCGCTCACTTCGTGTATCAGAAGTAAGCCTCGATAGGAGGGTGGCGGCGCTCGCGGCTTTAGGCTTCGAGCCCGCCGCCCTTCGCTGTATGCTTATGGTAAGAAAACGGTCGGCGTACTTTGACCAGCGCCCGTCGTGCCACCAGGGCGAGCAGGCGGATTGGGCGCCGTGGCCGTTCAGCAGGTATTCTGCATCCAAACAGGACAGGATTCCTGCCACCAAATATGGGAAAGCTTATGAAAATACAAAGGGTTTTTGCGGTTTCTTTCGTCGCTGTTCTGCTGTTCTTGAGCTTGCCCGCTTTCGGTGTCAGCAAGGAGATCGTGCAGTTGCAGACGCAGGTACAGGCGCTCCAGGACCAGGTGGCGCGCATGCAGCAGTCTTTCGACCAGAGCATGGGCGTGATGAAGAACCTGATCGAGCAGAACACCGACACCATGAATAAGCTGGCCGGCACGTTGACGCAACTGCAGCAGACACTGCAGAAGCAGAACGCGGACGCGGGCACGCGCAACGACCAGCTTTCCGGGCAAATTCAGACGCTGAATGACAGCCTGGATGAGCTGAAGGCGCGGCTGGCACGGGTGACGAAGCAACTGGAGGACATGCAAGCGTCGCAGCAGAACCTGCAGACGCAGCAACAGCAGCCGCAGCAGCCGCAGGCTCCGCCCCCGGACGTGCTTTATAACAACGCGGTGCGCGACTACAACGCCGGCAACATGGACCTGGCCAAGCAGGAATTCGGCGAGTACGTGAAGGCCTACCCCAACACCGACCTGGCCGGCAACGCTCAGTTTTACGTAGCCGAAATGGAATATCGGGCGGGAAATTACCAGGCCGCGGCCCAGGATTACGACAAGGTGCTGCAGCAGTTTCCCAGCGGCAACAAGGCCGCTTCGGCGCAGCTGAAAAAAGGTTATTCCCTGATCGAATTGGGCGATAAGCAGGGCGGGGTGCGCGAGCTCAGCCAGCTGATCCAGCGTTTTCCGCGCTCTCCCGAGGCTACCCAGGCGCGGGAACGGCTGCGCCGGCTAGGCGTGGTTCCCTCATCCCGAACCCGCCGCACGCCTCCGGCGGAATAGAGGTAGCGCTGCCATCCTAGTGCCCCGAGGGGGTGGGCGGCGAGACGCCGGCGCTACGAGTTTCGCCCGCGACACAAAGCCAACCAGCCCTCAGCTTATTGATTCTTGAGTGCCGCGTTGTGCGTGCGCCGGGAACGGCGCATGGCTTGCTTGCGCTGCTTCTTGGCCAGCTTGGCCTGGCGGCGCTGTTCTGCCCGCATCTGCGCCCGCTCCTGCTTCTCCCGCAACGTGAGCTGACGGGCGGCGTGCTGCGTCTTGTGCACGCCCGCTTCATGCGGCTTGCGCGACTTGGGCGCGTCAGAGCGCTGCTCCTGCGCCCACGCGCCCATGCTTAACAGCAAGCACGCCAAACACAGCCGTCTGGCTAATTTCATGCACGCCCCCCTGACTTTCCCACCCTTGCACTGCATCGCCTGATTTCTCAAACCCTGGCCGGGCAAAAAGTTGCGCACCAGCCTCTCTGGAGCAACAATTAAGGTAGCCCCAACATCACAGGGAGGGCACTTATGCCTACATCGACGAGGACGGTGGACATGGATAGCCACAAGGGAGCGTTCGAGCCGGAAGATCCGCGGGAAAAGGGCAATACCTCCATGGCGGGGCAATTGCCCCATCGCGGGGAGGATCCATTGCTTAAGTCGTCTGATACCGACTTTCCCGAGCCCGGTGAAAACCCCGAGCACAGCGGCGAGCCGCAACAGGCCAGCCTGCTGGACCGTGATGAGGAAGAATCCATTGACGGCAGAAAGACCACCGGAAAAAAGACCACCGGAAAAAGAAAACGGCGCTGAGCGAACCAGGAGTCAGGAGTCGGTAGTCAGGAGTCAGGACTAGCGATCTTCGCGGGCGGGGCGCCCGCGCCACACAAGGTCAGATTCAAACAACTAGGCCCTCCTTGCAGAGGGCCTTTCTGTGCCTAACATAATGGCTGAGTCCTGACTACCGACTCCTACTCCTGCCCTACCGCAATTCTTCCATTACCTCTTCCAGCACCTTGCGACCGGGTCGAGTCACTTCCTGGGGCAAGGTGGCCAGCGGCTTGTCCGTCATGTTCACCAGTTCCAGGAAGTTAGGCGCCTTGGTGTTCACGTAGAGGACGCCTGTAAGCACCTCGTTCTTGTCGTGCGCCTCCAGCAAACGGGTAATCGCGCCAATTCGGTTGGTGGGGTCGTAATCCTCTTCCAGCTTGCGCAGGCGGAGCTGCGAGCCATCGTGCATGGTGACGTCCACCATGGTCCCGGGGTCGTAGTCCACGCTAATGTCCTCGAATGAGGGCACAAAGCTCACTTCATGCAGCGGCTCGTCATGGTCTTTCATGTACTTGTAGGACTTGGTCGAGCCCTCATGGTCGTTGAAGGTCACGCAGGGGGAAATCACGTCGAGCATGACCGTGCCACGGTGCGCGATGGCCGCTTTCATCATGGCCTGCAGCTGCTTCTTATCGCCGGAGAAAGAGCGGCCCACAAAAGTCGCGCCCAGCTGGATGGCCAGCACGCAGGTATCAATTGCCGGCAGATCGTTGATGACTCCGGTCTTCAGCTTGGAACCAATGTCCGCGGTGGCAGAGAACTGGCCCTTGGTGAGGCCATACACGCCGTTGTCCTCGATGATGTAGATGATGGGCAGGTTCCGCCGCATCAGGTGGATGAACTGGCCCATGCCGATGGAGGCAGTGTCGCCATCGCCGCTGACCCCCAGCGCCAGCAGATTGCGGTTAGCCAGCACTGCTCCAGTGGCCACCGAGGGCATACGCCCATGCACCGCGTTGAAGCTGTGGGAGCGGTTCATGAAGTACGCCGGACTCTTGGAGGAGCAGCCAATGCCGCTGAGCTTGGCCACGCGCTCCGGCTGCACTCCCATCTCGTACATCGCTTCCAGAATGCGCTCGGAAATGGCATTGTGGCCGCATCCGGCACACAGCGTGGTCCTGCCGCCCTTGTAGTCGAGGACGCTCAATCCAATGCGGTTGGTCTTGGGCGTGGGTGTGGATGTGCTGGCCATTTACTTGCCCTCCATGGTCATGATCTCGTCGGTTACGGAACGCGCATCCAGGGGCAGGCCGTGGATGTGCGCGATGCTGCGCAGGCGCGTGATGCGCTCGGGCGCCACATCCAGCTTCAGCAGCGAGAGTAGCTGCGCATCGCGGTTCTGCTCCACTATGTACACGCGATCATGCTTCTCGATAAAGTCGTGTACCTCGCGGGTGAAGGGATAAGCCCGCACCCGCAGGTAGTCAACTTCCAGGCTGTACTCGTTGCGCAGCTGGTCGCGGCTCTCGGTGATAGCCCAGTGGGAGGTACCGTAAGCGATAATGCCAATCTTCGACTTGCCGGAGTGCACCTCAGGGCGCGGCACGTAAGAGCGCGCGGTTTCGAACTTGCGGTTGATGCGCTCCATGTTGCGTTCGAAGTCGTCGGGGCGCTCGCTGTACTGTGATTTCTCATTGTGGCCGCTACCGCGCGCGAACCATGCAGCCTGCGGATGCTCGGTGCCCGGCAGGGTGCGGTAGGGGATGCCATCGCCGTCCACGTCCTTATAGCGCGCGAAGCCGCCCAACCGCTCCAGGTCTTTCTTGCTCAGGACCTTGCCGCGCGCAATGGGCTTTTCCGGATACTCGAATGGCTCCGACATCCAGTTGTTCATGCCCAGGTCAAGGTCGGAGAGCACGAATACGGGCGTCTGGAACTGTTCCGCCAGATCGAAAGCCTCTCCGGCGAAGCTGAAGCACTCGTGCGGCGAGGAGGGGAACAGCAGGATGTGCTTGGTGTCGCCGTGGGAGAGGAAGGCGGTGGAGAGCACGTCGCCCTGCGAGGTGCGGGTGGGCAGGCCGGTGGACGGCCCGACCCGCTGGATGTCCCAGATGACGGCCGGAACCTCGGTGTAATAGGCCAAGCCAGCAAATTCGGCCATAAGCGAGATGCCCGGGCCGGCGGTGGCGGTCATGGCGCGCGCTCCCGCCCAGCCGGCGCCCACTACCATGCCGATGGCGGCCAGTTCGTCTTCCGACTGCACGATGGCGAAAGTAGCCTTGCCGTCAGGGCCGATGCGGTACTGCTTCATGTAATCAATCAGGGTTTCCACTAGCGAGGACGAGGGCGTGATGGGATACCAGGTCACTACCGTAACCCCGGCGAACATGCAACCCAGGGCGGAAGCGGCGTTGCCGTCAATGATGATCTTGCCCCGGTTCTTGTCCAGGCGCTCGATGCGGTAGGGGTCGTTCTTAGTCAGACTGGCCACGGCGTAGTCATAGCCGGCGCGTGCCGCCCCCAGGTTCAGTTCCGCGGCCTTGACCTTGCGCGCAAACTGCTTGCGGATGGCTTTCTCCACTTCCGCCATGTCCAGGTTCAGCAGGCGCGCTACCACGCCCACGTACACCATGTTCTTCACCAGTTTGCGCAGCTTGGCTTCCGGGCAAACCGTGGCCACCAGCTTGTCGTAGGGCACCGAGTAGAAAATCAGGTCCTGGCGCAGGCTCCGCAGGTTGAGAGGCTCGTCGTAGAGCACCACAGCGCCATCGGCCAGCGCCATGACGTCTTCCTGGGCGGTCTCTTGGTTCATGGCCACCAGGAAGTCAATTTCCTTTTTACGCGCGATATAGCCGTCCTTGTTGGCGCGGATGGTGTACCAGGTGGGTAGGCCGGCGATGTTGGAAGGAAACAGGTTCTTGCCGGAAACGGGCACGCCCATCTGGAAAATGGTGCGCAGCAGCACCGTGTTGGAGCTCTGGGAACCGGAGCCGTTCACGGTGGCTACCTGGATGCTCATGTCGTTAACGACGGGCTTGCTGGAAGGTCGCCCGGCGTGCTGGATTGCTACATCAGTGGTGGCCATGGGGTCTTATCCTCTGCATCTTGCGGGAACTGGAATGGCTCTGCCATTGTGGGGAAACTATTTATTATACAAACCTTCGGGATGGCGGCAAAGCCGCGACGGGCGGGGGAACAGGACTGGTAACGGCCCGGACACTAGTCTTCGCGGAAGAACTGCGCCATCTGGCGGAACTTATTGTATCGTGTAGCGACCAATTCCGAAGCAGGGATTTTTTTGAGCGGGCAGTAGTTCTTCTGCAGGGCGGAATCGAGCAGCGCGGCGGCGGCATCGTGGTCGCGGTGCGCCCCGCCTTCCGGCTCCGGCACCACCTCATCCACGCAGCCCAGTTCCTTCAGGTCGGTAGCGGTAATGCGCAGCGCCTGGGCGGCCAGTTCCTTCTTCGCTGCATCGCGCCACATGATGGACGCGCAGCCCTCGGGTGAAATCACGGAATAAATGGAGTTCTCCATCATCAGCACGCGGTCAGCCACGGCGATGGCCAGCGCCCCGCCGCTACCCCCTTCCCCAGTAATGGTGGTGACGATGGGCACCTGCAGACGGGCCATTTCGCGCAGGTTGCGGGCAATGGCCTCCGCCTGCCCGCGCTCCTCGGCGCCCAGTCCGGGGTAGGCGCCGGGGGTGTCCACAAAAGTAAAAATCGGCCGGCCAAATTTCTCCGCCAGGTGCATGGCGCGCAGCGCCTTGCGATAGCCCTCGGGGTTGGGCATGCCGAAGTTGCGGTACACCTTCTGCTTGGTGTCGCGCGCTTTCTGGTGTCCCAGTACCAGCACCTCGTCCCCGTGGAAGCGGGCCATGCCGCAGATGATGGCGGGATCGTCGCCAAACGCGCGGTCGCCGTGCAGCTCGCTCCAATCGGTGAATATGCGTTCCACGTAATCCAGCAGGTATGGCCGCTGGGGATGCCGCGCCAGTTCAGTCTTTTCCCAGGCGTTCAGATGGGCGTAGATCTGCTGCCGCAGGGCGTTGACGCGCTCGTGCAGCTGCTGCAGCTTGCGGTGGGCTTCCTGGTTCTCGCCCGCCAGAGATTCGAGCTGCTCGATCTGCTGCTCGATGCGCTCCAGCTCGTGTTGTGCCTTAATTGCCGATTCCATCTTGGTCTGATGGCCGTCGCGCGACGCCTCCCACAACGATTCCACCATGGAGAGCAGGAATTCAGAAACGGCAAAAACGCCGTCGCCGCTTTCCCGCGCCCGGGCTGTACCCGTGCTAGCTCCCCCCGCGCCGTGTTTCGTCGTGGCTGCCACTCGCTTCAATCAATTATCCGCACGCTGCCACGGCCGCAGAGCTCCTCCACGCGGTCAATGAAGCTGCGGTCTGGTTGGACATTATAGCCTTCGGCTTCCATCACCACCATGAAGTCGCCCTGGCGTTCCACGTCGAACAGCACCTTGGCGGCGCCTTTGCGCTGTGTGCACAAAGCAAAAAGCTCGTCCACGGTGAGTGCGGTGGCGGTTTCCAGGGGAATACGAATGCGCAGGTGATTGGCCAGCTTAGGGCGGGCGTCTTCCAGGGGAATGATGTCACTGACCGTGAGCTTGGGACTGGCGCCCTCCTCCACTCGCACGCCGCTGCGCACCAGCACCGGGACCTCCAGCTTCAGGCGCTCTCCCAGGCGCTTATAAGCGTCGGGAAACACCAGCATGTCGAGGGAGCCGCTCATATCTTCGAGCGTGGCCTGGGCATAGAGGTCGCCGCGCTTGGACTTGAGCACGCGCACATTGGCGATGATGCCGCCGATGCAGAGCTCCTCGTCCTTGCCGGTGGAGTATTTCATCTGCCCGATCTCTTCCGCGCTGCGCGCATTCAGGTCGCGCAGCTTGTCACGGTACTTCTCCAGCGGATGGCCGGTGATGAAGAAGCCCAGGATTTCCTTCTCTGCCGCCAGACGCTGGTGCTCGTCCCAGTCCGGCACCTCAGGGAGATGGTCGTTATGAGCATGCTCATGCTCCTGCTGGAACACGCCAAACAGACCGTGCTGGCCCGATTCCGCGTCGCGCTGCGCCTTGGCCGCGCGCTCCATGGCCTTATCCAGCACCTCCATCAGCTGTGCCCGGCGGCCCAGCGAATCCATGGCGCCGCTCTTGATCAGCGACTCCAGCACACGCTTGTTGAGCAGCCGCAAATCCACTTTCTCGCAGAACTGGTAAATGCTCTGAAAGCGGCCGAGTTCTTTGCGCGCCGCCACGATAGATTCGATGGCGTTGTGGCCCACGTTCTTCACCGCCGCCAGGCCGAAGCGGATGGCCGCCCCATGAGGCGTGAAGTTGGCATCGCTCACGTTGATGTCAGGCGCTTCCACCGCGATGCCCATCTCGCGGCATTCGTTGATGTACTTCACCACCTCGTCAGTGTTGCCGGTCACCGAAGTGAGCAGCGCGGCCATGAACTCCACCGGGTAGTGAGTCTTGAGGTAGGCGGTGTGATAGGCCAGCAGCGCGTAGGCGGCGGAGTGCGACTTGTTGAAGCCGTAGCCGGCAAACTGCTCCATCAGGTCGAAAATCTTCTCGATCTTTCTTGGCGGAAAGCCGCGCTGGGTGGCCCCTTCCACGAAGCGTTCGCGCTGCTTGGCCATTTCCTCCGGCTTCTTTTTGCCCATGGCGCGGCGCAGCAGGTCGGCTTCGCCCAGGGAGTAGCCGGCGAGGCGGTTGGCGATCTGCATCACCTGTTCTTGGTAAACAATGACGCCCAGCGTCTCCTTGAGGTTTTCTTCCAGTTCCGGCAACTCGTACTCGATTTTCTTGCGCCCATGCTTGCGGTCAATAAAGTCATCAATCATGCCGCCCTGGATGGGGCCGGGCCGGTAAAGCGCGTTCAAAGCCGTAAGGTCCTGGATGGAGTTGGGCTGGTAGCGGCGCAGCACGTCGCGCATGCCGTGCGATTCAAACTGAAACACACCCGAGGTCAGCCCCTTGTGGAACACCTTCTCGTAGGTTTCGTTGTCCTCGAGCGGGACGTCGTCGAGCGTCATCTGCTGGCCGCGGGTTTGCGCGATCAGCTTGAGCGCGTCATCGAGAATGGTGAGCGTGGTCAGCCCAAGGAAGTCCATCTTCAACAGGCCCAGCTTCTCGATGGCTGTCATGTCGAAGGCAGTGACAATTTCATCGTTCTTGGTCTTGTGCAGCGGGACTAGCTCGATCAGCGGACGCGGCGAAATGACCACGCCCGCCGCGTGCACCCCTGAGTTGCGCACCAGCCCTTCCAGCTTCTTGGCCGTGTCAATCAGTTGTTTGACCTGACCCTCATTGTCGTAGGCGGTCTTGAGGGGTGGAGAGTCGTCCAGCGCCTTATCAATGGTGATGTTCAGCGTAGTGGGCACCATCTTGGCGATGCGGTCCACCTCGGCGTAGGGAATCTCCATGGCCCGGCCCACATCCTTAATGGCTGCCTTGGCCGCCATGGTGCCGAAGGTGATGATCTGGGCCACATTCTCGCGCCCGTACTTCTGCGTGACGTAGTTGATGACCTCGCCCCTCCGGTTCATGCAGAAGTCAATGTCAATGTCAGGCATGGAGACGCGTTCCGGATTCAGGAAGCGCTCGAACAGCAGGTCGTGCTGCAGCGGGTCAATATCGGTAATGCCCATGGCGTAGGAAACCAGCGAGCCCGCCGCCGAGCCGCGCCCCGGACCCACGGGAATATTGTTCTCCTTCGCATAGCGGATAAAATCCCACACAATAAGGAAATACCCGGCAAACTTCATCTGCTGGATGATGGCGATTTCGCGCGAAAGCCGCTGCTCGTACTCACTGAGCGGATGCTTCAGCCGGCCCTGTGTCTCCAGCGGGCTCAGCGATTCCTTCCGCCGGGCGAATCCCTGGCGCGCCACCTTTTCGAAGTAGGTGTCGAGGGTCTCGCCTTTGGGTACGTCAAAGTGCGGGAAGGGGTGGCTGATCTTTTCCAGCCGCAGATTGCAGCGCTCGGCAATGGCCAGGGTTTGCGAGAGCACGTCGGGCGCGTCCTTGAATACTCGGTACATCTCGTCATAGCTCTTGACGTAGAACTGGGTGCCCTGGAACTTCATCCGGTTGGCGTCCTGAATGGACTTCCCGGTCTGGATGCAAACCATTACGTCCTGCGCATGGGCATCTTCTTCGCAGAGATAGTGGCTGTCGTTGGTGGCCACCAGCGGCGTGCCCAGCTCCTGGCCCAGGCGGAACAGATCCTTGTGGATGCGCCGTTCCATTTCCAGGCCCTGATCCTGGATCTCAATGAAAAAGTTCTGTGGGCTGAAGATGTCGCGGAAGAAGGCGGCCGCCTTCTTCGCCTCGGCGTACTTCCCTTCCGTCAGGCGCTCGCAAACTTCGCCTTTCAGGCAGCCGGAAAGGGCAATGAGCCCCTGCGCGTGCTCGGCCAGGAAGTTCTTGCTGATACGCGGCTTGTAGTAGAAACCATGAAGCGATGCTTCGGAGGTGATCTTGGCCAGGTTGCGGTAGCCTTCTTCGTTTTCCGCCAGCAGCAGGAGGTGGTTGTAGGTGTCGCCCTCGGGAGGGGTGCGGTCGGTGCGGTGGTCGTCCTTCTTGCAGACGTACACCTCGCAGCCGATGATGGGCTTCACACCCGCTTTGGTGGCGGCATTGAAGAAATCCACGGCACCGAAGATGTTGCCGTGGTCGGTCATGGCCACCGCCGGCATGCCCAGGGAGTGCACGCGGTCCACGAGTTTGTGAACGTCGCAGGCGCCGTCCAGCAGCGAATAATCGGTGTGCAGGTGAAGATGGATGAACTGTTCGGCCATGCCCTCTGGGAGCTGCGAATGGGATTCGTTACTTCTATTCTACCCAGCCAGGCGGCCTGCCTGCGACACCCAAATATCCACAGCATGTACGATTTTCGCCGGGGATGACTATGTGGGCTCAGGCACCCTTTCGACTGGGCTCAGGGCAGGCTCTCGCCTGTGCAGCCGGGCGCTGCCCGGCTAGTTTCCGGGAAAAGAGACGCCGGACGTCCTGTGTGAGGCGATTTGTAAAGATTGAGACGGCCGGTTTTAACAATTGACTTCCGGTTTGCACGTCCTCGATCTAGTCGGGGCACCGGCGTTTGATCTGGGAGCGGAACATATTTGCGTTCCGGGTGTGCGGCATTCGCCTGTCCCCTGGTCTTGGGTCATGAAAAATACCCTTTTTGGGAACTATTCGGCAGTCGTCGTCGTAGCCAAGCTTAACTCCGGGGAGGACCTATGAGTTTCAGCAAGAACCCAGGCAGGTTCGCAGGCGCGCTGTACGTAGTCGCGTCAATCGTAGGCATCTTCGGCCTCGTCTACGTTCCCAGCAAGCTGATAGTGAACGGAAATGCCGCCGAAACGGCTCGCAACATCGCCGCTTCTGAGACACTGTTTCGTCTCGGGATTTCAGCGCACCTCATCGGCGAGGCGCTATTTGTCTTTGTCGCCTTGGCTTTATATGACTTGCTCAAGGCGGTCAACTACCGGCTTGTGCTGTACATGTTGACCTTGATTTTGATCGCGATCCCGATAGCCTTTCTGAACGAACTGAACGCCATCGCCGCTCTCGTCTTGGTGCGTGGATTCGACTTCCTGTCCGTATTTGACCAACCTCAGCGCGATGCACTGGCAATGCTTTTCCTCAAGGTGCATGGGTACGGTTTTGATATTGCAGGAATATTTTGGGGTCTTTGGCTGTTTCCTCTTGGCCTCTTGGTGTATCGGTCACGCTTTCTCCCCCGCATCCTAGGGGTGGCGCTAATGGTGAATTGCTTTGCCTTTCCGATTAACAGTTTTACGTCACTTGTACTGCCCCACTACGAACATTTGGTCTCCAGATGGATGCGACCCTTCCACTTTGGAGAACAGGTGTTCATGCTCTGGCTGCTGATCATGGGTGCCATGCCAAAGCCACAGGCGAGCACACCCTACGTTGCAACGCTTTCGTAAAATTGCTCAAAGCCTGCGAGTCCTCCGTCGCCGGTCGGATAGTCCGCAACGCGGAAGTCAACAGGACCCGTCAAAAGGAAAGTGAGCTGGCTGCACGAATGCGCCCAAGTGTGGCATCCTAAGAGCCCCAGGTGCAAAGGAACAAAGGATTGCCGGTAAACTGCCACAGGGCACTAATCATTCTCCTCATGCTTGCCTTCTCTTCCCTGGCTGCCGCCCAGCCGGTGCGAATCATCTTCGACACCGACATGGGCAACGATATTGACGATGCTCTGGCTTTGGCCATGCTGCACGCCTTCGAAAGCCGCAGCGAGGCCAAGCTGCTGGCCGTTACCATCACCAAGGACAACCGCTGGGCCGCGCCGTATGTGGACCTAGTGAATACGTTTTACGGGCGGAGCGACATTCCCATTGGCGTGGTGCATAACGGCAAGACGCCGCAAAGCAATCCCATGATTCAGGTTCCCTCGGAACGCAGGCGATCCGACGGCAGCTACGTTTATCCGCACAAAATTGCCGACGGCAGCCAGGCGCCAGAAGCCGTTGACCTGCTGCGGCGCGTGCTGGCGCAGCAGCCCGACGGCAGCGTGGTGATTGTGCAAACCGGCTTCAGCACCAATCTGGCGCGGCTGCTCGACTCGCCACCGGAGAGCGCCACCCCGCTCAGCGGCCGCGACCTGGCGGCGAAGAAAGTGCGCCTGTTGGTGGCCATGGCGGGAAATTATGTGTCCACCAAGCCGGAATTCAACGTGCAAATCGACGTGCCCTCGGCCACAAGGCTGTTTGCGGAGTGGCCTACGCCGATTGTGGTCAGCGGATACGAGGTGGGCGAATCCATGCTCTTCCCCGCCACCAGCATCGAGCACGACTTTTCCTATGTGCCTGACCATCCGGTGGCCGAGGGCTATCGCCTGCTCATGAAGATGCCCTACAACCGGCCGACCTGGGACCTGACCGCGGCGCTTTATGCAGTCTGGCCCGACCGCGGGTTCTTCAATCTTTCCCCTCCCGGCAAGATCACCGTGCTTCCTGACGGTGGAACAAAGTTCACTCCCGACCCCAAGGGCAACGCACGCTACCTGATCGTTACTGAGGCGGAACGCCCACGCACGCTGGAAACCATGATCTTGCTGGCCAGCCAGCCCCCGGAGCAGGCCCGCGCCGCAGCAGCGCATTAGACTGCGCATGTCTCTGGCGCGGGCACCCCCGCCCGTGCACATCGCACTCGGGCCCTGGCTTGACTCGGGAAAGCTTCAGTGGCACCATACGCCCTACACCGCGTCTCTGCAGAGCAGTTCTCGGGCAGGTAACCCATTCATCCCGGAGGCGAACGGCCTGGTTCCCAGGACGAGCGAACCCAGCGAAAAGGTGATCCCGACGGCACTCCAAGGACATTGACAGGTTTTCGTCGGTGCCTCGGCACGAATCCTTACTCTCTCAGCTCGGAAAAACAGATTTAAGCGGGAGGCAATATGAAGAGAACAGTTACCCCTCATGCCTCACGGAGAACGTTCCTCGGAACGATGGGGAGCGCGGGGATGGCGTTGGGAGGCACCCTCATCTCGCCACGGCCAGCCCACGCGGACGGCGAAGATGGCGACGGGCGACACGCGTCTTGTGCCCTGCTCAACCCCATCCCCGGGGGCGTGGCTCCTTTCAAGCCCTTCGCGATTTTCATCCACCATAATCCGCTGAATCCGCTCGTGCCCTTAGCTAACATCAACGATCCCTCACAAATAACGGATTTCGACGGCTTCGTTGGGTTGACGCACATTCGCGGCGGCGGCACAGGAACCAACACCGACAACGGCGAGACCACGCCACTGGCGTACCAGGCGGACATGGGTTTCAGCCAGGGCAAATTTATCGGCTCTGACGGCCGGCTCCATAAAGGCTCCTTCGCCTTTGTTTGACTCGACGTGTACACCGGTCCGGCTGGATCGGCCGTTCTCACTGAACAAATCCATGACTTCAATGTGCACATCGATTCCAACGATGTGTTCTGGATGGTGCGGGTGCGCCATGATTCCCTTGCAGTTGACTTCGACGATGCCAAGGCCAGCCTGAAGGTTCCCGACTTGCAGGTCTTTGACGACCACGACATCGCCAATTCCCTGACCTTTGGGCTCGGGCTTCCAGGTGGTCTGGGCTTTCCCTATCCCGCCGTCCCGCCCGTCGCCCCCATACGTGCGACCGTCTCCTTCGACGTGGAGTGGAATGGGATAGTCGCGGCAGCGCAGATTGACAATGCTGGGCAGCAGTTTAAGGGCTCATTCCTCTCCACCGGAGCGACCATCAGTTGGTCAGCCGAGGAACCCGGGTTCCGCTTCCAGTCCGAGCCGCCCGATCCTGCGCGCAACCTGGTTTCTGTGCTGGGGCACGAGCAGAACGGAGTTTTCTTCAGTTGAAAGCACTGGCTGTAGAAGCACCGCCGGCTGCGTACGAGAAATAAAAAGGGGAGGCAGGTTCGCCTCCCCTCATTACATTTCCAGAACTGTATTAGTACAGCCGGAAATTAACTTCCACGTTGATCTGCACGGCCACGGCGTGGCCATCTTTCATGGCAGGCTCGAATTTCCAGTTGCGCACTGCCTCTATGGCCTTTTGGTCCAGTCCCATGCCCAGCGAGCGCGCCACCTTGATGTCGTGCGGCCGGCCATCCGGACCCACAATCAGCCACAGCACGCAGGTGCCTTGATACTTGGCCTTGCGCGCTTCCTCGGAATACTCGGGATCAGGCGTATAGACCGCGCGCGGAGCGGAAACGCCGCCGCCCACCCGGAACACGCCGCCACCGATGCCACCGCCACGGCCCGGACCAACGCCCGGCCCAGTGCCGGAGCCCACACCACCTCCAGATCCAGTTCCAATGCCACTGCCCGACCCGGTGCCATTCGAGGGCGGACCCGCCGGAATTGCCGCCTTGGGATCGCCAAAATTCGGCATATTGTTGGCCGCCAAGTGCACCTGCGGCGGGACTACTACCGTAGGCTCTGCGGTCAGCTTGGGATGGTCGTTGCGCACCACCATGGCCGGCGGAGTGATCTGCTCCATGGCCAGCTTGGGCAGCTTGCCCTTGGGCGCCGGCAGTTTGTCGCGGTCACCGCCGCCACCGCCGCCACCGATGGTGTCATTCTTCTTGCTCGACATCGGCGTGTAGGGCGAAAGGTCGGGCGCCACCAGCGTCACTGTCTCATGCTTCTCCACCTGCTTGACCATACGGGCGCCGATCAGCGACCCGGCCACGATGCCACCGATGGCCAGGCAGTGCAGCACAATCGAACCCGCCGCGCTCTTTTTCTTATAGTTGTACTCCCCCCAGATTTCCTTGACAGGCACTGGCTTGGAGGTCAACTGCAGGGGCGGAAGTTGGGGCGGATGCCGCCACTCATGGATGCTCTCTCGCAGCGTTTTCCACCACGCACGGTCGAGCGTTTCCGATCTCAAAAGCAGGTCGAGTTCTGGCTCGGCTTGCCTCTCCGTTGGGGAGATCATTACGTCATTAGCCATATGTTCGTCCCGGCTGGGTACCTCTTGGGTGGGCAGGGTCACGTCCTGCCATTAAACGAGATGAGCACATGAAGTGCCAAGTTGCTTTTTGGATTCTAAGTGCTTTACCCCGTGTTCACCGCCACTTGCGATAAGCTTAGCATCTAGAGACCACCCAGATGTACTTGGGATACCCACATTTAGATGCCAAAAAGCCCAAAATGACACTCAAAAAGAAAAACCTACACGGTTACAACGGATAGCCGATTAGATTCCATTTTGGGAAGGTATCGGGAGGCGTTGGACTGCCGTTTCCCTGCTCCCTATAATGAAAGCACTTTAACACGGAGAGTCAAGCAAGCGTGGCCCTGGAGCTGAAAGCTACCCTCAACCTGCCCAAAACCGACTTCGCCATGAAGGCGAACCTGCCTCAGAACGAGCCCAAAATGCTCACCCGCTGGCAGGAGATGGGTATCTACCAGCGCCTGCGCCAGGTCCGCTCCGGCGCCCCTCTTTACATTCTGCACGATGGGCCCCCTTACGCTAACGGACCCATCCATCTGGGCACCGCTCTTAACAAGTCACTAAAGGATTTTGTTGTCAAGTCCAAGAACATGGCGGGCTTTGACGCACCGTACATTCCCGGCTGGGACTGCCACGGCTTGCCCATCGAAATCAAAGTAGATGCCGAACTGGGTGGCAAAAAGCTCACTATGCCTGCGCTGGCTGTGCGCCGCGCATGCCGCAAATACGCGGAAAAATACCTGGATTTGCAGCGCACCCAGTTCAAGCGTCTGGGCGTTTTGGGGCGCTGGGAGCAGCCATACTCCACCATGAACCCCGATTACGAATCGGTGGTTCTGGCCACTTTTTACAAATTTTTTGAGAATGGCTTTGTATACAAAGGCTTACGTCCAGTCTACTGGTGCATATTCGATCGCACCGCGCTGGCCGAAGCGGAAGTTGAGTATAAAGACCACATTTCCCCTGGCGTGTGGGTGAAATACCGCATGCAGTCTGACCCACGCGACCTGGATGCCGAGCTTGCCGGGAAGCGCATTTTCGAGGGCAAGCCGGTCTACACCATCATCTGGACCACCACCCCCTGGACGCTGCCGGCCTCCATGGCAGTCGCCTTCCACCCGCACGAGGAATACGTCGCGGTGGAGTCGGGGGGCGAAATTTACATTGTGGCCGAGAAACTGGCCCAGGTGACCGCCGAAAAGTGCGGCTTCAAGGACTGGAAAATTGTGGCCAAATTTCCCGGGGAGAAACTGGAGCACCTGTACTTCTACCACCCCTTCCTGCCCTGGGAGCAGCGCAAGATCCTCGGCGTGCTGGGGGATTACGTCACCATGGACCAAGGAACCGGCGTGGTCCACACCGCCCCCTCGCATGGCGCCGAGGACTTCTACACTGGGCAGAAATACAAGCTCGACCAGACGTGCAATGTGGATGCCGAAGGGCGCCTGCACAACGGCTTGCCCGAGTATGAGGGCAAGACCGTATTCGAAGCCAACCAGCCCATCGTCGAGCTTCTGAAGGCGAGGGGCGTGCTACTGCACACGGAAAAGCTGGAGCACTCCTATCCGCACTGCTGGCGCTGCCACAATCCGGTAATTTTCCGCGCCACCGAGCAATGGTTCATCAACATGGAAACGCCGATGGGCGGCGGCACACTGCGTTCGCGGGCTCTGGACGAGATCAAGAAAGTTCGCTGGGACCCGGCCTGGGGCGAAGAGCGCATCTCCAACATGATTGCCACACGCCCCGACTGGTGCATCTCCCGCCAGCGCGTCTGGGGCGTACCCATTGCCGTGTTCCTGTGTTCCGGTTGCGGGAAAGCGCTGAACTCGCCGGAGGTTAATCGCGCCGTCGTGAAGCTGGTGGCGGAAAAAGGCGTGGACTCCTGGTACACACCGGAAGCCGATTCGCTGCTGCCGCCGGGCACCCGCTGCCCGGCGTGTGGCGGCTCCTCCTTCAGCCGCGAAATGGACATTATTGATGTGTGGTTCGAGTCCGGCTCCAGCTACCTGGTGGTGCAGTCCCAGGAACCGGGCTATCCCTGGCCTGCCGATCTCTATACTGAAGGCGGCGACCAGCATCGCGGCTGGTTCCACTCTTCCCTGCTGTGCTCCATCGGCGCCCGCAACTACTCCGCGCCCTACAAAGCGGTTGCCACCAGCGGCTGGACCCTCGACGAGCAGGGCCGGGCCATGCACAAGTCCCTGGGCAACGATGTTGACCCGGTGGACATTGCCGAACGCCTGGGCGGCGAGATTGTTCGGCTGTGGGTGGCTTCGGTTGATTTCCGCGAAGATGTGGTCGGCTCCGAGCGGCTTATGCAGCGCGTAGCCGAGAATTACCGCAAGCTGCGTAATACCTTCCGCTACATCCTGGGGAATCTCCACGCCTTCGATCCGGCGCAGCACGGTGTGCATTACGAGCAGATGGAACCGATAGACCGCTACATGCTGCTGCAGACCGCCGAACTCAACCAGCAGGTGCGGGCCTGGTACGAGCGCTTCGAATTTCACAAGATCTACCAGCGCGTGAACCAGTTCTGCGTGGTGGACTTGAGCGCCTTCTACTTTGACGTGCTCAAGGACCGGCTCTACACCTACGCCCCCAAATCGGGCGGGCGGCGCTCCGGCCAGACCGCCGTCTGGCGCATTGGCGAGGCGCTGGTGCGGCTGCTGGCGCCCCTCCTCAGCTTTACCGCGGAAGAGGTTTGGCAGCACCTGCCCAGGGTGGCCAGCCGCCTGGAAAGCGTGCATCTGGCCCAGTTTCCCAGCCAGCAGGAAATCCTTGGAATTGCGACCCCATCCCGCAATGGCGAATCCAATGAGGAGCAGCTTCGCTCTGACTGGACGCTGCTGCGCGGGGTGCGCGACGAGGTGCTGAAAGCGCTGGAAGGCGCCCGCAACCTGAAGCTGATTGGCGGCAGCCTGGAGGCGCAGGTTACGCTGGTCGCTCCCGAGCCTGCCTATTCCGTGCTGGCGCGGTATGCCCAGGAGTTACGGTACTTGTTCATCGTTTCCGCGGTAACCTTGGAGAGCGCCGCCGGGGATGGCGCCAGCGGCGTGCGCGTTCATGTGAGCAAGGCTCCAGGACGCAAATGCGAGCGCTGCTGGAACTATTCCACGCACGTGGGAGAAGACGCGCAGTACCCCGGAGTTTGCGAGCGCTGCAGTGCCGTGCTGAGGGAGTGGGAAAGCTAAAATAGGATTGAGCCAAGATACATGACATCTGAGCATGCCATGCGCAAGTACCACTTCCTGATCGCCGCCCTGGTGGTCGTCTTCGACCGGCTGGCGAAATGGATAGTGGATAAGAACATCGCACTGCACGAGAGCGTAGCCGTGGTTCCCGGATTCTTCCACCTCACCCACGTGGAGAACCGCGGAGCCGCCTTCGGGCTGTTTGCTGAATCGCCTTCGGAGTGGAAAATCGCCGTGCTGGTGCTGTTTTCTTTGGTCGCCCTGGTCGTGGTTTCCGCCCTGCTGTGGAAGAACAGCCATGCTATGACCACCACGGGCGTGGGCCTGGCGTTGATTCTCGGCGGCGCGCTAGGCAATTTGTGGGACCGCCTGGTCAGCGGCCAAGTGGTGGACTTTCTTGACTTCTACGTCGGCAGCTATCACTGGCCCGCCTTCAACCTGGCCGACAGCGCCATTGTGGTCGGCGCCCTGCTGCTGGTAACCGAAATTCTCTTCAGCAAATCTCCCAGCGAGCAAAAAGTGGTCAGCAACCGCTAAATCGCGCTACGCTCGGCAGACATCGTTGCCACTCCCTCGATATGCTTTGACGATGCCAGGTTCTAGACCTGACCCGGAGACAGAACCAGCGTGAGGCCGTGGCGCCGCATGATTTCCGCCAGTTTTGCTCGGTCCGGCGGACCACCCTGCGCGGCATTGATAACTTCGGCGGACTCGCGAAAATACTCCGGACCTATGGCTGCCGGCGTAATCACACACAGTGCTTTCACGTCCTGGGTACCATAGTTATCGAAACGGTGACCGGCGCCCCGCGGAATGCAGAGCGCATCTCCCGGCCCAAGCTCAATCTGTTTTCCATCCACCGTCCAGGTCGCCACTCCCTCAATGCCATAGATGGTCTCCTCGTAATGATCGTGGCTGTGCGCCGGCGCCGCCAGCCGCTGCGCGGCCGGAACAATGAGCTCAAATGCCGCGATGCTGCCACTGGAGTTCTCGCCGGTGATCAAGAAACGGACCACGAGCGGTCCCAAACGGATGGCCTCGTCGGAAGGATTGATGCGGAGATCGGCGATCTGCTGTGTCATGTGTTTTCTTTCCTGTAGTAAATTCCATTTACCATGCTACACTGTAAACTCTGTTTACTCGGAATGTCAAGCTCAAAATGTCGCCTTCAACCAAAACTGAGAATATGCTCATTGGAGCATTGCTGCGCGTTCCCGGGCAGGCAATCCACCGCCGTATCATCCGAGAACTTAACGCCGCCGGCTTTGAGGAGCTGCGCCTGCCGCACATGGCGGTACTGCAGTTTCCGGGTCCGGATGGCGTGCGCCCCGGCAGCCTTGCTGAGCGGGCCGGCATGAGCAAGCAGGCAATGAACCAGTTGCTGCGGAGTCTTGAACATCTCGGCTACATCGTGCGGTCCGACGCGCCCAACGAGCGCCGCGCGCGAATTATCCGCCTCACCAAACGTGGCCGCGCCGCCTATTCAAAAATTCACGATATACTTCGGCAAGTCGAAAGCGAATGGAGCGATGAGCTCGGGCCGCAGAGTTTCTCCCAGCTCAAACGCCTCTTATTTCGTGTCTGGGAAAGCCCCTTGACCCGCTAGGCTGGCTTGGCGTGACCCTTGGGAGGCGCGGGTGCGGCAGGAAAGGACAGTCATGGCAAAAAAGCCAGAAGAAAAAATACTCACGAAGCACCCGCTGGGGAAAAGCGGGAAGAACATCAGCAGGCAGAATTACGAAACGCTGAAGGGCGCCATCCTTTCGGCACTGCGCGGCGAAGAGCTCACCCATAGCGAACTGTTCGCCGAAGTTACGAAGAACTTGAAGGGTAAATTTGCCGGGAACATCAGTTGGCATGCGGAAACTGTTAAGCTCGACCTGGAAGCAAGGAAACTCATCGCGAGGACAGATTCGAAGCCCCAAAAATATTTCCTGACTTAAGGCCGGTGATTCCGTTCACCTTCTAGGTTCCGGCAGCAGGGACAGCAGCCAGAGCCGCCGAGCTAAGGCACATCCCGTCGGAGTGCACCAGGCAGGAGTCGCACGGCTCGTGGACGTCGCGGCGCACGGATTTGAGTTGGAATAGCGCCCCGCTGGCCATGGCTTTGCCCAGCAGCGGCTCCACCTGCGGGTCGCGCACGCTGCTGCAGGAATAAATGGCGACGAATGTGGCCACGCGGGCGGCCAGGCCCGCCGGCTCACGCGTTATCTTCACCATCATCCCCTTCCCCACATTAGGAGCCAGCGGCACAGTGAGCGGCAGAAGCAGGCGGCCGCCCGGGCGCAGCCGCTCGAGCCATCTGGGGTGAGGATGGGTAACGCCGGCGTTGATGAGCATGGCGTCGCACTCGCCCGGGTCCAGGGCCGCCCCATCGCCCTGGTGCACAGTTACAGTGGGATATCCGGCAAGGTTCTTCCGTGCGCGTGCCGCCAGTTGTTCATCCACTTCGCTGGCCACCACCTCTCCGCGTGGCCCGACCACTTCCGCCAGAATCGCAGTGTAGTAACCCACGCCGCAACCCAGGTGATAAACACGGTCGGCAGGCCGCACGTCCAGTTCATCTATCCAGCGGGCGAGCGTGCCGGGCTGGCCATTATTCAGGTCGCGCGCAGTGTCAAGGGCAATCGGCACATTGTGATAAACGTGGCGCGGGTCGGCATCTTCGCTGCGCAGATATGCGCTATCGCCCAGCGCCAAGTCCATGGAGCGAAAGTGCCACGGCCCCGGACCCAAAAATCTCTCCCGCGGCACGCGCGCGAAGGCCTCGACCAGGGTCGCGGATTTTACGCTGCCCGCCAGCCGGATTTCCTCGGCATAGAAGCGGCGGCACTCCTCCAGCGTCATAGGCGTGAGTATCCCATAATTCTGCCAACAAGGCCTCAGCCGTCGCT
>DATEGI010000200.1:0-3279 GCA_035280205.1 Terriglobales bacterium | reverse complement strand
ATGGCAGGTGACGAAAGGGTGACCGACAAATGGGTTTCTGATCGGGCCTCGGCGAAGCAAAAGACGGTACTCAAGCAGAAAAGCGGCCGTGGTTGGAAACTCCGCGGTGCCGCAAAATTGTGCAAAACGCTGTGCAAAATTGGGGAATATTTCCCCTGGGTGGCGACAACCAAAGGCGGCTCAGTAGATTGCACATCTAATTAGAAGTGCAATCAAACAGTGAGTTTGCACCAACAAACGGCGTTGACTTTTTTTGTTATTGCCTTTACCTTCACTTGCGTCGACGGCTGAAAGGGTTGGTTAAATCAAATTGGCCAGTCCGAAGTAAGCTGGGTGATTAGCCAAGCGGGGCAACCCGCAGGGCAACTGGACCTGAAAAAACCGACGGCTCTGCGAGGAGCAGTCGGGGTCCGGAACCGCGAAAGCGGTGATCGCGTCAGGGGCTGCGATGGTGCACGTATCCACGCTGCCGGCTCCCTCGCAAGAGCTGGTGGCTAGAGCGTAACCAAGATCGCAGCCCTTTTAATTTTTGACAACAACCCTCCATACGACCCAACCAGACACTACCTCGAAGGCAAGTAGCCAACACTCAGTTGTCCGGACTCAGCAAAGACCGTTGAGGTCTGCAAGGTTTTCCGCTGACAGCTGACCCCTGAGAACTGACTACTGACTCAGTACTTCCACATCTGAATCACGCTGCCGCCGCGCTCGAAGCTGACTTCGTCCATGAGTTGGCGAATGAGGAAAACACCGCGGCCATGATCGTTGTAAACGTCCTGGACCACAGGTTTGGGGGGAGCCGAGTAGTCGAAGCCGGGGCCGGGGTCGGCCACCACGATTAGTACGTGGCCCTGATCATCGGCGCTGACCTCGCACTGGATGGTCTTGGAAGCATCGTTCTGGCAGCCGTGATTTACGGCATTGGCCAAAGCCTCCTGCACCGCCAAGCCGATAGCCATACTCTTCTCTTCCTCGACATTCAGGCTGGCCAAGCAGGCGAGGATTGCGTCGGTCGCGTTGCCAATGTGCTCCGCGTCCGCGGGAATCGCCAGGTTAAGCTGGCGGCGCAAGCCGTGGTGATCGTGGCTGGGAGCGGGGGTGGGGGTCATGGGGTCGGACATTGATTGCTCAGGCGAAGGATGCCACCGCGGCATCAGCGTCGGTGAAGACTTCAAACAGGTTGAGCAGCCCCACCATGCGCAGGGTCTGGACAGCGAACTTGGAGGGGTTGACCAGCTTGATATTGCCGCCACGCTGGCGGGCGGAAGCCAGCGATTTCATGAGCACTCCAATGCCGCTGGAATCAATCATGGGGACCTCGGCAAGATCCAAGACAATGCGGGTGTCGCCATTGCTGAGAGAGTTATCCAGGGCTTGGCGGAAGTCGTTCACTGCGGCGCCCAAGCGTAAAGGCCCCTTCAACTGGATAATCTCGACCTGTGACCGCCGTTGCATGTTGATGTCCATATGCTTCCTTTTACCCGTGGCGGGACGCCCAACCCGCCTGAAATAGAAGCACCATCCTGGCGGCGAAGGTGGGAAAGCCCCGCCAAGCAGCCGGCCAGAGGCTGGTGTTACAAAGGGCGTCGCCCAAGATACGGGAAGTGTGGCCGGCTTGCAAGAACGGAGATAGCCAACCAGCGGGAAACTGCGGCGTCAAAAAAATTCATGCGCCTGAGGTTAAATTTTGACATAATGTCGCCCGCCTTGCCGCGCTCTGGCGCGGTGCTGCGCCACTCGCCCAGCACGGAGAAAGCATGAATCGTGCCGCCACCCGGCCCCAGCCGGTCCTTCCAGCAATCGCCATTGTCACCACCGATGAACAAGTCGGCCCTGAGGCCGCCAAACACATGGACGGGGCTTACCAGTTGCAAATGCTGCAAACCTGGGAGGAACTGCAGGCCGCGCTGCAGGAAATTTCCCTGGACGCCATTCTGCTTGACTTGGATACGCTGGGGGAAAATAGCGATGTGGGCGTCGCCGCGCTGCGGGAGTTGCGCAGCAACCACCCCGACCTAGTGCTGGTGGCGATGACGCGCTCCAACAGCCGCCACCTGCGCTGGAAGGCCATGGAGGCAACGGCAGACGAATACTTTGTCGCCCCCATTGAGTTCCAGGAGGTGCAGATCATTCTGGCTCGGTCGCTGGAAAAGCGGCTCGCGGAGATTGAGTACCGCACGCGCAAGGACAAGGAGGTGCCGCAACCTTCCTTCTGTGGGCTCATCGGCCTGAGCGAGCCCATGCAGCGGGTGTACGAGGCCATCCGCCGGGTGGCCGGGAGCACCAGCACGGTGCTGATTCGCGGCGAGAGCGGCACCGGCAAGGAACTGGTGGCGCGCGCCATTGTCTCCATGAGCCCGCGGGCGGACAAACCCTTCATCAGCCTGAATTGCGCCGCGCTGCCCGACAACCTGATCGAAGCCGAGCTCTTCGGGCATGAGAAGGGCGCTTTCACCGACGCGCGCAACTCCCGCGCCGGGCACATCGAGATGGCCGACGGCGGCACCCTGTTTCTGGATGAAATCGCCACCTTGGGCCTGCCCTTGCAATCCAAGCTGCTGCGGGTCCTGGAAGACCGGGCAGTGCAGCGCATAGGTGGTAAAAGTCCGAAAAAGATTGATTTCAGGCTAGTTACTGCCACTAACGAGGCGCTTGAGGAGATGGTGGAGGCAGGGCGCTTCCGCGAGGACCTGTATTACCGCATCCACGTGGTGCCGGTCATGCTGCCGCCGTTACGCGAACGGCAGGGCGATATCCCGTTACTGGCGGACCACTTCCTCCGGCGTTACTGTGCCGCCAATGGGGTGGAGTTGAAGCGCGTTGAGCCGGAGGTGATGGCCATCCTGGAGGAGGATTCCTGGCCAGGCAATGTCCGGGAACTCGAGAACCTGGTGCAGCGGCTGGTGCTGATGGTGGACGGGCCGGTCATCAAGGTGAACCATTTGCCGCAGCGCCTCCTGTTTAACAACACCGCCAGCCAGGAATCGCTGCTCATCCCGGAGGATGGGGTGAATTTCGACCAGGAAATCGCCCGCATCGAGGTGGCGTACCTGACGGCTGCGCTGCGTCGTTCCGAAGGCAGCAAGGTGGCCGCAGCGCGCTTGCTGCAGATGGACAAGCAGAAAATGCACTACCTGTGCCGGAAATACGGCGTGGGGCGGGATTAAAAATTAAGGCTTTTGGCGTTTAGGTTTAATTTTTAATACCGCTGAGCTTTAAAATTTAATCCAGGTGCAGAAGTGGTTTTGATGGTGGCCCTGTCCCCGTTGCGTCATCCGT
>DATEGI010000199.1:0-16904 GCA_035280205.1 Terriglobales bacterium | reverse complement strand
CGCCCGCTTCCGCTGCCGCCTGCCCAAAGCTGAGCGTGCCCGCTGCCACTGCCAGTCCCAGCACGCCGGTCAGAAATACCGCTTTCCAAACTCGCATCTTGTTCTCTCCGCTAAAAAATCAGGTCGTTCACAACCTGGGGGAGCCGATAACTAGAAACCTTCAGAACTTGGCCGTATCGCGCTTGTCGCCCTTGATCATCTCCACTACGTACATGCTGGGTTGGGGCGCCGCCTTGGGCGCAGCCGCTACCCGGCGCACGCGCGTGCGCGCCGGCCGCGGATCCGCCGCCGGCCCCATGCGGTAGAGCGAGGAGTCGCGCAGCACCGCCAGATTCTCTTCGGAAGTGTCCAGCGGGTTGCGCAGCGCCAGCTGGATGTGGCCTTCACTGCTGGCCATGGTCAGCTTCTGCGCGTCCTCGGGCGAAACCAGCAGCGTGATTACAGGCACGCTCTGCGGCTCGCCCTGGGAGCTGCGCTGCAGCTTCTGCCCGGCCGCCAGCACTTCCACATTCTCCAGCACGGTCGTGGTCAGGGGCTCATCGGTGCCGCGGGGATTGCCCGTCAGCAGCACGTCCACGCGCGTGCCCGGAATCACGAATCCGGCCACCGCCACCACCTCGTTCACCCGCACCGAGACGGCGCGCATGCCGGGCGGAATCAGAGAAGGCAAACCCGCCCCCGCGTTTTCCGCTGCCAGCTTGCTGGGCAGGATGAATTCTCCTTTGGCGATGGGCGTCACCACCCCGCGGCCGAGCACGTCGGCCTTGTTCTGGTAGTAGCCCTGCGGCAGGTGAGAGCCGGGCAGACGGATCTCCTGCAGATCCTTGTCTTCCAGCTTGGCGCCCACCTGCAGGTCCAGCGCCGCCACCACTACCTGCGTGTTCGCCTGCTTCACGGTCGCTACGGTGCGCCGTAGGGTGGTGTAAACCATGTAGCTCACCAGGGCGCCCACGCCCAGGGCCAGAATGCCAATCAACAACAGCCGGTTGCGGTTCATCACTTCTCCTCGCCAAAAGAAAATCTAAAAACCAAAAAAATCCCGGAAAACTGCGTTACCCCTCAGGGTTACTGTTCCTGTTACGCCAAAACTGGGAATGCGCGGCAGAAACGCCAGGTTATAGGGACACTGCACCTGCACCTGGGTGCCCGGCAGGTTCAGCCCCCCGCCGGTGCCTGGAATCAAATAGTTCTGGTTGACGGTGATGTTCAGCCCGCTGGTGCCCGCCGCCCCATTGCAGCGGTTGAAGCCTGAGCCCGCGCTGATGCCGTTGTTCTGCGCGTAGCTGATGATGGCCTGGCACAGCGTCGTCTGCTTGCTGCCCTTGGGAGCGGTGCAGTCGGTCAGGGGATTGACCGGATCGTAGTTCTGCTCCTCCACCGCCAGGCGCGCCCCTTCCCGGGCGGCATTGTTCAGCACCTGGTGGACGCGGATCATGTAGGCCCCTTCCGATACCGCCAGCGACAGGAACAGCAGTAAGGGCATCACGATGGCCAGTTCCGCCACCTGCGTGCCGCGCGCCTCCCGCTTAGTTCCCGTAAGTCTGGCCCGTGGATTCATTGCGCATCACCGCTCGTGTCGTCAAATTCACCGTGAAGGGCAGCCCGAACAGCCGGTAAGGCACCTTCACGTCCACTTCCGTGTAGTAGGTCTGAATGGTGTTGATGGTCTGCGAGCAACCCTGCAACACGTAAACTCCCGGCGCCACTCCTGGTGGCATGGTGCCGCCGCTGGCGCAGGTCGGTCCGCCCGGCCCGCTGGCCAGGGCGCAGGAGCCGCTGGCAAAGCTGACGTTGGCCGCCTGCAGATAGCCGCATACCCGAGTGGCTACCGCGCTGGCGCCGGGCAGCGAGTAGCTGTTGGCGGGATCGGGCGCCACGGCAAAGCGCGCCCCCTCCCGGGCCGCATCGGTCACCACCTGATAAATATTGAAGGCCCGTCCGAATCCCAGAATGGCCAGCAGCAACATAAACAGCAGCAGGGACACCACCGCCCCTTCCAGCAGTGTGGCGCCACGTTCTGTCCTTTTCGGATTCATGGTTTGAAAACCGCAAACAATGTTCCCAGGGCCGCCGCCACCCCAAAAGGCGCGCGCAGCATAGCCCTGTTGCGCACGTTGATGGTGGGATGGGGGGTCATGCCTCCCCGTCCCGCCAGCCACTTGAGCAGCGCCCCGATATTGCGCAGCATCTGGCCCAGCGTGCCCCGGCGCACCGCCTGCACGATCCCGATCAGGGCCGCCACCAGCACCGCCACCTCCATGGCCAGGATCCAGCGGTCCAAGCCGAGCAGCGCTCCCAGGGCGGTGATCAGCTTGACGTCGCCCCCGCCGATGGCGCCCAGCTGGAAAAAGCTCAGCCCCACCCCAAAGGCGATCAGCGTCGCGATCAGGGCGGAGGCAAACTCCCAGCCCAATCCCCCGTGCACCAGATGAAAAATCAACCCCGCGGCCACAGCCGCCGTGGTCAGCAGGCGGGGAATCTTGCGCCAGCGGATATCGCCAACCGCCGCCGTCAGTACAAACGCCAGGATGAGCGCGTTCCACACCTCAGGGTGGGGAACCGCCCATTTGTGGCCCAGCACGGCGGCGCTCAGCATTGCCATTGCTCCTTGACTCTGGTTGCCCACACAAGCGTAGGCAGGCGCCCAACTGCGTGGTAGCTGGGCCAGCCTGCGCTCAAAAGACGCAAATCTTCAGCCTTGGGCGGAGGTTCTCCCCTCCCCCCTTAGCCGCCAATCGCGCTTGCCGTCTGGGAAAATACGTTGTTGGCCTGCCCACCGATCAGGCGGATGGTGCCGACCACGATGACCAGAATCACCGCCAGCATCACGGCATATTCCGCTATATCCTGGCCCTCGTCATCCCGCCACACCTTGCGAAGAACTTCCAGCATTGCTGACCCTCCGGTTCACTCATAATGGGAGCTTGCGCTCCATAATCCTCAGCTTTCTGGTGCAATCCAGAGCGCAAATGGCACCTTCAGGCCAGATAATTTGAGCTTCAGATTCAGCAACTTAGGTTGACTGTCAGCGGCTTGACAGCGCGGGTGTCCGAAAGCTGAGACAGCTGGCCCAGGGGGCTGGTCGAGAAGGGAGACAGTTACCTGTGTAACTGTTTGTGTTCCACCTGGCCCCGGTAGACGACACTAGCTCCGCTTGGCGCTCCTTGGGTCGAGCCGAGGCTTGATGCCCCACCTTTGGCCGCATTCAACGACTGCTGGTATCGGCACCACCTGGGGCGCCAAATGGGGGATGTCCTCTGTTGAGTCTGGAGCAGGGAACGGTCGGGAAGTTACCCACATTTGCCCGCGACCCAAATTCGTCCTGAGTTGATGGCTCCGCTGGAGCGGGCAAATGTGGGGCACCGGGTCACCTTGATCCGCAAAACGGCATGCGCTTGTGCAACTACTCGTAGCGCTTCAGGATTGCTATGCTCTTAGACGCGTTGCTCTTAACACTGGCATCGGTGGACTTGTCTGTCATGTCCGTCAAATAGCGGATAGCGGCCTTTGGGGTTAAATGTGCCTCAATGGGCTGCGACCCGTCGATTTTCCATCCTTCTCGGGCCTTGTGAACGGCAAACTTATCTAAAAAGCGGGTCTCGACTTTGCTGGCAAATGGATGAAGGCATAGAGAGGAATCGAGCCGCCCTATTTGCCAATATCCCAGATAGTAGCCGGCGTTGGCAGGCAAAGTAGACTCACTTACTTTGTAATGTTTGGCAATAACAATAATTCTTTTTTCCTGCGGTGGGGTGCTGTGATGAGTGAACAATTGATCAGCTTCACGCCAGCCATCTGGACTCAATCGTTTTCCTTCAACATCCATTTGCACAAAGCGCTGAACAATGACAATCGGCTCCTGGGCAGAGGCATTAACGGATGCTACAGAGAGGAGAACTGTGAGGACGGCTATAAACAGCGATTTCATTTTTTCGTGCTCCGCATGCACCCAGATGCGAAAAACAACGGTCCACGGCCAACGACCAACGACCAACGACCAACGACCAACGACCAACGACCAACGACCAACGACCAACGACCAACGACCAACGACCAACGACCAACAACCAACAACTAACGACCAACAGCCGCCTTCACAAACACCACCGCCTGCTTATCCTCGAATTCTTCCTTCCACTCTGCATTGAGGCGTAACAGGCCGGCCAGACCGCTTGCCGGCGGCACCACTACGGTCCGAACATGATATTTCTCCAGCCCTTCCTGCCAGTTGCCCTCGCCGCGCGCGGTGTCGGAAAACGTATCCATCAGCGTGCCGTAAAGGTCGGTACGTCCGTCAATGAACACGCGGTATTGCGGATAAAGCTTGGCGATGAAGTAGCCGCCCCAGTCGTAATAGTTAAAGATGGGCGCGGGAGGATGCTCCCGGATCAGAAATTCGGTGGCAGCTATGGGAAAATTCTCAGCCTCGCCGGCTGTCTGGCTTCGGATCACCTGGTGAAAGCGAACAACGGTCAACGCACACACCGCAAGCACCAGCACTAGGTTGATGGCCAGCTTGGCCGGCGGAAGCGAAGTCTCCTCCGCTGCAGTAAACAACTGCCGTCGCCCCGCCAGGTCCGCCAGGCCCTCGGCTAGGATGGGCACCGCGACCAGCACAAAAATAGCAATGTGGCGCGCCGCGCTGAGCCCGCCATAGGCCGTGGCCAGCAGCAGCAGAATCTGCGTAGGCGAAAGGCGCTTGCGCGAAAGGGCTACCACCAACCAGGTGAGCAACAACAGGCCGAGGAACGGCTTGAAGTCGGTGGAATGGAAGTTAGGCGAAGCCCACTCCACGATGTAATTCACAATGGTGCGCGCCTGCAAAGTCTGGAAGGGGTAACGGTAAAGCTCTAAACCGTTGGGATTCAGGGGAATCACCGCCACACAGGCTGCCAATACCGCCCTCAGGCGCAGGGCGCGAGCACGCGCCTCCGGCCATTTTGTCGGTCCCAGCCAAGCTTCCAGCAGCCACCCCGCCAAAGTGATGGCCATCAGCGCCGGGCCCAGCAGAAAGCCGCCGTGCAGATTTACCCAAAGCAGCATCAGCAGCGGCGTCCACCAGAGAAAACGTAGTTGCCTGGGATCGCGTCGCCGGGCCGTATCCAGCAGCCACAGAAACACCGCCGCCAGCAGCATGGAAAACATTTGCGGCCGCACCCCCCAGGAAGGAATAGTGGCCACCGCACCCAGCGCCACCACCAGTCCGGCGATGTAAGGCCGTCCCGTGCACTGCCGGTAGAGCAGCAGGAAAGTGCCGGCAATTAAGCCCGCGAACGTCACCATTAGGCCGGCCCAGCTGCCAACCCGGAAAATCACATAGAAGATGACCTCGGAGAGCCATTCGTGGGCAATCCAGGGCTGTCCGTAGCGAGTATAGGAAAAGATGTCGCGGCGGGGGACATGGTGGCTGGCGACAATTTCCTGGCCGGCGCGCAGATGCCACCACACATCTGGATCGTGAACAGCGCGGGCCGCCAT
Organism: Terriglobales bacterium; assembly: GCA_035280205.1. Lineage (GTDB taxonomy): Bacteria > Acidobacteriota > Terriglobia > Terriglobales > Acidobacteriaceae > JAICWP01. Next base: position 11,426 of record DATEGI010000199.1, on the reverse strand, counting down.
CACCAGCAGCCCTAGTCCCAGGATGATGACGAAAACGCGCCGCGTGGAGAGCAGGCCCATCGCGGCTCAGTTGGGAATGTTGCGGTCGCGCGGGCTGGGTTCGGGCACTTCCAGTTCGTCAATCAGTCGGTGCAGGGAGGAGCGGGCAATCTTGAGTGAGCGTGCCGCCTGCAGCTTGTTGTTATCAAAGGCCAGCAGTACCCGCCGGATCAGGCGGCGCTTGAAGGCGCGCACTTCCTCGTCGAAGGAATTGTCTTCCAGTTCCATGTCCCAGGCGGCAAATTGCGAAGGCAGGTGCTCGATGCGCACTTCCGGGCCGTCGCAAACCACGACCGCGCGCTCAATGGCGTTCTGCAACTCGCGGATGTTGCCCGGCCACTCGTATTCCTGCAGCGCGGCCATGGCGGCAGCCGAAATCCGCTGCGCCGGCCGGCGATGGCGCTCGGCATGGGTGTGAAGGAAGGAATAGGCCAGCACTACGACGTCGTCGCGACGCTCGCGCAGCGCCGGTAGCTTGATTTCGATTGTGTTCAGCCGGTAATAAAGGTCGGCACGGAAGGCGCCTGCCTTCACGCACTCCATCAGGTCGCGATTGGTGGCGCACATGATGCGCGCTTCCATGCTGCGCAACTGATTGCTGCCCAGGCGTTCGAAGGTGCGCTCCTGCAGCACGCGCAACAGCTTCACCTGCATGTTGGGCGAGAGTTCGCCGATTTCGTCCAGAAAAATTGTGCCCCGCTCAGCCGCCTCAAAGCGTCCGCGGCGGGCGGCGGCGGCGCCCGTAAATGCTCCCCGTTCGTGGCCAAATAGTTCCGCTTCAATCAGCGTTTCCGGTAGCGACGAGCAGGCTACGGCTACAAAAGGCTCACGCCCGCGCGGGCTGGTGCGGTGAATGGCCCGGGCCAGCAATTCCTTGCCGGTTCCCGTCTCGCCGCTGATGAGCACCGTGGCGTCGCTGGCCGCAACCTTGGAAGCGAAGCTGTAGATGGCGCGCATCTTCTCATCGGTGCCGACCACCGCGACAAAATCGCTTAGGCGCGCCGCTGATACCCGCAGTTGCTCCACTTCGCGGTGCAGTTCGTTGAACTGGCTGGCACGCCGCAATACCAGGCGCAATTCCTCCAGCGAGCCGCTTTCCACAAAATAGTCGTACGCTCCCGCGCTCCAGGCCATGCGCATCACCTGGCGGTCGGTGGTGGAGAGAAAAGCGACAACCGGCAGCCCGGCGGGATTGCGCACCAGCTTTTCCAAGCGTTCGAAATGGGTGCTGAAATCTTTATCTTCGCGGCTGGGCAGGCCGGTGATCAATACGTGGCAGGCGAGCAGCTTTTCCCGTTCTTCGAGGTCGGCGGGTTCGAGGGTGAAGTCTTCGCCAAGCTTTTCGCCGAGAATGGCGAAGAATTCCAGCCGCTCATCCACAAAATGACACTTCATCTGCTTATCGAGTCTCCCGTAGGACCTTTCTGTGCTGTGCTCTGGAACGCTACTGCGGGCCCAGCGTTATCACCGCCCCAAGGGTTGGTTTGTGCCTGGAAGAATTGCAGCCCATTATGCTCACATTGCTGACCAGCAAGGCAACAGGAAGAAATACCCTAGCACGAAGGTGCCATCCCGGCATCGGGTCTCATGCTGAGACTACGGTTAGAATGGGTGACCGAGCCCAATCTAAGGTGAGTACCTTGTTTGCAGGCTCTTGCGGAGATTAGGTACCCCTCAGGCAACGTATACTTTTGCACAAAGTCCACAGAAGTGGGGGCAAGTCTGGCCTTGCAGAACGCACCTCAACGTCGCAACCAGAACCTATTTGATAACTATGCCCATCGCTATGAGGACGTGCTCAACCGCGCTCTCTCGGCCTCTGGTGAGACCCGGCCGTATTTCGCGAGGCAGCGCATCTTATGGTTGCGCAATCGGCTGCAGGCGATTGGTTTTAAGCCATCTATGGTACTCGACTATGGCTGCGGCACGGGTGGATCCATGCCTTTCTTAATGGAGATCCTGCACCCGAGCCGACTGTTGGGCGTTGACTTATCGTCCGAATCACTCGTTCAAGCTCGCAGGGAGCACAGCGGTAAGGGCATAGAATTCGAGAATTTACAGGATTCCCATCCGCATTTGGAGTTTCAGTTGGCATTCTGCAACGGGGTTTTTCATCATATTGAGCCTTTGCAGCGCCCCGCCGCCCTGCGCTATATCTATGATTCTCTTGCACCAGGCGGCATTTTTGCTTTCTGGGAGAACAATCCCTGGAATCCCGCCACCCGCTACGTGATGGGGCGATGCGAATTTGACAGAGAGGCCGTACCGATCAGTTCGCCTGCGGCCCAGAAGCTACTACGCCGCAGCGGTTTTGATGTGTTTCATACAAGCAGCCAATTCTACTTTCCGCGCTGGCTGAAGTGGTTGCGGGCCTTGGAGCCCGGTCTGGCCCATTTGCCCCTGGGAGCGCAGTACATGGTGCTGGCCCGCAAACCGGCTTAGCCGAGGCTAAGTTATACTCCGCGCATGCCTTCCTCCCCTCAGGGCCCTCGAACCCACAAGCCCAGGCTGCGTTCGGTGTTGCTGTTGGCCCTGGCGGCGATGATGGGCATGCATGCCTGGGTGTTCTTCAGTTTGCGGCAGGAAGTACGGCAGGGATACCCGGATTTCACGGCGTTTTATGCTGCCGGCAAGTGCGTGCAGCGCGGCCAGGGCTCGCAGCTTTACAGCATGCAGACGCAGGCGCGGATCCAGCAGGAGTTCGCCTCCGGTGTAAAAATTCGCAACGGTCCACTGCCGTTTACCCACCCGCCATTTGAGGCCGCGCTGTTCGTCCCCTTGGTGTTTCTCTCCTATTCCGCCGCGTATTGGGTGTGGAATGCGGTCAGCCTCGTGGCGCTGGCGGTATTTCTGCTTCTGCTGCGCCCGAACGTTCCGAAATTGCGGGGCTGGTCGGAAACCCTGCCACTTTTATGCGGGCTGGCCTTCTTTCCCGTATTTGTTTGCCTCCTGCAGGGGCAGGACTCGCTGCTGCTGCTCTTATTGTTCGGGCTGGCGTTCGTGGCCCTGAAGAACGGGCGTGGGTTTGTGGCAGGAATTTGCCTGGGACTGGCCCTGTTTCGCTTTCAGTTGGTGCTGCCGGTGATGGCGGTGTTGCTGCTGCGGCGACGCTGGAAGACGGTGGCTGGCTTCGCGACTACGGCCGCCGCCCTGGTGGGAATTTCCGCGGCAGTGGTGGGCTGGGGAGGGCTGATGAATTATCCGCACCAACTCCTGCAGTTCAGCCACGTGCAGGCCGGGGCCGCGATGAACCCGAGGATTATGCCCAACCTGCGGGGAGAGGTTGTGGGCTTGGCGGGCGACGGCAATTCGGTCCATGTGCTGATCGGAGTATTGTCACTGGCGCTGGTGGTATGGGCAGCCTCGAAATGGAAGGCGGGCGGACAGCAAACGCAGTTCGACCTGGGCTTTGGCCTGACTTTGGTGGTGGCGGTGATAGTGAGCTATCACCTGATGGCACACGATTTGAGCGTGCTGCTGCTGCCGCTGCTGCTGGCGGGTGAATGGCTGCTGCGCGAGCGTCCGCGGGGCGTGGCGCGCTGGTTGACGGTGGCGGGCATCGGCATTCTGTTTTTTAGCCCGATCTATTTTTTGTTGTGGTTCCGCTACCAGCGTTTCAGCGCCATGTTCTGGGCGGTGGCGCTGCTGGGCGGCGGATTGAGCCTGGCGTTGGGACGAAAGGATAGAGCGCTGTTGGCGCAGGCAGCGGGGAACAGCGGCTCATGAGCTTCGGCAGATTCGTGGCTGCCAGTTGTTGGTTGCGAAGGTTCTCTCCGCCCAGCCTCACAGACCGCAAAGGGTGGGGCAGTCGGCAGTTGGCGCAGGCGGCGGGGAACAGCGGCTCATTTCGGCAGTGGTTCGTGGCATGCCATCGTAGGTGGGTCTTCGACTCTCGACCGCTCCAGGCGCAGGTGCGCTCCCTCGCAAGACTCGGTCGCGCAGCCACAAAATTAAAGAGACGTCTTACCCAGGGCTCACGCCCTGGGCTAACACCTGTGTCGCCCTTCGGGCTGGATCGTAGACGAGCCGATGGCTGTTGCAAGGACCAGCGGGTGGCACACTTCGCCGTGCGATATCCCAGAAATGAAACAGAAGGAAGGCGACCCACCCTTTGCACAAGCGCAAAGGGTGGGCACCAAAATCAGACAGGCTATTTGGGTTGGGGAACGATGCGCAGGTAAGGCTTGGGCGACTTCCAGCCGCCGGGATACTTCTTCTTGGCTTCGTCGTTGGAGACGCTGCCGCTGATGATGACGTCGTCGCCGGGTTTCCAGTTCACCGGAGTGGAGACCTGGTGCTTGGCCGTCAATTGCAGCGAATCGAGCACGCGCAGCACCTCGTCGAAGTTACGGCCGGTGCTCATGGGATAGATGAGCTGCAGCTTGATCTTCTTGTCGGGGCCAATGACGAACACGGTGCGCACGGTGGCGTTGTCGGCGGGTGTGCGCCCCTGGGAAGTGGCGCCGCTCGAGGCGGGCAGCATGTTATAGATTTTGGCGATCTTGAGCTCGGGATCGCCGATCATGGGGTAATTCACCTTGTGTCCCTGGGTCTCCTCGATGTCGCCCGCCCACTTCTTGTGGTCCTCGACGGGATCAACACTCAGCCCGATGATCTTGCAGTTGCGCTTGGCAAACTCGGGCTGCAACCCAGCCATGTAGCCGAGCTCGGTGGTGCACACCGGAGTGAAATCCTTGGGATGGGAGAACAGGATGGCCCATCCATTGCCGATCCATTCGTGGAAGCGGATCTGGCCCTGCGTGGTATCGGCGGTGAAATCGGGAGCTGTGTCGTTGATGCGCAGCACGCCCGGCATTTCAGCAATTGCGGTACTCATGTTTGCTCCTCCTGAATATTCAAAATCTGCAGACGTTGCTCTGAGGCGCTCTCGGCCTGGTAATTGGTAGATGAACGGAAGGCAATTATAGTCGCAACCATAGAAGGAGGGAAAAGTGCGGGGCTGGCCGGGTTTGCTTTATCGGCCGCGGAGGGCGCGTTCAGTGCAGGCGCGAACGGTGGCGGGAAGAGCATCGGGGCCGTAGAAACGGTCGTAGAAGTCCACGTCCACGTGGCAGACCTGGAAGCCGATGATGGTGCGGAAGGGCGCGGTATAGGCGGGAAAGCGGCCGTAGCGGCGGAAGATGTAATCGCAATAGGCGATGGTGGCCTGCACGGCGGCGTCGCTGGGCGCCGGGATTTTTGCGGCAGAAGCATCGGCATTGCGCCAGGAGCTTTGCTGCGCACCACCGCGATAGGCGCCAATTGCCCCGAACTTGGTTTCCACGAAGGCGCGCACGGCTTCTTCCATGGATTTGTAGTAGGGCGGACAGAAGGGCTTGAGGAGTAATTGACCGTCTTTCTCTAAACCCAGTGGGAACGGAACTGAAGGGTCCTTTTTCAGCCAGCGTGCGGGCGCAGAAAGGAACCAGGGAGCGCCGCCATACCGGGTGGCGGGCATGGAGCCCATGCGGAAGCCGAGCGCCTGAAACCAGCTGAACTCGTGGCGGGCGAAGTTGGGAAAGCCGCCCAAACCCAGGGCCTCGGCCATAAGTCCCAGATTCTGCAGCACCATGCCATGTTCGGTGGCCATGGATTCGAGCAGCGAAGTTTCCGCCATTTGGATGGTTGCGGTGCGCAGGTCGCGCGGATCGTCATGCAAGTGGCCGCCTTTGCTGTGGGCAAAGCGTCCAATGCCGGCGGGTCGGAACCAGGCGCGCTCGTCGCGCAGGAAGACGCCCATGGCTTCGCTGAACAATTCGAGGATGGCGTTGATAGTGAGGGTGGTGGTTTCGATGATGGGCAGGAAGTAAGTTGTGCCGGGTGCGTAGAGCGACCAGTGATTGATACAGAAGTTGTAACCAGGTTCCAGTGATGGCGCGGTCCGATGATCGGAGAGCTGAATGCGGGAGCGCCTATAAAGGTCGGTGAGGGCGCCCTGCTGTGCCAGCCGAACCAGTTCTGCGAATTCGGCAGGCGCAAAGTCCTGGGGCCGCTTCAGCAGCCAGGTGCCGCGGTCGTTGGTGACCACAACCGCAACCGCGTTCACCGCATCCGGACTGGCCACGGTGCGGCCAAGCCTTCCCACCAACATGCTGCCGCCTTCGCCCGGTCCATAAGAGAGATCGGCCAGCGCGTAGCCGGTGATGCCGCAGGCGGCGAAAGCAAGCGCGGCTTCTTCGTCTTCGGTTAGGGGAACTGGTTTGTGCGGACTCGCGTACTCGAATGGCCCGGTGGGAATGCGCATCCCCAGGCCGACACGCCGCGAGCGGCGGCGGAGCAGGGGTTCGAACAGAGTCGCCTTCAGCGGATCGAGAAACATTTTCAGACGGGCTGCTCTTGCGCAGCGCCGCGGTCCTTCAGCAGTTGGGCAACATCCGGGCGCACTGCGCTGAGGGCGTCGGCGGTTTCGCCGGCAATGGCCAGCAGGCGCACTCGGGTGCGGGCGCGAATGCAGCAGCCGGCATCAGGCCGGGTGAGGTCGCCAAAATAATCGCCAGCCTTGAGCGAGCCCAGGAGAACTTCGCCATTGCGGTCGGCGGAAACGATGTCCACTTCTCCCGTTTCCACCAGATAGTGATAGCGACGGGTCTCGCCAGCGGCGACGATGATCTGCCCGGGTTCATAGAGGGCGTGAGAAATGGCGCCGCGCTCATCAATCCTGGGATTCACGATGTCGCGGCCAAGAATCAGGGTGAGCCACCAGTCGAACATCAGGCGCACGCGCCGCGTCCAGCTGGGCACGAACATCGTGAGCACAATAAAGCGCCAGGCGATCCAGGCCAGATAGCCGCATGCGGGAATGCCCTTCATGTGGGCGATGGCGCTGCGGTGGCCGAGGGTGCAGGCTTCGCCCAGGCCGTTGAAGGAATAAGCTTTCAGCGACTTGCCGGATGACACATGCCGGATATTCGTGCCGATGGTGGAGCCGGCGTTCTGCGCGTAGTGGGCCAGCGGCGGACAGATACCGCCGTCGGGATGAGGAACCGCGGCGCAGTCGCCTCCCGCCCAAATGTTGGTGGCCTCAGGGACGCGGCAGAATTGGTCGGTTATCAGGCGCCCGCGTGGGTCGCGCTCGTAAGGGAACTGGTCGAGCAGAGGAGAGGCCTTCATGCCGGTGCAAGTGATGATGGTGCGCGTGGGCATGCGCTCGCCGGTATTCAGAATTACTTCCTCCGCGGTGGCCGCGTGCACACCGGTGTTGAGGTGTACCTCGATGCCCAGGCGCTGCACGCGCTTTTCGGCGTAGCTGACGAGGTAGGGATGACGCTTGCCCAGTTCGGGCAGAATGCGCGAGCCAAACTCCACCAGCACAACTCGGAATTCCTGGAACTTCAGTTCGGGATACCGGGAGCGACAGAGGAATCGGAAATAATCCACCAGGTCGCAAGCGACCTCAACCCCCGCATAGTTGCCACCGGCTACGACAAAAGTAAGCAGGCGCCGGCGCTCGGCGGGATTGGTTTCAATGGAGGCCATCTCCACCGCGCTCACCAGGTGGTTGCGCAGGCGATAGCAATCGGCGAAGGTCTTAAGCGGAAAAGCGTGATCGGCGATGCCAGCGTAGCGGGAAAAATCCTCAACACAGCCGACGCCAACCACCAGATGATCGTAAGGCAAACTGTAGGCGCGACCATCGAGCAAACGGCGGGTGAGCACGCGCCGGTTGGCGACGTCCACCGATTCGATTTCGGCGTTGTGCAGGTGTGCGGGGGCGATCATTTCGCGCACCGAGGAATTGATTTGCTGCGGCTGAATCTTGCAGGTCAGCATCTCCGCGATCAGCCCGTGTACGGTGGAATAGTTGTCGCGACTGACCACGGTGAGTTCGATGTGGCTCTTGCGCAGGGCGGGACGCAGCGCCCGGGCGAGATAAATCGCTACCCAGCCGCCGCCCAGGCAGACGACGCGTGTTGGTTCCTTCATTTCTTTCCTCCTGCAGTTAAACTTTCGTGGTCCGCTTGAGCGATTGCGGATTCAGGCTCAGAGGGGCGAACCGCTATCTTGCGAGGGATGGCAAAATCTCCCGCGCCCCCCTTCAGTCCGCGCTCGCTGAGCAAGTGGCGGAAAGCTTTTGGTCCGGCCACCTTGGCCAGTTCCTGCACCCGACTGCTGCAGATGCGCGCGGTTTCCACCAGCCACGTGCCGGGCCGAACCGCGAGTACGAGATACTTCCACAGTGTGTTGGGATAGCCGAGGGCGGTGGCCTGCTCGTTGCCGATAAGCGCGCGCGAAATGCCATAGCAAAGGTTCACGCTGCAGCTGCGTGCGGGCTTGAAGCCGCGCACGTATTCGTATGAAGTCTGCATGAGGGCATCCACCAGGGCGCGGGAATCGTCGTCGGGCTGCGGCTCGAAGGCGAAAATCAGGTCGAGCAGGCGGTGGCCCTCAAATTCGTCGGCCACCAGCAGCTCGTTTTCGACGCCCAGCAAGTAACCGGCGTAGCGCCACAGGTGGAGCAGGGCTTCCCGTTCGAGGCGGTTGAAGCGGTAGCCGATGCGGGTGAGCCCATCGAGCACGCCCACGGAAAACATCAGGTTAGTGCCGGCCATGTGGCACTGGTTAACCGGCGCGCCCCAGACTTCGGAGCGCCATTGACCGGACTGGAGAAGCAAGCGCCGCACCTGGGCGTGAATGAGGCGCACGCGCACGGTCATGGCAAAGCCCTCAGAAAAACGCGCGAGGCCATCGGGCTGGCAAACGGCGAAGACGTAACGCGTGGTGTCTTTCAGGCGCTGGGAGGCGCGATGTACCAGCTGGCCGGAGAGTGCCAGCGGCTTGTTGCCCGCGGGCCAGCTATAGATGATGGGCAAGGAGAGCATGGCGAGGACGGCAAAGCCGAGACGGCAGCGCATAAACGTGGCGCCGCCCAGGTTGCAGCGCTCGCGGTCCACCCAGAAGGGAACGTCCTCCAGGTGGCGAAACAGCGCGCGCAAAGATTCCGGGGGGTGGGGAATCGCTTCGATGCCTTTGGCCAGCGCCAGCTCGAGCATGGCCCGCCATTCCGCTTCTGGAATGCGGGCGAATTCCTCCATTACGGCGTCCGCCAAGGGATCGGTGCGCCAGAGGAAATCCACATACTTCTGCGCTCGCGTGCCGTGGGCGGCGCCGGCGGTTTCGAGGCTGGAGTAGGCCGACGGGACGCGGTACGTTGCTTCCGTCATGAAATTGGCTCGGTGTTTGCTTGAAAATACCACGGCGCCGGCAGGCATTCGGCTTGCTGAGTTGGGTTCAGGTTACGAGCGTAACGGCGTACAAAATCGTGGAGGGAAGCGGCTCAGGGGCGCTACAAACTACCAGATCGTCCGTAACAAAGTGCTGGCACGAATTCGTTCGTCGCGGGTGACCAGAGGAAGTCCTTCGGCGCGAGCGGTGGCGCCGATCAGGCGGTCGGCAGGATCCCGAGGATAGTCTTCCGGAAACTGAGTGGCCAGGGCGGCAATGACCGGAGTGATGGGCTTAATTATCACTCCGGAGGAACGTACGAGGAGCTCAAGCGAGTCCTCGATGCGGGCATAGGTTTGAATGCGACCTTGCGCGATAAGAGACGCCACCTCCCAGAGGCTAATCGAGGCAATAGCAATGCCGTCGGCGGCCCGGGCACGGCGAATTGCGCCGGCTGCGGCGCGAGAGAGGCGGGAAGAATCCGCAACCAGCCACTGCAGAACGTGCGTATCGAGCAGGATCAGCGAACAACCTCCCAATCTTCGGGCGGCACGGCTGGAGACTCAATGTCGCCAACAACTTTGAAGACGTCCTTAAGACAATCAAAGACATCGTGAGGAAGGGTATCCGCAGGCACCAGCTTGGCCACGGGCTTGCCTTTCTTGGTGATAACCACGGATTGCCGGGTTCTGTTCACTTCGTCCATAACCCGCAGACACTGGGCCTTAAATTGAGCCGCTGGCATGGCTTTCATGACCATCTCCAATGACCATAGTCATTATAACATGACCTACATTAGGCCCGTCACACTGGTCTTCGGCGACGTAAAGATCGTTGCTCGACGGGGGCAGGCGTGTCGCTTACAATCTGCCGAACCCATGAGGCGCAGGCGCACCCTTTGAGCCGCTCCCAAATCAGCAAGGCCGGCCTGTTTTACCTGGTGTGGGTGATGTTTTCCTACACCACGGGAGGCCCCTTCGGGCTGGAAGACCAGGTCACCACGTCGGGGCCGGGGATGACCCTGGTCTATCACCTGGTGCTGCCGCTTTTCTGGTGCATTCCCATTTCGCTGGTGGCGGCGGAACTGACCACGGCCATGCCCGTGGAAGGCGGTTTTTATCGCTGGACGCGCGCCAGTTTTGGCGATTTCTGGGGCTTCCTGGCGGGATGGTGGAACTGGTCGGCGTCGTTCCTGTTGGGCAGCAGTTATGCCGTCCTCTTCAGCGACTACCTGAAGTTTTACTTTCCTTCGGTGGTGGGGTGGAAACACTACGTGGTTTCGCTGGCGCTAATTGCGCTAATCACGTACGTGAACGTTCGCGGCATTCAGCTGGTGGGCAAGCTGGCGACGTTCCTGGAACTGATGGTGCTGCTGCCCATTGTGGTGATGTGCGCGGTGGCGCTGGGCAAGTGGCAGCACAATCCGTTCACGCCGCTGGTGCCGCCGCATAAGCCGCTGTTCCAGGTTTTTGGCGTGGGGCTGGCGCTCGGACTGTGGCTCTATTCCGGCTACGAGCAACTTTCGACCGTGGCCGAAGAAGTGGAAGACCCGCAGCGCACTTATCCGCGGGCGCTGGCTTGGGTGGTGCCGCTCTCGATTGCTACATATTTCCTGCCGACCCTCTGCGCGCTAGGAGCGCTGGGCAACTGGCAGCAATGGCACACGGGATATTTTTCCGACGCGGCGGAGCTGATCGGCGGGCGCTGGCTCGGGCTGTGGATGACCGTGTCGGCGACCATCGCCAGCGTGTCGCTGCTGAACAGCACGGTGCTGGCCAGCACGCGCATGCCCTTCGCCATGGCGGAAGATGGTTACATTTCCCACTGGCTGACGAAGCAACATTCGCGTTATAGAACGCCGGCGGCAGCCATCGTGATCTCTTGCGCCATCTATGCGGTTTTCGCCTGGCACTCACTTACGCAGCTGATTTCAGTTTACATCTGGCTGCGCATTGCCACCTCGCTGCTGACGGTGCTTTCAGGATGGAAGCTGCGGCAGAAGGCGCCCAACTTGCCGCGCGCTTTCCGCATACCTTGGGGACGCAAAGGCTTGATGTATGCCGTGCTGGCGCCGCTGGTGATGAGCGGCGTGGCGCTGCTGGGTAGCGATTCATTCGGGTTGCACTGGGGACCGGTCGCGCTGCTGCTGGGGCCCGTGGCGTATATCTTTTTCCGGCGGCGCCCGGCGGCAAAAGGCGTATTCACCACAGAGACACAGAGCCACA
>DATEGI010000198.1:0-3936 GCA_035280205.1 Terriglobales bacterium | reverse complement strand
CGTTTTAATCACTGATCCTTCCACAGTCATCCCCGGCACTGCGGCGTCGAAGACTCATCTCGACTTTTATCCAGGAGCGGGGACGCAAGTGTCAGCGCTCCACGGGTACGCTTGTGGAACCCGGGGGCTCTTCCATTTTGCCGGCGGCTGGACCCACGGCGGTGGCCTGCCTGGTCTTCGGGTCAATTCCGATCAGCGCCACTCCTCCCACTCCGCCGTGAACGTCACTAACCACGTGGCCCCGTGCCTTGAGCTGGGCCTTTACTTCTTCGGGCAGGGTGTTGGGCACAGACAGGCTGCCAAGGCGCGCGCGGTCTTGGCCGAAGGAGCCTATGAAATGATCGGTGGAGAAGCGCGGGGCCTTGAACGCCTCCTCGGGACTCATGCCGAATTCCACGTAGTTGAGATTGACCTGGATGGCTGCCTGATCCTGCTGGTCCCCACCCGCTACCGAGATCGCCATCACGGGCTGGTTGTCATGGAAAAGCAGCGAGGGGCTCAGCGTGATTCGCGGCCGCTTGCCGGGCTGGATGACGTTGGGAGTTCCCGCAAACGTGTTCAGGCTGGTGAGCCGGCTTCCGTGAATAATGCCGGTCCGTCCGGCCACGCCAGCGGTGCTCGACAGGCCACTAGGAGTCGCCGCGATGACGTTCCCAAACTTGTCCATCACACACATCACGGTGGTTCCGCCATGCCAGGGGCCGGTGATGGTGGGCGGCTTGGTCGGTTTCATATTGAACGGGTCGCCCGGCCGAAGCTTGAGCGATGCCTTTTTCGGATCGATCAGGCCGCGCCTCATTTTGGTGTATTGATCCGAAAGCAACTGTTGCATCGGCACTTTCACAAAGTTCGGATCGCCGTAATACTCGTCGCGATCCGCCAGTGCCAGTTTCTCCGCTTCAATCACGGTGTGGACGTAATCCGCTGAATTGAAGCCCATCTTCTTCAGGTCGAAGCCTTCCAGCAGGCGCAGCGTCTCTAAGAGATAAGGACCCTGCGTGAGGGGACCAGCCTTGTAGACGGTGTAGCCACGGTACGTCGTTTCGAGCGGATCCACCACGGGAGTTTTGTGTGCGGCCAAATCCGCCTTGCGAAGAAAACCGCCCTTTTCGACGTACCAGGCTTCCAGAGCGTCGGCGATGTCGCCGCGATAGAAGCGGTTTGAGACGGCTTGCAGTTTCTGCTGCCGCGTACCTTTCGCCGCCTTTTCCGACTCCACCAATTTGCGAAATGTCACCGCCAAGTCTGCCTGCCAGTTCACGCCGGTTTCGATCCTCTTCTCGGCGCCGGTATCGATATACCAACTGGGGCCTCCGGCGTCCAGAATAGCCAGTGTCGGCTGCACGACCTCCTCGAAGCTTTTGGTTCCGTAAAGCTTCAGCAGGGTGACGACAGCATCTATGGTGCCAGGCACTGCGGCCGCCTTGACGTCACCGTCCGGAATTCCGTGTTCCATGTACCAGGCGATAGCTTTGGAGTCGCGAGGGGCCTCGCCTATTCCCTCCAGCAGCTTCACGTTTTTCTGATCAGCGCTGTAAACCAGAATGGGAACCTCTCCTCCAACGCAGAACGCGCCTACATAGGTTACGGATAGTGCCAGCAGAGTGGCGGCGCCTGCATCGGCGGCATTTCCTCCCTGTTCCAGAATCTTGATGCCGGCCGCAGTGGCGGCGGGCTTGCCGGAAACGACCACGCCCTGGCCGCCCACGGCGACACTCGGTCCAATGTGGTGTGAAAACGCTTCGCTACTTTGTTCAGAGTGGGCAATCCTGGGTAGAACGAGCACGGTGCCGGCTGTTATGCCTGAAATTTTGAGAAAACTACGTCGCGACAGATTCATGACACCTTACTTTATCAAGTCACAACGCATTACCCCGTCCAGCGAAGAGCGACTCGCCGGTACACCAGCCAACTCAGCGGCCATCAGTAGTCGTCTCTACGAACTTGGCCGGAGCAGCGTCGAATTCCTGCTTGTGCGCACCCGAGCAAAAATAGTAGGTGTTACCCTTGTAGACAGATTTTGGAGCGGTCTTGGCCTCAACTGCCATGCGGCACACCGGGCAGTGCAGGTCGTTGTCGTTCTGGGTGAATGCCTGGGCGTAAATGGCGTTTGAATTCGGGTTCATCCAGCCCTGGCCCTGGTATTCCATGTCGAAGGCGGTTTGGCGGGCCACATCGCGCCCGAAGTAGCGCTCCACCACTCGCAGGGCGAGATCAATGCCGGAACTCAGCCCGCCGGCGGTGGCAATATTGCCGCTTTCAGTGAAGCGGGCTCCGCGTTTGACCTGGATATCCGGAAACTGGCTGGCGAGGCGCACATAAGCGCTGTGATGGGTAGTGGCAGCCTTGCCCGAGAGCAGTCCGGTATCGGCTAGCACAAAAGCGCCGGTGCAGACGGACATGACTACGTCGGCGTTTTTGGCCACCTTGCGAATCCAGTCTTTCGTGGCCGCGCTGGGCTCGCTCTGCGCCGGGATGACTAGGATTTTCGGCGCGGGAGCATTGGCAAATGTGTAGTCGGGCACAATCTTCATCCCGCCGCTGGAACGAATTGGCTTGGTGCTGGTGGCCACGGTGTAGAGGCTGAAGGCAGCATCGGCACGGCCGGGGATGTTCACGTCCTGAAAGACCTCCCAGGGGCCGCTGAAATCAATCATCACCGCGCCATCGGAAAGCAGAAATGCCACCGGGATGCTACCGTGGGCCGGCGGCTTCAGAGGATTGGCAATGACCGCTGGTTGCTCCGATTGAGCAGCAGCCATGGCTTTTTTCTCATGCGAGCAGCCGGTGAGGTTGACCAGGCCAACGGTCACGATTGCCGTTACGATGATCATTACCACTGCCACGAACAATTCCCGTCTCTTCGTCATCTGGCTTCCTCCTTAGAACTTCCCGTCAATTTGGCCGCAGGCCCGTAAAGCGATTGCGATAATCGGCTGGCGGCACGTGCAGCACCCGCAAAAACGAGCGGCGCAGGCTGGAAAGCGAGCCGAAACCGCAGTCGGCGGCAATCTTCTCCAGCTTGTCGCGCGATTCCTCCAGCCGCCGCCGGGCCGCCTCCACGCGCAGGCGCTCGACAAAGCGCGCCGGAGTAGTGGCTGTCTCTTGGACGAAGACGCGGGCAAAATGTCGCAGGCTCATGCCGGCCTGGGCGGCAAGTTTTTCGACGGTCAAGTCTTCATCCAGGTGATCGAAGGCCCAGGAACGCAGCTCTGCAATCTGCTTGCGGTCCGAGGCTTGCAGCGACAGGGCGGCGCTGAACTGCGACTGACCCCCGGGCCGGCGCAGGTACAAGACCATTTCCCGCGCTACTTTCAGAGCCAGCGGCGAGCCCAGGTCCTCTTCCACAAGCGCCAGGGCTAGGTCCATGCCGGCCGTAATGCCGGCGCTGGTATAGGTGTTTCCGTCGCGAATATAGATGGGATCGGGGTCAACTTTCGCGCGCTTGCATTTGCTGGCCAGTTCCGCCGCCCACTTCCAATGCGTGGTGACGCGCTTGCCGTCGAGAAGCCCGGCAGATGCCAGCAGGAATGCGCCAGTGCAGATGGAGCCGATGCGGCGGACACGCCGGGCGGCGGAGCGCAACCAGGCCAGCAGTTCTTCGTCGCGTCCAGCCTTCTCCAGGCCGCTGCCCCCGGCAACCAGCAGGGTGTCGACGGGAAAGCGCAGGCTGCGGAAGGTTTCGGTTCCGGTCAGGACCAGCCCACAGTTCGTGAGGACAGGTTTGCGGCGGCTGGTGCTCGCCAGAAGCACCTTATACGGCGGTTTCTGAGCCGGGTGCTCGCGGAGGAAAAGTTCCCCCGCCCGCACGAAAATTTGAAATGGCCCCGCGACATCCAGAATTTGCGAGCCGGGTGCGGCCAGAAAGACGATGGTTTTGGGAAACTGCCCGGCAGCAACGAGCGCTTTCGAATTCCGCATGCCCTGATGCTAGCT
>DATEGI010000197.1:0-2494 GCA_035280205.1 Terriglobales bacterium | reverse complement strand
CGGTGCAGCCGGCGGCGGAACATGCCGCCAGGTCGCAATCCATGGAGTCGCGGGTGGAGGCGGCGCTGGCTGGTTTTCCCGAGGATTCCCAGATATCCGCGGCGGAACGCCACGAGCACCTGGCAATTCTAAAGCGCTGGTTCTACCGCAGCAGCCGGGCAGGAGAAATTTTCTTCGCCGACGATAGAGGCGTGTTGCCCATGCGCCGTGTAGTGCGCGGGATAGGCCGAGTGTTCCACGGCGAGCACCCGGAGCCTGGCACGCCCGCAGCAGGAGCGGCTTCCGAACTATTCCAGAGGGAACAATCATCATGACAAAAGACGATCACGACCAGGCGCTGCGCCAGCACCTGCTCGATCTGCTGAAAGGCGGAAACGCGCACGTCAAATTTGACGAGGTGGTAAAAGACTTTCCTGAGAACCTGCGGGGCAAGAAGCCGCAGGGGCAGCCGCACACGGCGTGGCGTCTGTTGGAGCACATGCGCATCGCGCAATGGGACATTGTGGAATTCAGCCGCAGTTCGAAGCATGTTTCGCCTGAATTCCCCGACGGCTACTGGCCTAAAGGCGATGCTCCGCCCAGCGCGGCCGCCTGGGAGAAGAGCGTGAAACAGTTTCGCGCCGACCTGAAAGGCATGCAGGACCTGGTGGCTGATCCTAAAACTGACCTCTATGCCCGCCTTCCGTGGGGTGACGGGCAAACTGTCCTGCGCGAAGCCCTGCTGGTAGCCGATCACAACGCGTACCATTTGGGCGAGTTGCTGATGATCAGAAGATTGCTGGGAGCGTGGAAATGAATGGCCACGGATTTACACGGATAACCAAGGCGCTCTCGGAGGCACAAGCGCCCCGTTTCAGCAACTACTCGCTACACCCTACTTTCCCCCGGTGAGCGCCTTCAGGAACAAGTAGTAGAACTGCACGCCGTTGTAGTAGGACTGCACTCCCAGGCGCTCGTCTCTGCCGTGGGCGCGGACATCGTCCATATCAATTGCGGCGCCTGAGATGCCGTAGGTGGGCAGGCCAGCGGCATTGGTGTAGATGCCATCGGAAGCGCCGGTGGACATGGTGGGAATCACGGGCGCTCCGGGCCACATCTCAGCCGCCAACTTGTCCAAGGTCTGCATGACGTCAGGACGGAGCTGCACCGGGGGGTTGCCCAGTTTCTCGGGCGCGCGGTCCATCACCTGGCCATCGTTGGCCACGTAGCGCACTTCAACTTTGGGGTCGGCAAAAATTTTGACCAGCTGCTGGCGCACTTCCTCGCGCGAGTGGCCGGGAAGAATGCGGCAGTTGACGTTGGCAAGGGCGGTCTGGGGCAGAGCGTTGTTGGCGTGCCCAGCGTCGAGACGGGTGGCCACGCAGGTGGTGCGCATGGTGGCGTTGAACACCGTGTCTTCCGAAAGGCGGGCGATGGCGGCCTGGTCGGGGGGCGTTTGCAGGATAGCCTTCATGTCGGCTGCACGCTGGCCATGCTCAATGGTCGCCATGCGCTCGAAATAGCTGTGAGTAACCGCATTGAGCTCGAAGGGGAACTTGTACTTCTCCAGGCGTGAAAGCGCGTCGGTAAGGTGATAGATGGCATTGTCGGGCACGGGCAAGGAGCTGTGGCCGCCGGGGTTGGTCACCTTGAGCTGGTAGTCGCCGTAGAGCTTCTCGCTGCCATCCATGGAGATGAACAGCGGCTTGCCATTTACCGTGTTGACGCCGCCACCATCGGAGTTGAGCACGTATTCCGCGTTGATCAGGTCGCGGTGGTTTTTGATCAGCCAGTCCACACCGTTGGCGTTGCCGCCTTCTTCGTCGGCAGTGAGGGCTAGGATGAGGTCACGGTCGGGCTTGTAGCCCTCGCGTTTGAGGCGGATGAAGTCAGCCACCCAGATGGCATCGTCGCTCTTCATGTCCTGCGTGCCGCGGCCGTAGAAATAGCCGTCTTTTTCCACAAAATGGAAGGGATCGGTGGTCCAGTCGGAGCGGCGGGCCTCGACCACGTCGAGGTGGCCGATAAGCAGAATGGGCTGGTGGGCGCCGGTGCCGCGATAGCGCAGGACCATGTTGCCGTGGCGCGGGTCGGGGCCCATCACGACTATGTCGTTCGCGGGAAAGCCGGCGTCGCGCAGGCGCTTGGCCATGGCTTCAGCGGCAACGGTGGTGCTGCCGGTGGAGTGGGTGGTGTTGATGTCAATCAGTTGCTGGAAAATATCGCGCGCCAGTTGCTTGTCGGTGTCGTTCAGCTGCGCTGGTGAGCTGGAGGAAGTAAGCAGAAGAAGGACGACGGTCAGGAAAAACCAGGAGCCGGATTTGAGCATGGATCCTCCGCGGGGTGCGAACACGGAAGGGGCATTGTACACGGGAGGGTGCAGTTGGCATTTAGGGAGAGTCTGATTAAGTGGGCATGATTCCCTCAGCGGCTAAAGCCGCGATGATTGATCGACGCTTGCGGACGGCCTGAAGGCCGTCCCTTTCAAGGCCAGTACCTTGATCAGAGTTTCCTC
>DATEGI010000196.1:0-2923 GCA_035280205.1 Terriglobales bacterium | reverse complement strand
TAGTCGTTCATCGTTGGCAAGATCCTCGGCTGCGGGCTCTTGGCCGTCCTGCGTAGCGCCAGCATCTTGACCGCTGTCCTGGGCGCGTCCCGCCCCCGGTTCTTCCGTATCCTCCTCCATCCCGAAGTCGAAGGAGATATCAGCCTGAAGGTTCTCTTCGTCGTCAGCTTGGCCGTGGACTGTCGGCCGTTGCTGGTCGACTTCCCGTTCCACCTTCTCCACAAACGTTCCCGCCAGCATGGCCCTGGCGTCCTCAATAATCTGTTTAAAGCCGCCCAGCGCCGCCGCCGCCCGTGCCGGCACCAATTGCTGCTCAATCGCCTGCCCAATGGCTCCCCAAAGCGACAGCCCGGTGTTCAGCGCCAGGTGCTCCAGCGTTTCCACTGTGGTCTTGCCGATGCCGCGGGGAGGCGTATTCAGGGCCCGCAGCAAGGAGATGGAGTCGTCCGGATTGTGGATAACCTTCAGGTACGAGATCAGGTCCTTGATTTCGGCCCGCTCATAGAAAGAGAAGCCCCCCACCACGTGGTATTTCATCCCGTAGCGGCGCATGGCTTCTTCAAACAGACGCGACTGCGAGTTGGTGCGGTAGAGCACGGCAGCCCGCGCCTCCTCGCTTTGGCTGGCGGACTCCCGTAAGTACCGGCTGATATGGTCCGCCACGAACAAAGCTTCGTTTTCGCCGTCAGGGGCTTCGTAATAGCCCACCTTGCCCCCGCCCTGGCGCGAGGTCCACAGGTTCTTGCCTTTGCGGCGCACGTTGTTGGCTACCACAGCCGAGGCGGCCTGCAGAATGTTCTGCGTGGAGCGATAGTTCTGCTCCAGGCGGATGATTTTGGCGTCAGGAAAATCCTTTTCGAATTCCAGAATGTTGCGAATGTCGGCGCCGCGCCAGGAATAGATGGACTGATCCTCGTCGCCCACGGCGCAGACGTTGTGCCGCGTGCCCGCCAGCAGTCGCATCAACTCATATTGCGGGCGGTTGGTGTCCTGGTACTCGTCTACCAGGATGTACTGGAAGCGCCGGTTGTACTTTTCGCGCACTTCGGGCACCGCCTTGAGCAGGCGCACCGCCTCCAGCAGCAGGTCGTCGAAATCGAGCGCGTTGGCCTTGCGCAGTTCCTGGCGGTAAATTTCGTAAATATGTGCCACCCGCTCGGTTTTGGGATCACGCGAGTTTAGGTATACCTCCTGCGGGTCCAGCATGTGGTTCTTGGCCCAGGAGATGTGGGCCAATACGGCGCTCGGCTTGGTCTGCTTGTCGTCCACACCCAGGCGGCGCATGGCCGCTTTCACCACCAACTGTTGGTCGGTTTCGTCATAGATGACGAAATCCTTGCGGAAGCCAATGGGCTCGCCGCCCTTCGTGGAAGGAATGCGCAGCGCCTCAATGTCGCGGCGCAAAAGGCGCACGCAAAGAGAATGGAAGGTGGCGATGAGCGGCTTGGCCAGGGTGTGCCCGCCCACCAGCTTTTCCACCCGCGCCGCCATTTCCGAGGCCGCTTTATTAGTAAAGGTGACGGCCAGGATGGAGTCGGGCGCCACGCCGCAATTGTCAATCAAGTGGGCGATGCGATAAGTGATGACGCGAGTTTTGCCGCTGCCCGCGCCCGCCAGGATAAGCAGCGGCCCTTCCGTGCTCTCCACGGCCTCGCGCTGCTGCGGGTTGAGTTGGTCCAAAAACGACAAGCTACTCCGCCTTCGCCTTTTCCGCCCGCTCCACCACGCACCCTTCGCAGGGGCAATACTCGCGCAGGAATTCCCAGGAGTAGATGCCCAGTTCGTGCCCGTCATTCCAGCGGAAGCGGATGGCGTACTTGCCCACCGGTTCGGCTTCCACGGGCTTGGCCGGCGCTTTGAACATAGGCAGCGCTCCCGCCGCCAACTTTGGAGGCTCACCCGGCTCGCGGCCGGCCTTCCCCCGTTCGTCGTCGCATAGCGCGCAGGGACAGGCGTCGCGCAGCCATTTGAAGCTGTAACTGGAGCGGTGCCCGTCTTTCCACTCAATGTCCATGCCCGTCCCCGCGGTCAGGTTCACCTTGACCGACTTGGGATCAGCCTTCTGATTGGGGGGCATATTGTCAGTATCGCACAGGGAATTGGATTGAAAGAGGCGTTGAACAGTCGGGACGAAGCCAGTAATCCGCTGGGACTGTCATCTGAGACTGTCATATTGAGCGAGGGCGCATGCCCGAGTCGGAATACCCCTGTACCGGTCGCATAACCGAACTGTTACAGGGAGTTCTTACCCGAAAATCACTGGGCGAATGGGAGAACTCCCGGGATGACATTGGTTGTAAGGCACTGCAAACGCCAGCGCCAAAGCACTTATCCGCCTCCTTCACCCCAAAGCAGCCCCGCAGGTCTCTGATTGTCCAAACCTGCTCCTATCCGGTAAAATCTAAGTTTGTCTCACCCAGTTCTTAGATTCTGGAGCACTCATGGCACGAGTATGTGATATCTGCGGCAAGGGGCCGCAATTCGGCAATACCATCAGCCACGCCCACAACACCAGCCGTCGGCGCTGGAATGTGAACCTGCGCCCGGTGCGCGCCATTGTGAATGGCGCTACCCGCAAGCTGCGGGTCTGCACTTCCTGCCTGCGCAGCGGCAAGGTCGTGAAGGCCTAAACCTCTTTTTCACCACAGAGGACACAGAAGTCACAGAGGAATTCTGGCAGTTACTTCATACCACTGGGCTTGCATCGCACGGGTTGCTTTTCGGTTCTTTCCCCTCTGTGTTCTCTGTGTCCTCTGTGGTAAAACTGCTCAGGCGAGGGCGATCACGTCAATCTCGACTGCCACATCCCGTGGCAAGCGGGCCACCTCTACCGTCGAACGCGCCGGCGGTGACGATTTCCAGAAGCGGCCGTAAACCTCGTTCATAGCGGCGAAGTCGCCCATATTCTTCAGAAACACAGTGG
>DATEGI010000195.1:0-18746 GCA_035280205.1 Terriglobales bacterium | reverse complement strand
CAGCCGCCTTTACGAAGCGCTTCGCCACTATGACGAGTTCGGCGAGTGCATCTTTTGTTCCGCGGTGCAGGAGGAACTGCAGGACAAGAGCCGGGTGATCGTCACGACTGACCATTTTGTCGCCCTGGAGCCCTTCGCTTCCTACACTCCTTTTTGCACCCACATCTACCCGCGGCGGCACATGGCCAATTTTGCCGATATCAGCGGGGAAGAGATTTCTGACCTCGCCCATGTCCTGCGCGTGGTGCTGGCCAAGCTCTACCACGGCCTACACGACCCTGATTTCAATTTCACTATTCGTTCCGCTCCGGCGGAGTGCTCAGGGGTGAAGTACTACCACTGGTACGTCAGCATCATTCCCCGGCTCACGCGGGTGGCGGGTTTCGAACTCGGTTCGGGAATGTACATTAACACCGTGCTGCCGGAGGCGGCGGCGGAATTCTTTCGCGAAGTGAATGTGGAATCAGCGGCTGCTCCTGACAAGCCCCAACTGATCATGCCGCACGTGAAGTGAAGAGTCTACCCGCCGCTATTTGGAGCCGAAAAGGAAGGGTGTTCGCGCGGCAATGGGAGCTGCCGCTACCACAAATGCCAGGCAGCCCGCGAATACCTTGGAGGCGCGGCCCAGCACGCCGGCGCGTTTTCTCGACTCTGCCAGGTCGGCGGGCAGCGTGCCGCCCAGCCGCATCTTTTGCCGCATGGTGCGGAACACATCGAAAGATATGCTTTCGCGCCGTTCTTCCGACTGGATTTGGGAGGGTGGCGTTACCGTACTCTCCGGCTCCACCCAACGCGGCATGGGTTCATCGAGGGCATAAACGTCAAGGTGGAAGGGATGGTGCTGGCCTACCCGCCGGTCAAATAACCAGCGCATTTCCTCTTCCTCGGTCGCTGACTCGAAGTACAAAACGTACTCCTGACGGCACAGTCCCTGCGGACACGTTAACTTGATTCCCGTTCGGCCTTCACCGGTCAGGATTTGAATGAGCCCGGCATAGCGGCCGCGGGCAAGCTCTTTCTTGACAGCAATCGCCATAAGGCAGGAGCTTAAGCGTGACGCGATATGGCGCAAAGTGACGGGAGTGCAATGTACCAACCCGCGGAAACATGTACTGGTGGCCTGAGGCGGCTTACAAAGGTAGGATGAAGGCATGCGTCGCCCGCAATTTCAAGGTTGAATCATCTGCTACCTGGTGGAGGGGTTCCTCTACTTGACCGGCAGCGCTCTCGCCCGTATTGCCTCTGCGGCAAAACCCCGCGCTTGAGCATGTGGCCTGCGCCCTCAGAAACCCGAAGCGTATCTGCGGGGTAGGCTCACATGCTATTCTTCCCGCAACTTCCCAAGACAGGCTGAATGCCGTGCTGCGCGAACTGCGACTGGAGAACTACGCGGTCATTGACAACGTGGTGGTGGAGTTCGCTCCCGGCCTGAACCTGCTGACGGGGGAGACCGGGGCCGGAAAATCCATTCTGATTGACGCGCTGGCGCTGCTGCTGGGTGAGAAGGCCTCCACGGACGTGATCCGCCATGGCGCGGAGCGCGCGGTGGTGGCTGCGGTTTTTGAAGCCCAAGGGAAGACTGCCAAGGCGCTGGGCCAGCTGCTGGAGTCCAACGGCCTGGACGAGGAAACCGGCGAACTCATCGTGCGGCGGGAGATAGCGGCGGCCGGCAAGGGCAGGGTCTTCATTAACAACCAGCCGGCTACGGTAGCGGTACTGCGGCAGCTGGCGCCGCACCTGGCGGCCATCCATGCGCAGAGCGAATCGCTGGTTTCCTTCGACGCGGCGGCGCGCCTGGAACTGCTGGACGCATTTGCGGGCGCGCAGTTGGAACCGGTGGAAGCCGCGTTTCGCAAATGGAAAGAAGTTCGCGAGCGTATCGCCGAGTTGGAGCGCGACGAGCAGGACCGCCTGCGCCTGCTGGATTTGTGGAGCTTCCAGCAAAGGGAAATAGACGCGGCGCACCCCCAACCCGGCGAGGATGAGCATCTTGAAAGCGAGAAGCGCGTACTGGCGAATGCGGAAAAGATCTACGCCGCGGCCATGGGCGCCTACGACGTACTCTACGAGAGCAACGCCTCAGCCTCTTCGGCCTTGCGTGCTGCGCAGCGCCAAATCGAGGAACTGGCCCGCTTCGAACCCAAGTTCAAGGAGCTGGCCGCCGCCCTCGATTCTGCCCGCATCACGGTAGAGGATGCCGGCGCCACCCTGCGTGATTATGCCGGGGGTGTACAGGCTTCGCCCGACCGCTTGGCTGATGTTGAAGACCGCCTCGCTATCCTTGACCGGCTCAAGCGAAAGTATGGCCCCACCCTCGCAGATGTGATCGCTTTCGGCCAGGAGGTAAGCCGCAAAATCTCGGAGATGCAGAACAAGGACGAGGTCCTGGGGCAATTGCGCAAAGAGCTGGCGGCAGCGGGCCAGGTATATCTGGGGACGGCCAAAGCTCTTTCTCGCAAGCGGCAGGAGGCCGCCCGCAAGCTGGAAAAGCTGGTGGAGCACGAAGTCAACGAACTGGCCATGAAAGCGCGCTTTCGCATTGAGGTCTGCGCTTCGGAAGAGGAGTCAAGATGGACCTCCTCTGGATTCGACCAGGCTGCCTACCTCATTGCCACCAACCCGGGTGAACCCGAGAAGCCCCTGGAAGGGATTGCCTCAGGAGGAGAGCTGTCCAGGGTCATGTTGGCCCTTAAGGCCTGTGTAGAAGCCGGCCAGAATGCATCCCGGCTCCGTAACCCGGGGAGGGCCCAACGTACTCTGGTTTTTGACGAAATTGACACCGGCATAGGGGGCCGGGCGGCCGAGGCGGTGGGTCGTAAGTTGAAGGAACTGGCGGGCAGCAGTCAGGTTCTATGCGTTACTCACCTGCCGCAAATTGCCTCTTTCGCGGACCATCATTATCTCATCCAAAAAAGCATAGCAGGAGGGCGTACCCGGACCACGGTCCGGCGAATCCAGGGAAGTGAGCGGACAGACGAGGTAGCCCGCATGCTGAGCGGGGCCCGGCTGACCGAGGCTTCGCGGCGCAACGCGGAGCAAATGTTGCGCGCCCATGCCTGACGCCGTTCGCTGCAGGAATCAAGCCGAACAATGCTAATCCTCGGCTTTTCTGTGGCTTACGTTGACCCGGCAAGGGCGACTAAGGTAGCTTTGAAGGATAAATGTGGGTAACCAGGCCCTAAATAGGGGTTAGATGAACACTCTGGAAAACGACAAGACCCTGCTTTTGCTCAAACCCCGTGGTTTCTGCGCGGGAGTGGTGCGGGCCATAGATATTGTGCGCATTGCCCTGGAGACCTTCGGGCCGCCGATCT
This sequence comes from Terriglobales bacterium, assembly GCA_035280205.1. GTDB lineage: Bacteria > Acidobacteriota > Terriglobia > Terriglobales > Acidobacteriaceae > JAICWP01. The sequence goes on along the minus strand of DATEGI010000195.1, from coordinate 15,432 downwards.
ATGTGCGTAAAGAGATTGTGCACAACCGCTTTGTGGTGGAGGAGCTCTCGGGCAAGGGCGCCATTTTTGTGGATAGTGTGGAAGAGGTGCCAGCCGGTGAGCGGGTGATTTACAGCGCCCACGGTGTTTCCCCCGAGGTGCGGGAAGCCAGCCATCTTCGCAAATTGCGGGTGATTGACGCCACCTGCCCGTTGGTCACGAAGGTCCATGTTGAGGCCGTGCGCTTTGCCAGCCAGGGCTATTCCCTCATTCTGATCGGGCACCGCGACCACGACGAGGTCATCGGCACGCTGGGTGAAGCTCCCATGGTCACGCAGGTGGTGGGCTGCCCCGACGAAGTAGACGACCTGGTAGTGCCCGATCCCAACCGCGTAGCCTACCTGACCCAAACCACGCTCAGCCTCGACGAGACCAAGGACATCATTGAGGCTCTGCGCAAGCGCTTTCCCAACATCAAAGGGCCGGCGGCGCAAGATATTTGCTACGCCACCCAGAACCGTCAGCAGGCGGTCAAACACGTGGCGGCCGAAGCCGACTTGCTGCTAGTGGTCGGCTCCGACAACAGTTCCAATTCCAACCGCCTGGTAGAAGTGGCGCGCAACCAGGGCGCCGCCTCCCATCTCATTGAAAACTACAAGGCTATTCGCCCGGAGTGGCTGCACGGGGTAAAGACCATTGCCTTGACCGCCGGGGCTTCCGCTCCCGAGTGCCTGGTCGAGGAAGTGGTTAAGTACCTGGCCGGGCAGGGGTTCACCAACATGCGCGAGGTGGAGGTCATGCCCGAAGACGTGCGTTTTGGCCTGCCGCCTGAGATCGTCGAAGCTATTGCCAGCGCGCCCGCCGTGGCATCGGAGTGATTCATGGAAGATGTCTCTGGTAGTAGTTCCACAATCCCACAGATGAGATTCGGCAAGATTGATGACCTGAAGAGCCGGGTCATGGTGGCGGTGGATGCCGCCCGCAAGTACCTTTTTTCTCAGCAGAGTGATGAAGGGTATTGGTGCGGAGAGTTGGAAGCCGACACCACGCTGGAATCCGACTACATCCTGCTGCACACGCTGCTAGGTACCGGCAACCCAGAGCGCATGGCGAAGGCCGCCCGTTATATTTTGCAACACCAGAACCAGGACGGCGGCTGGAGCATTTATGCCAGTGGACCCTCAAACATTAGCGCCACCGTGAAGGCGTACTTTGGGCTGAAGCTGGCAGGTTATAGCCCAGAGCATCCGGCGCTGGTGCGGGCGCGCAAGCGCATCGGCGAACTGGGCGGCGTAACGGCGATCAACACCTTCACCAAGATTTACCTCTGTTTCTTCGGGCAGTACGACTACAACGCGGTGCCGGCCATTCCACCAGAGATCGTGCTGTTCCCTAACTGGTTCTGGTTCAACATCTACGAGATTTCCTCCTGGTCGCGGGCCATTCTGATCCCGCTTTCCATTGCTTATGCCAAGAAACCATTCAAGAAGATTCCGGCAGAAATGGGCATCCAGGAGCTGTTTCCCAACGGCACCATGCGGGGCGTAAACCTGCACCTCCGCTGGTCGCAAAGGCTGGTGAGCTGGCGGAACTTCTTCCTGGCCCTGGACAAGCTGACGCACTGGCTGGAAGCGATTCATATTCGCCCGTTGCGCTCGATTGCCCTGCGGGCAGCCAAGGAGTGGATGCTGGAACGGTTCGAGATGAGCGACGGCCTGGGCGCCATTTACCCCGGCATCATGAATTCCATCATCGCGCTCCGCTGCCTGGGCTACAGCGTGGACGACCCGCAATTCATTCGCGCCATGGATGAGTTCGAGAAGCTGGGGATCGAAGAGGAAGAGACCTTCCGCATGGTGCCCTGCATGTCGCCGGTGTGGGACACGGCGTACGCGCTGTTTGCCCTGGGCGAAAGTGGCGTGCCGCGCAGCGAACCGCGCATGGTGAAGGCGGCAGAATGGATACTGCAGAAGCAGGTGACACATAAGGGCGATTGGGCCTTCAAGAACAAGAAGGGACAGCCTGGGGGCTGGTATTTCGAGTTCAACAACGAGTTCTACCCCGACGTGGACGACACGGCCATGGTTAACCTGGGCCTGAGCCACGTGGAACACCCCAACGGCCGCTACCAGTACGAGACGGTGCAGCGGGCCCTCGCCTGGGTGCTCTCAATGCAGTGCAAGAACGGCGGCTTTGCCTCCTTCGACAAAGACAACGACCGCATGGTGTTCCAGCACATTCCCTTCGCCGATCACAACGCCATGCTCGATCCGGCCACAGTGGATATCACAGGGCGCGTGCTGGAAATGCTGGCCATCTACGGCTATACGAAAGACGACAAGCCGGTGAACAAGGCAATCGAGTTCATCAAGGCAGAGCAGGAAGCGGATGGCTCCTGGTTTGGGCGCTGGGGAGTGAACTACATTTACGGCACCATGCAGGTGCTGCGCGGCCTGGAAGCCATGGAAGTGGACAATCACGAGCCCATGGTGCAGCACGCGGCCGAGTGGTTGCGCTCCATACAGAACCCGGATGGAGGCTGGGGCGAGACCTGTGGCTCTTACGATGATCCGCACATAAAAGGAATCGGGCCTAGTACGCCTTCGCAGACTGCCTGGGCAGTACTGGGGTTGCTGGCCGCGGAGGATACGCGCAGCGACTCCGTGGCTCGCGGCATCGCTTACCTGTTGAGGACGCAGAAGAAGGACGGCTCCTGGGATGAGCCCTACTACACCGGAACAGGCTTCCCGCGTGTGTTCTACCTGATGTACCACCTGTACCGGCAGTACTTCCCGCTACTGGCGCTGACCACGTATTCCAAGGTGCTGGCGGGGACGCAGGAAGTAGGGGTGGGAGTGCAGATGATGTTGCCCAGAGCGTGAAGGGGTAGTTAGTAGCTGGTAGTTGGTAGCTGGTAGTTCGTGCCTCATTTTGCAGCGTTAGCAGCTACTGAGAGGAGACGAATGGCGGTACCGATTTCGCAGATGTGGACGGTAGCAACTTACGTCCTGGGGCAGAAGGTGAAGGGACGCAAGCGCTACCCGCTCGTCCTCATGCTGGAACCGCTGTTCCGCTGCAATCTGGCGTGCGCCGGTTGCGGCAAGATCCAGTACCCCGGCCACGTGCTCAAAATGGAACTCACCCCGGAGGAATGCTTTCGGGCGGTAGAGGAATGTGGCGCCCCCATGGTGTCCATTCCCGGGGGCGAGCCGCTGCTCCATCCGCAAATTGGCGAAATTGTGGCCGGCTTGATAGAGCGCAAGAAATACATCTATCTCTGCACCAACGCCCTGCTGCTGAAGCAAAAGATTGACCTGTTTAAGCCGAGCAAGTACCTGACATTTTCCGTACACCTGGATGGGCAGCGCGAGCATCACGATTTTTCGGTTTGCCTGGAAGGTGGCTACGAAAAAGCGGTGGAGGGCATCAGGGAAGCACTGCAGCGCGGCTTCCGCGTGACCACCAACACCACACTGTTCGACGGCGCCGACCCCAAGAGCGTGCGCGCTTTTTTTGACGAAATGATGGAAGTGGGAGTGGAGGGCATGATGCTTTCGCCCGGCTATTCCTATGACAAGGCACCCGACCAGAACCATTTCCTGGGGCGCGCCCGCACCCGCCGACTGTTCCGCGCCATTCTGGCCAATCGCAAGCCGAATTGGGTTTTCAACCAGTCGCCGCTCTTCCTGGAATTCCTGATGGGCAAGCGCGATTACCCCTGCACCGCCTGGGGCATGCCCACCTTCAACATTTTCGGCTGGCAGAAGCCCTGCTATCTGCTCCAGGACGGCTATGCGGATACGTTCCAGGAGTTGCTGGAAGCCACTGAGTGGGAACGCTACGGCACCGAGTCAGGAAACCCGCGCTGCGCCAACTGCATGGTCCACAGCGGCTATGAAGCTTCCGCCGTCAATCACACCTTCAGCTCCCTGGGCGGTCTTTGGGATACGGTGAAGGCCACATTCTTCCATACCTACCCGGATACCGGCGCTCTTAAGCTGCTGGAAGAGCCGGTACGCCCGGTGCACAGCTACAACCCGCTGGTGCAAATCGAGAACAACTCGCAACAGGAGATACGGGCGTGAGCGGCAGAGAAGCCGGGCATCAGCCGGCCAGCAACCCGGACGCACTGGAGGTCGCTCCGGGGAAGCACCGCGAAAACCTGCAGGGCTGGGTGCCGGAGCTGGCCCACGCGGAAGAAGTGCGGACAGCTCTAGAGCAGGCTTTCGACTACCGCGGCGACGTCCAGATCACACGCAAGGACAGCACCGTATTGGAAGGCTACATTTTTGATCGCCGCACGGGGAGCACGCTGGAGGATTCGTTTGTCCGCATCCTGCTCAAGACTGGCGGCGGGAAGATTTCCGTCAGCTACGCCGAGATCGCCGCCCTGGCCTTCACCGGGCGCGATATGGCGGCGGGCAAGAGTTGGGAAAACTGGGTGCGCCAGTACTGGGAGAAGCGCACGGCGGGCGAGCACATTTCGCTGCACCCGGAAGAGCTCGAATAGCGCCCTCACACCCTCATGAAGGCGTTGGTCACAGGAGCTACGGGGTTCGTCGGCAGTCACGTGGCGCGTTTGTTGGCCGACCAGGGAGCCGAGCTTCGCCTTCTAGTCCGCCCCACGAGTGTCACGGCCAATCTGGAAGGCATAGCTGGAGAGAGCGTAAGCGGCGATTTGCGCGAGCCGGAGACTTTGCGCCGGGCGATGGCGGGCTGCGAGGCAGTGTTCCATGTGGCCGCCGACTACCGGCTGTGGACACTCGAACCGCAGGAGATGTACCGGTCGAATGTGGAGGGCACCCGGAACATCATCCAGTTAGCGCAAGAGGTTGGCGTTCGGCGCGTGGTTTACACCAGCAGCGTGGCCACGATGGGTTTCACCTCCAACGGCCACCTGGCAGATGAGAGTTCGCCGGTAGGACTGGGCGACATGATTGGCCACTACAAAAAGTCGAAGTTCCAGGCCGAGCAAGTGGCGTTGGAGGCGGCACGCAGCGGGGCAGACGTGGTGGTGGTGAATCCGACCACGCCGGTGGGTGAGCGCGACATCAAGCCCACGCCCACGGGACGGATCGTCGTTGACTTTTTGAAACGCAAGTTTCCGGCTTACGTGGATACGGGTTTGAACCTGGTGGATGTGGCGGAAGTGGCGCGCGGGCACATTGCAGCGCTGGAACGAGGCCGGCGCGGCGAGCGCTACATTCTGGGTGGGGAAAACCTGACTTTGAAGCAGATTCTGGACAAGCTGGCCGCCATCACCGGGCTGCCTTCACCTCGAGTGAAGTTGCCTTATGCAGTAGCGATGGCGTCGGGAGTGGTGGATACGGCCGTCACCGGACTGCTGCTGCGGCGCGAGCCGCGCGTGACCGTAGATGCGGTGCGCATGGGGCGCAAGAAGATGTTCGTATCGTCGGCCAAGGCCGAGGGAGAGCTGGGTTGGAAGATTGTTCCCGTGGATGCGGCGCTGCGCCGGGCGGTGGAGTGGTTCCGGGAACACGGCTATATAGCTGACTAGCTGTCTGGCTGACTAGCTAAAACAGCACGGCAGCCAGATAGCTAATCAGCTAGGTAGAGAGCCAGCCGAGGTTGGGTCGAAAGGATGCCCTCGCGATAGCCGGCCAGGCCGGCGCTACGAAAAGCGAGCTAGATAGCTAGTGAGCTGAAGTTATGCCCAAGGTCGCCATTATTGCCGCGTTGGAGCGAGAGGTTGCTGGGGCCATCAAGAAGTGGCGTGCCAGCAAGCGCGAGTACGAAGGCAGGCGCTACAAGTTTTACGAGAATCCGCGTGCCGTCCTGGTCTGCTCCGGAATCGGGGCGGAACCGGCGCGGCGGGCTTGCGAAGCGATTATCCGGCTGTACCAGCCAGCCTTGGTCATCTCGGTGGGACTGGCAGGCGGCCTGGATCCCAGTGTGCGGGTGGGGAGCGTGTTTATCCCCAACCGCCTGGTAGATGCAAGCGATGGCAGCGTTCTGGAAATGGCGGAGGGGCAGGGCACGCTGGTGAGCTGGAGTTCGGTGGCGAATGTCGAGCAGAAGAAGAAACTGGCAAACGCGTATGGCGCCTGTGCCGTGGATATGGAAGCGGCAGCAGTGGCCCGCGGGGCAGTGACGCGGAAAGCGGATTTCATGGCGGTAAAGGCCATCTCCGACGCGTACGATTTCGAGTTTCCCCAGTTGGAGCGATTCGTCGGCCCCGATGGGCGTTTCCGCAGTGGAGCGCTAGTGGGGTTTACCGTCGTTCGCCCCTGGTTGTGGAAGAAGCTGCTCTACCTGAAGCGCAACAGCGAGCGGGCCGCTACCGCACTATGCGACTGGCTGGAGTGGTACAACCAGCCCGCGCGCAATGTGGGTGTAGGCGAGGCGGACCTTCACCCCATGGGGTCAGGAAGACATTGATGGCAGTAGCCGGCCAATTCACGGTGAAGCAGGGGCAGGAAGCGATTCCCGCCACCATGCTGGCGGCCGTATATCACGGCAAGGAAGAGGTGCGCCTGGAGACGGTGCCGGTGCCCAAGATCGGCCCAGGAGAGCTGCTGATCCGGGTACACACCTGCGGCATCTGCGGCACCGATCTGAAGAAGATCGCCACTGGCTCCCATTCCGCCCCCCGCATCTTTGGCCACGAAACCTCAGGCGTGGTGGCAGTGGTGGGCCAGGGCGTAACCCGCTTCCGCGCGGGGGACCGGGTGATGGCCTTCCACCACATTCCCTGCGGAGAGTGCTACTACTGCCGTCACAAGGTATTTGCCCAGTGTCCGGTGTACAAGAAGGTGGGCTGCACAGCCGGATATGAGCCCAGCGGCGGCGGTTTTTCTGAGTATGTGCGCGTGATGGATTGGATTGTGGACCGAGGCGTGGTGCGGATTCCTGATGAGGTTTCCTTCGAGCAGGCGTGCTTTGTTGAGCCGGTGAACACGTGCCAAAAGGGAATTGAGACGCTGCGCCTGCAAGCGGGTGAAACCGTGGCAGTTATCGGGCAGGGGCCCATCGGCATCATCCTTGCGTCATTGGCCAAGAAGGCAGGGGCACGGGTAATAACTTCCGATTTGTTTCCTGAGAGGCTTAAAATATCTAAGAGATTCGGCCTAGAGGAAACGGTAGATGGCTCGCAAACCGACATGGTTTCGCGGGTACGGGAACTCACCGAGGGGCGTGGGGCCGACGCGGTCATCCTGGCAGTAGGAGGCAACAAGCTGATTCGTCCCGCAATGGACGCGTGCCGTCCCGGGGGGCGCGTCCTGCTGTTTGCGCAGACGGTGCATGGGGAGGCGTTGATTGACCCAGGCGCAGTCTGCGTGGACGAGAAAACGTTGCTCGGTTCATATAGCGCTGCTGTGGACCTGCAGGAGGAGTCGGTGCGTTTTGTTTTCAGCCGGGAGATGAACCTGGAGGGGCTGATCAGCCATCGTTTCTCCTTAGAGGAGAGCCTGGAAGCGCTTAATTTGGCTGCTCATCCGCAAGCGGACTCGCTGAAGATTGTTATTCAGCCGGGCAGCGCATGGGAAGGACACTCAGAGTGAACGGTAAGATGACAGCGGCGGTCCTCTACGGTAAAGAGGACGTCAAGATAGAGCAGGTGCCCATTCCCCGGGTAGGGGAAGGCGAGGTGCTGATCAAGGTGCAGGTAGCGCTCACCTGCGGCACCGACCTGAAGGTGTATCAGCGCGGCTACCACGCGCGCATGATTGTGCCGCCGGCATTGTTCGGCCACGAATTGGCAGGCGTGATCGAGGAAGTTGGGCACGGGGTCAGGGGATTTCGCAAAGGCATGCGGGTGGTGTCGCTGAATTCCGCGCCCTGCCAGACGTGCTTTTACTGCTCCAAGCACCAGGAAAACTTGTGCGAGGACCTGCTGTTCAATAATGGCGCCTACGCCGAGTACATCCGCATTCCGCGGCGCATTGTCGAATCGAACATGCTGGCCATGCCGCCGGGGGTGAGCTTTGAAGAAGCCGCCATGACCGAGCCGCTGGCCTGCGTGCTGCGCGGGCTGCATGAAACCAAGCCGGAGATCGGCGACACAGTGACCGTGATTGGCGGCGGCCCCATCGGCATGATGTTTGTGCAGGTGGCGCGGCTGACCGGGTGCCACGTCATCGCGGTGGTCAAGCGCGATACGCAGGTACAGGCGGCGAAACGCATGGGCGCCCACGACGTGGTGCAGATCACCAAAGTGGCCGACGCGGTGGAGGCAGTCCGCGTGCTCACCCGGGAAAAGCGCGGGTCCGACATTGCGATCGAGGCAGTGGGCCGCCCACAGGCCTGGGAATGGGCGGTGGAGATGGTGCGCAAGGGCGGCACGGTGAACTTTTTCGGCGGCTGCGCCAGCGGCACCAAGGTGCAGCTCGATACCAACCGGCTGCACTACTCGGAGATTACGCTGAAGGCGACTTTCCATCACACCCCGGAGACGGTGCGCCGCGCCTTTGCCCTGATCGCGGAACGCAAGATCAAGGGCACCGACTACATCACCGGGGAAGCGCCGCTTTCGCGCCTGCAGCAGGTGCTGCACCACATGCTGAACCGTAACGGCGAAATCAAAACCGCCATCATCCCCGGACACTAGAGAGCATTGACGACTGGGAACCGCAGCTTTATGCCATCCATCGCCAGCAACGGATCCCAGCCCATGGCGGGAAGCGATGCCCCTGGCTGGCGGGCGCTGCCACCGGAATACGCCATTCCCGCAGTGACGCCGTCGCTGGAGGAAGCGCGCGCCTATTGCGAACGCCTGGCGCGCAGCCACTATGAGAATTTCTCGGTAGCCACCTGGTTTCTGCCGCGCCGCCTGCGGCCGCACTTCCACAGCATTTACGCCTATTGCCGCATCTCGGATGACCTCGGAGACGAGGTGGGCGATCCGCAGCATGCGCTGCAGTTGCTCGATATCTGGGAAGGCGAGTTGGACGCCTGCTATGCGGGACGGCCGCGCCATCCTGTGTTCGTGGCCCTGGCGGAGACTGTGCGCGCGTGCGATATTCCCCGCCAGCCGTTTGCCGACCTGCTGACGGCGTTTCGCCAGGACCAGCGCGTCAGCCGCTATGAAACCTTCGAAGATGTGCTGGGCTACTGCCACTACTCGGCTAATCCCGTGGGCCGGCTGGTTCTTTATGCCTGCGGCTATCGCGATGGCGAACGGCAGCAGCTTTCCGACTACACGTGCACCGCGCTGCAACTCGCTAATTTTTGGCAGGATGTGGCCGTGGATTACGGCAAAGGGCGCATTTACCTGCCACTCGAAGATCTGCGGCGCTTCGGCGTGACGGAGAAAGACATCGCCGACCGGCGCGCCACACCGCAGTTCCTCGAGCTGATGCGCTTCGAGGTGCAGCGCGCCCGTGAGTGGTTCTACAAAGGCCTGCCGCTGGTACACAAAGTGGATAGCGAGTTGGCCATTGACATCGAGCTCTTCAGCCGGGGTGGGCTGGCGATTCTGCAGGCAATTGAAGACCAGGGCTATGACGTGCTGCGCCGCCGCCCCGTAATCTCCAAGCCGCGCAAACTGGCGCTGGTGGCCCGGGCGGGGCTGAAGAAGCTGCTATGAGCGCCAGCGACCAGGCCGTTCCCGCAGTAGTAACAGAATCGCAGCTGAATACCGCCTACAGCGTCTGCCGCCGCATTGCGCGCTCCACCGCCAAGAACTTCTATTACGCTTTCATGGCCCTGCCCCGGCCCAAGCGGGACGCCCTCAGCGCGGTGTACGCCTTCATGCGCCACAGCGATGACCTGAGCGACGATCCCGGCCGGCTCCCGGCAGAGCGCCTGGCCCGGCTGGAGGACTGGCGCAACCAGATGCACTCCGTTCTCGCCGGCAGCGTGAGTGACGAGCCCGTGCTGCTGGCGCTGGCAGATACAATGCGGGTTTTCAGAATCAAGCCCGAGCTGCTGGATGCTCTGGTAGAAGGTACCGCCATGGACGTGCGTGAAATGCTTGATGGGCCCGGGCTGAAGCTTTCCTTCGAGACCTTCGACGAGCTCTACAAGTATTGCTATCACGTGGCCTCGGTGGTGGGGCTTATCTGCATCCGCATCTTCGGTTACGAGGATCCCGCCGCGGAGAAGCTGGCGGAGCAGTGCGGCGTCGCCTTCCAGTTGACCAACATCATTCGCGACGTCAAGGAGGATGCGGCCATGAGCCGCATCTATCTTCCTAAGGAAGACCTGGCCATGTTCGGCCTGTCGGCCTCAGCGCTGCGTATCCCCGAGATTGAGCGCCTGCGTCCGGTGCTGGAACTGGAAGCGGAGCGGGCGCGTGGCTATTACCGCGCCGCTGAAGAACTGATTCCCCTGATCGAGCCCGATAGTCAGCCGGCCCTGTGGGTGCTGGTGAACATTTACCGGCGGTTGCTGGAGAAAATCACCGAGCGCGGCTACGACGTCTTCCGCCACCGAGTGCGCCTGACTAAGGCGGAGAAGGTTTCCATTCTGACGCGGGGCCTGGCGCGCCGCTTCACCGCATGAGCGGCGGCTCCAGCCAGCCCCGCCCCACGGTGGCGGTGGCCGGCGGTGGTCTGGCGGGGCTGGCCGCGGGTTGCGCCCTGGCAGAGGCCGGTTTCCGCGTGACCCTCTTCGAGCGCCGCCCTTACTTGGGAGGCCGCGCTTCTTCCTACCAGCATCCCGGCACTGGCGAAGTAGTGGACAACTGCCAGCACGTGCTGCTGGGCTGCTGCACCAACCTGGTGGATTTCTATCGCCGCATAGGGGTGGAGGAGAAGATCCGCTGGTTTGACCGCCTGGTGTTTGTGGAGCCGGGCGGGCGGCAGTCGGCCATTTCGCCCACCTGGCTGCCCGCGCCCCTGCATACCGCGCCCTCATTTCTGCTGTCACCGTCCCTCGGGCTGCGCAACAAGCTGGCGATTGCACGCGCCATGCTGGCTATTGCACGCGGTGCTGAGGACGATGGCAGCGAAAATTTTTGCCAGTGGCTGGAGCGTCATGGGCAAACAACACGCGCCGTGGATCGCTTCTGGAAAGTGGTGCTGGTCAGCGCATTGAACGAGGAACTGGAGCGCAGTTCGGTGCGTTATGGGGCGCAGGTTTTTCGCGAATCGTTCCTGAAATCGTCTGCCGCAGGGCGTATGGGTGTGCCCACTGTGCCGCTCACGGAACTGTACAACGCCGCCGGCGATTACATCCGCCAGCGAGGTGGGGAAGTGCAGTTGCGGGCTGCGGTGGAGGCCTTTGCCGCCGATTCGGAAAAGGTCAAGCTGTGCGTGGCGGGTAAAGAAGTCGCATTTGATTTCGCTGTGCTGGCCCTGCCGTTCAACGCAATCGGTGCCGTGCTGCCGCAGGGCGAAGTGGCAGAACCACTCCGGCACGCCGTGGGCCATTTGAAGAGCTCGCCCATCACCGGAATTCATCTCTGGTTCGATCGGTCGATTACTGACCTCGAGCACGCCGTCCTGCTCGACCGCACCATCCAGTGGATGTTTCATAAATCAAAACTGCTGGGGCGAAAGGCGGAAGACGGCGGAAGCTATCTCGAGCTGGTGGTGAGCTCTTCAAAGACGCTGGTGGACAACCCGAAAAATGAAATCGTTGATCTGGCGGTGCGCGAGCTGGGAGAGTTCTTTCCGGCCGCTCGCAATGCACGCCTGGTGAAGAGCACGGTCATCAAGGAAATTCATGCCACCTGGTCGCCTGCTCCGGGGGCCGACCGATATCGCCCACCTGCGGTGACCGCCTGGCCGCGCGTGTTTCTGGCCGGCGACTGGGCAGCCACCGGTTGGCCGGCCACGATGGAGGGAGCCGTTCGCAGCGGCTACATGGCGGCGGAGGCGCTGGCCCGCGCCGCCGGTATGCGCGGCTCGCGCTTCCTCGTACCCGATCTGCCCGCGCGGGGATTGATGCGGCTTCTTGCCGGCTCGTGACTTCCTGTTTTACTCGGTCGCGATCTTCCAGCCTTTGTCCGTGCGCATCAGATTGACGGACGCGCGCGTGGGAGCGGCGTGGTAGAAATCAGCGCCGTACTTATCAATCAGGGTGGAACGGTCCCAGGTATTGAAAGCCTTTACCCGCTCGCCGGCGGCGTCAAAGTCGTCGCCTAGGTCGTTGGGCACCCATTTCCAGGTGTACTCCACCAGAGCGTCATTCACGCCATTCATGGTGACCTTGGACACCTCCACCAGTTGCCGCTCCGCTAGAGGTATGGCGTAGGAGGTCGTGCCGTCGGCGTTCTTCCACTTCTTGAAACCCGGAATGGAGGACAGACGCTCACCCGCCGGCAGCACACTGACCATAGTGCCGCCGCCCGCGGTTTTGGCGGTCTTCACAATCCCGGCTTTCTCCAGCAGGCGATAGTGGGGATCGCGGGGCTTCTCGTCCACGCTGGGCATGACCATACCGGCGTGGAAGTGGACAATCGCGGGGCCCTGGGCCTTGATGATGCTCTCTACCACGCCGGCTGCTTCCTTGGTTGATAATGGCTGCCGCGCGCGGACCTCCAACACGACGTACGCCACCACTCCCAGAACCGCCGCCATCAGGGACAAAAGCAGCAGGAGCGGCAGAATCGTGGACTGCTTTTCCATCTTCACTTCGGCTTCGAAAAGTTCTGACATAGCGCTTCTCCTCACCGCAGGCCGCATGCGCGGTCATTTATCCAGCACCAGTTTCGCTTTTACTGTCCGCCGAGGCAGTGATGTAGGTCACATACCGGTTATAAGGCGGGCGCTGTAGGATAATGGGCAAGGACGTGTTCTGGGCACCAGCCGCCTGTATCGCGACACCCGGCTTCCGGCCCTGTACAATGACCCGGTGCTTCAGGGGCGGCCGCACCGCATGGGAAAACTGTTCTTGTAGCCGTCCCTTGCACCACTCGGCTTTTGCAGGGGCGAACAACCCAAAACTTAGTTATCTGCTCCAACTTGACACCAACCGCGGTTTAGGAGAGTTGCGGACCCGGAGAATTCCGGACAAGGCTCAAGGATGATCACACAAGAAACGTTGCTGCTGCGGCAGCGCTCCCGAGCGGTTTCCCGCCAGGCTTTTCTGTTTGCCAGAAACTTCTTCCGTTATCCCAAGTTGCTGGGTTCACTAGTGCCCAGCTCACCCTTCCTGGTCAAGCACCTGCTCTCGATGATTGAATGGCGACGGGCGCGGATTGTTGTGGAGTACGGGCCGGGCGTGGGCACGCTTACGAGAGAGATCCTGAAGCGCATTGGTCCGGAAGCCACCCTGGTGGCGATTGAGCTTAATCCTGAGTTCGTTGAATTTCTGCAGAATGAAATCCACGACCCGCGCTTTCGGCTGGTCTATGGTTCGGCGGCGGACGTGCGCACCATTCTGCAGCAGCTGAATTTGCCGCACGCCGATTACATCATCTCCGGCATCCCTTACACCCTGCTGCCCGACCGCATTCGCCGGGTTGTGACTCGCGAATCGCACTATGTTCTCCATCCCCAGGGAGCCTTTCTGGTTTACCAGTTCACACGCACGGTGCTGCCTTATGTGAAGGCCATCTTTGGCGACGTGCAGCAGGATTTCAAGTTGCTTAACATCCTGCCGGCGCACATTTTTTTGTGCACGCCCTGAGGCGGAACCTGCGGAACGTCCAAACTTGTGTTTTGTTACCATTTGTCAGGCATATGGTCTTAACTGGCAACGGACCACTGGCCACTGACAACTGCTTCTCATGATTCACGAAATCATTCCTGTGGGGCCGCTGCAGTGCAATTGCTCCGTCGTTGGCGACGAGGGCACGCGCGAGGCCATGGTGATTGATCCCGGAGATGAGATTAACGAGATCATGGCGCTGGTGCAGAAGCACGGATTGGCGGTGAAGCAGATTGTGATTACGCACGCCCACATTGACCACGTGGGCGGCGCCATGAAACTGCGCCAGCTCACGGGCGCGCCAATTCTGCTTAACCAAAACGATTACGCCCTGCTTAAAATGCTGGACGTACAGGCGGCGTGGGTGGGCATGGCCACGCCCGGCAAAGTGGAAATTGACCAGCCGCTGGCGGACGGCGACAAGGTGCGCGCGGGCAGCCTGGAGGCCAGTGTCCTGTACACGCCCGGGCACACCGAGGGCAGCGTGTGCCTGTATTTTCCCACCCAACAGAAGCTGATAGCGGGCGACACGCTTTTTGCCGGCAGTATTGGCCGCACCGACCTGCCCGGCGGTTCGTTTGAGAAAATCATGAGCTCGCTGCACCAGCGCGTGCTGGCCTTGCCGGACGAAACCCTGGTGGTGCCTGGCCACGGCCCGCTGACCACGATCGGGGACGAGCGCGAGAGCAATCCCTTCCTGACCCGCTAAATTCCTTTTCACCACAGAGACACGGAGACACAGAGGAAGACAATTGATATTTCATGACTTTCAATGTTGCTCTTGCTGCCATCGCAGCCCGCGGTTCTTAATTCAATCTTCAATCGAAAATCGTCAATCTTTCTCGGTGGCCTCTGTGTCTCTGTGGTGAACAATCAACCGAGGTGGCGCAGCAGCCGCCGTATGCCCTTGCGAAATCTTTCTGCGGGCGTGATCAGGCTGAGCACCAGGTAACCATCGCCGGGAAAATCGTAGAAGTGTCCCGGGTGAATCAGGACTGATTCCCGCTCCAGCAGTTCGACGGCCAGTTCCTCGTCAGAACGCGTAACCGGCACACGCAGCACCGCATACCAGCCGCCTTCAATCTCAAAGCGCTGGCAGGCCTTCTGGCGCGCCAGTTGCGAGTCCAATTCCGCCAGGTTAGCGGCAATGCGCTGAAGTAGCTGGCGGCTTATGGCATGCCGCTGCTCCAGCAGCCGCGGCATCGCCAGCTGCAGGGGAGTGCTTAGGGAGAGGTAGGTATCGGCAATTATCTCGAGGCGCTCGCAGGCGCCGGCTGCCAGTTCCTTAGGGCCGCTGGTGACGATCCAGGCTACCTTCATTTGCGGCAAGGCAGAAATTTTCGATAGCCCGCTGAGAGTGAAGGTGAGCGCGCCGGTGCTTCCCGCGAAACTGGGGCGAGGCGGGCCGTTGTGCGCATAATCGAGGAAGACTTCGTCGGACACCAGAGCCAGTTCGTGTTCACGGCAGAGCTGACTGAGTGCCTCCGCTTCCTTTGGCTTCACATAGGAACCGGTCGGATTGTTGGGATGCACCACCAGCAGGGCGCGGGTGCGCTCCGTGACTGCCGTTTGCAGTGAATGCGGATCGAGGTGCCAGCCGTGATCGTAGAAGAGCGGGTAGGGAACGAGTTTCACATCCTGCACATCGGCGAGCAGTTCGAACAGGGGATAGCTGGGGGAGGGAACCAGCACCTCGTCGCCGGGATCACATAGCAAGCGGAGGACGAAAGAGTAACCTTCGCTGGTGCTGGTGGTGAGGACGATGTGATCGGGATCAATGGTGACGGTTCCGCGTTCTGTATAGTACGCGGCGACAGCGTCGCGGGCAGCGCGCAGTCCTTTGGGATCGGGCTGGTATTGCAGCGATGCGGGTTGCGCCAGCGCGGACAGGATCTG
>DATEGI010000194.1:0-2668 GCA_035280205.1 Terriglobales bacterium | reverse complement strand
TTTCCTATGCTCGCCAGCTATGCCCCTAATTTTGGCGGGCTGCTGCGCATGGCCTTCCCCGGACACCAATGGTTGCAGTTTGCCCCTTGCCTTCCAGGATTGGCATTCCTGGTGTATGCGCTGCCGCGGCATCAGGAAAACAACTGGGAGCTCTACTTCCCGCTACTCGCTCTGATCTCCTTCATCACCTGTCCTTACGGATGGAGCTACGACGAGATTGTGCTGCTGCCCGCCGTTCTTCAGATCGCAGGACGCATGCGGGAACAGCCTTCCTGGCTGCGCTGGACTGGACTGGGAATCTATCTCGCGGTCAATGCCGCCGTGCTGCTGGTTAGCTTCTGGCGGCCGCATGACGTTTATCTGCTCTGGACCGCTCCGATGTGGCTGTTGCTGTACTGCATTGGCCTGTCCGTTACGGAGCCACAGCCCGTGTCCGCTGCCGCCGCGAGTATCGCCTGATTTGCTGTCTCGCTCAGTACACGCCCAGGTCGCGCGCCGAGACCACCTGGCCTTTGTAGTGCTGCCGCACCTGCTCCACCAGGTCCTGCTCCGGTAAGTGTTCCAGCACCTGGTGATAAAGGACGAGCAGCTTAGGATGCGCTCGCGTGGCAATCTCTCCCAGTTGCTGGGGCGAGGTGTGGAAGGACGCAAAGTACTCCTTCCAGTGCTCTTCACGCATCTCCGCGCCTTTGACGTTGTACACCTCATGCAGCAGAACGTCGCAGCCATTACAGGCATTCACCACCGTGTCGGTGGTCGCGGTATCGCCAGAAAGCACAATGCTGCGGTCCTGGGTTTCGAAGCGGTAGCCAAAAGCCTGCTTCCACGACCCATGTTTCACCGGGAATGCAGTCACCTTCACATTCTGGTCCTGATAGACGAGGCCGGGCGAAATTTCGTGAACCTCCACCTTGTAACCGGTTCGGTCGGCTTCCTCCAGTCCCGTGGTGCGCACGCGAATGTCTTCCTGCCAGGCCTTGAGAATGTGGTCAGTCATGCGGCGCAGGCCGCGCGGGCCGTAAGCCTGCAACGGGAGTTTGCGATGCAGGACCCAGGGGCTGAAGATCAAATCGGGATAGCCCAGCGTGTGATCGCTGTGCAGGTGCGTGATGAAGACCATTTTGAGATTTTTGACGTTCAGCGCTTTAATTCCGTTTTGCTCCGCTGCTTCGGCGCGCCGCACCACTCCCGGCCCGCAATCCACCAGGTACGCCGCCCCATTCACCACGATGGCCACCGCCGGGCCGGAGCGGTCGGGATACGGTTCTGGCGTGCCCGTGCCCAGCACCACCACTTGCGTGTGGGTAGGCGGCAAAGAACTTTGGGCTGCGGCGGCACAGGCAAACACGGCAAAAGCGGCAGTGGTTAAGAACCAGGACGCTGCACGAGCCAAAAGTTTCATCTTGATCGAGAATACCATCGGAATAAGCAATGCCGGGCTACGCGGAGCTGCAACGCCGCACCTGTTACTAAAGACCCTGTACCTCCCGCAGTTGCCGTCCAACGCGGCTTTTGGCTAACTCTAGAATGCGGCTCAAGTGCCGGCATGCCCGCCCGCAGGAGCACGGGTAACCGGGAGTTGGTTACTCCACTGCGGTCAGCGCGCATACCGCCCCTGGCACTTTGAGCGCTACTTCCATTTATGCACTGGCACTCCTGGATCGCCGGCATTGGCCGTCCGTCGTTGCAGACACTTATCGGCTTTGTCCCGCTGATCGCAACCATCGTTACTACCCTGGTCACGGTGATTCTGGCGCGCGCGACTCTGCGTTACGCCGCCGCCACCGACAAGAGCCTGGACCTGGCGCGGGAGCAATTTGAACGCGAGTGGGCGCCTGAACTGCACATTCACATCGAACGGCTCTCCGAGGAAGACGCTAAGATCATCATTACCAACCTGGCCAAAAGTTCTGTCCTGCTGCAACTTGTGCAGATCCGCAAAATCCATGACGCGGTGCCTTTCGCCAAGTTCGCGCTGAACCATCCCCTGGTAGGCGGGCGCAGCTGGATGGAAGACGTGGGCGACCGGTTCCTGTCGCTGGGCAGCCAGGAATTCCGAGGCACCATCGCGGCCTCAGCAACCTTCTTCTGTTCCGGGCGGCTTTACCGCACCGACTGGTTCCGCTTCGAACTGGAAGCCAGCGGCAGGCACATTGTGCGGCTGGTGCCCATCACCGCGGCGGCCAATCGCGCCCGCGTGCTGCAGGCCAAGGCGGCCGAGCGTGCGGGAAGGCGGCAGGTGGTGGTGGATGTGGTCGCCGGCACCAACGGCGACGGCGAGGGCAAGTAGGCGCCCAAGCAAGGCCTGTAGCTGCTCAACCTCACATTGAAACTTGAAACGTCGAAACTTTGCAGCCTTTAGCTCTGCCCGAATTCCTCCGTGACCTGCTCCCATTGCCGGCGAACCTGCGCCATAATCTGCTGGTACTCGGGGTCATTGCGCAGCTTGTCCCAGTTCTTGTCGCGCTGAAACCAGGGATAGTTCTGGTTTCCGAGTTCCACCGCTCGTTTCAGCCACAAAATGGCTTTATCGCGCTCCCCCAGTAACGCGTACATGCTGCCCGCCCAGTAGGCGACATCACCGTCAATTACGTCCTGGGGCTTGTATTCGAAGAGACTGGGATCAATCTTCTGCCGCTCGCCGCGGGAAGCATAAAGAAAAGCCGAG
>DATEGI010000193.1:0-2692 GCA_035280205.1 Terriglobales bacterium | reverse complement strand
CAAGTCGCTGGAGGAAATCGAGAAGGCGCACATCCTGCGGGTGCTGGAAAGCTGCGGCTGGAACCAGACCCGGGCGGCCGAGGTGCTGGGCATTGACCGAGTGACGCTGCACCACAAGATCAAGCGCTATGGCTGGAGCCGAAGCACGGTTGCGACGCGATGAAGCTTCTGCACCTGCTGCCGATCGGGAACTGCGACGGCCAGCTGCTGCAAGAGCTGGGAGCCGCGATGGGGAAGGTGTTTCGCGTTCCATTCCTGGTGCTGCCCCAGGCTTTGGCTCCCGAGGCGGCCTTTCATGCCGAGCGGCAGCAGTATCACTCCTCGGAAATTCTGGCGGCCACGCAGGGTTTCAGCACGAACGACAGCTGGCGGGTGCTGGGGGTGGCGGCTGTGGACCTTTACATCCCGATTCTGACGTTTGTGTTTGGCGAGGCGCAGATCGGAGGCCCGTGCGCCGTGGTTTCCAGCTACCGCCTGCGGCAGGAGTTCTACGGGCTTCCCGCCGATGCGGGACTGCTGCGAGCGCGACTGCTCAAGGAGGCGGTACACGAGATCGGGCACACCTTGGAGCTGAGTCATTGCCACGACTATCGCTGTGCGATGGCGCCGTCGCACGCGGTGGAGTGGATTGATATTAAAGACGCCTGGCTGTGCCCGCAGTGCGAGGCGAGAGCGGTGGGAGCAATGGAAGAGGCGACGTCGGGCGCCAGTTATTGGCCTCCGGCGCGCACATGATCGCTGGGGAGGTCATCATGCTTACAAAGGAGTATGCGCAGACAGAACACGTCCACAAGAACACGCCGCAGTTTCAAGAACCTGAAACGTGGCTGGGCCACGCGCCCAAGAAGGGCGTGAAGGTTTGCTTCGCAGCTACCCACGTGGAAGCCTGGGAGGCGGGGACGGAAGCGGTAATCAGCTTTGAAGGCAAAAGGTTCCGCATTGTGTGTGAAGGCAAGGATGTGCCCATGATTCAGACCACGCGGGGGATTTTGGTGGGAGAGTGAGGGTCGCCGTCCGGCAACTCGTAGCGCTCCAATCGAGAGGCGCAGTAGTTCACGCGAGGTCCCTCGGGCCTGAAGGCCCTCGGGATGACGCCTTCCTTCGGAAGGCATGGCCCAAAGCCGGACTGAGTGCCAAATCGTGCCGGTCGGCGAGACGCTGGTGCTCATTCCGCGGGCGAGGGCGCCCGCGCCACAAAATCATCTGCTATTGAGCTGAGATCGCAGACGGCAAGACGGCATCGCGCAGCTTGGCGGCAGTTTCGGTGTCGAAGCCTTCCATCACCAGCACGAAGTTGCCATGGGGTTCGACAAAAACCGGGCCGTCTTCCGTGTTCCATTGCGTGGTGGCATCAGCGATGGACACCTGCACTCCGGCCGAGGCTTGCGGCGAAGCGGGCCGCGAACCGCCGGCGGATTCTACCTGCTTATACTTCTTCTTTAAGGATTGGGCGTAAATGCCGGCAAATTTTGTGGCCTGTTCCGGCACCGCCCATTGGGAAAGATAGAGCAGCGACAGGCCGTCGGCAGGCGCATTCTTCGGGTGAGCGGCGTAGTAGTAGCCGCCGCGCCACTGCGGCCACACCTGCCGAGCCACCTCTTCGCTGGCGTACTGTTCAATCATTACTGAAATATCGAACTCGCCCACCGCGCCTACATCTACCTTCTGCCATTCCTTGCCCAGAATTTTTTCCAGCTTGGGCGGGTGAAGAGGAGATAGGTGTTCACCCGCCAGGTAAACCGCCGGCTGCATGACCTCACGCGTATTCAGCGGAGGGTGCTGCAGAACTTCGGCAAAAGCCGCTTCTTTGCCCTTCTTTTGCAGCAGCATGCGCTCAAAGTCCAAACCATAGGTGTAAGGAAAGGCCAGGGAATCCTTAATGTAGAGAGGGGCGCTTTCGAATATCGGCGAGCCGGAGGTGACTCCAGCCTTCATGGCGGCCACAATTTCTGGGGCATCGAGAATGGTCTTGCCCATGGGCTCCAGTTCGTAGTCCGTGAGCACAATCATGGCTTGTCCTTCGCTCACCGCCTGGCGGGCCGCAACGGCCTCGTCATCCTGCACATCAGGATCCTTCTTTTCACTGCGCGGGCCATCCTTCAACCAGTGGTCGAGGTTAGAATCCTGATCCTGCAGAGCGTGGGTGAGTTCGTGGGCTAATACCGGTTTTTGAATATCGGCGTCAACCCAGTCGAGCAGATTGACGGTCTTGGCCTTGGGATCGTAGTAGCCGGCCACCTGCTCGCGCAGCAGGGCCAGCAGAAAAGCCTGCAGGTCGAAATTGCTGGGCAGAAGACCGAACTTCTTCAGCACCAGCGCAGAGCGCTGCAGGCGTTGCGCGTCCTGGTCATTGCCCATCCGGCCCTGGATGTACTTCATGGCCTGTTCGCGGCTGACGAGAGCCCGCTTGACAGTGCGGCGGATGGGCAAGCCGCTGTCCCGGCTGGCGAAGGCAAGAATCTGGTCCACGGAGCGAAACAGTTCCTCCGCTTGCGCCTGAGTGATGTGGGTTTCGGGCTGGGCGGTTGAGGACTGTGCGTTGCCCGCCGCAGGCTGGGCTGTGCTTTGCGCCTGGGCGGCGCTCAGCAGCATAATTGCCAGCAGAAATTGGAAGATCGCGCTGAGCAAGATGGGCTAGTGGAGCTTGTTTTCGAACTTATGCCGCCCCCTAAAAGGGGGCTCTCTCAATTTG
>DATEGI010000192.1:0-2094 GCA_035280205.1 Terriglobales bacterium | reverse complement strand
GCTTCGACTCCGCTCTGGTGCGGCGGGTGGTTTGCATGGTGGACCATGCCGAGTACAAGCGCCAACAGGCCGCGCCGGGACTGAAAATCACGGAAAAGGCGTTCGGCTTAGGGCGGCGGTTCCCGATAGCGGCGAAGTACGAGTAGACGCATAAAATGTAATCACCACCAAGGCACAGAGGCACCCAGAAAATTCAAAAAAGGAATATCAATGTCCCACTTCTCCCGCGGATCAGTTTTGTTGTTGCTTATCGCTTACGCGACTCTCAGCTTAGCAGCGAACCAGAAACCGGCGCCGGCCAAGGCTCACACGGCAGCTCCGGCAGCAACCGCAGCGCATCTGCCTTCGGAAGCCACGGTGAACGATTTTATGAAGCACATGTTCGGCTACGACGCTTCGATCACCTGGAAGTTGGAGTCCATCAAGCCTTCCAAGGACCCCTCGGTTGCCGAAGTAAACGTGATCATGAGCGGCAAGCAGGGTTCAGAGAGACTAACCTTCTACGTGACTCCTGATAATCAGTACGCCATTTCCGGCAACATGGTGCCTTTCGGGTCCGATCCTTTTGCCAAAGCTCGGGCAGAGCTGGAGCGCGGGGCAAAGGGCCCCTCCCGTGGCCCCGCTAATGCGCAGGTTACGCTGGTAGAGTTCAGTGACCTGCAGTGTCCGCACTGCAAAGAGGCGCAGCCTACCATTGAAAAACTTCTCTCCCAGGAGCCCAACGTGCGCTTCATCTCCGAGAACTTCCCCTTGCCCTCGCACAACTGGGCGTTCAAAGCGGCTTCCTTCGCCGACTGCGTGGGGCGGGAAAACGCAGCCGCATATTGGAAGTTTGTGGACAGCGTTTATAACCAGCAGCAGAACATCACGGAGTCCAACGCCGACGAGAAACTGACGGAGCTGGCCACCGCCGCCGGGGCCAACGGGAAGGCTGCGGCGACCTGCGCGGCTGAGCCGGCGACCCGACAGCGTGTGGAACAGGCGGTGGCCCTGGGCAAAGCCGTAGGGGTAACCGGGACGCCTACCTTATTCATCAACGGCCGTGGCACCAGCCTGGGCATTCCTGTAGAGGTTCTGAAGCAGATCGTGGATTTCGCCGCCGTTGAGAAGTAGTGGCCGGAAGCGCGGCGGAGCACAAGGAAGTTTGGCGCGGGTGCCGGGAAAAGGCGATAATTCTGCCAATGGCTGAACCGGCCATACTGACCCCCGATTCGATGCGCGCGGAGAAGCGTGCCGTGGCCGCCAACTCGGTGGTGGCCGCGATCGGCATTACTGCCCTGAAAGTGGTTGTCGGCATCTCCACCGGCAGCCTGGGGATTCTCTCCGAAGCCGCCCATTCCGGGCTGGACCTGATTGCCGCCCTGATAACGCTCTTCTCCGTGCGTGTCTCGGATAAACCTGCCGACGCCGACCATCAGTATGGCCACGGCAAGGTGGAGAGCTTTTCCGCTTTCCTGGAAACCGGCCTGCTGCTGCTGACCTGTGTGTGGATCATCTACGAGGCCATCGCCCGCCTCTTCTACCGTCATATCGAAATCGAGCCCAGTATCGCCGCTTTTCTGGTCATGTTCCTGTCCATGGGAGTGGATTTCTGGCGGTCGCGGTCGCTGGGACGAATTGCCGTCAAGTACGACAGCCAGGCGCTGGAAGCGGATGCCCTGCACTTCAGCACCGACATCTGGTCGAGCGCGGTCGTGGTGCTCGGCCTCCTGCTGGTGACTCTGGGACGCGCCTTCGGGGTGGAGTGGCTGCGCGATGCCGACCCTATCGCGGCCCTGTTTGTAGCCTGCGTCATCATGTATGTGAGCTCACGGCTGGCGCGCAAGACCATTGACGCCCTGCTGGATGCGGCCCCCACTGGGGTGCGCTCCCGTATCATCGACGAAATTTCCAAGCTGGAAGGCGTGCTGGAATTGGACCGCGTGCGCATTCGGCGCTCGGGAAACCACTACTTTGCTGACGTTTCGGTCGGCTTAGGAAGGAACCTCACCTTTCAGCGCTCAGAGCAGATGGCGCACTCGGTTAAAGCGGCGGTGCACCGCGTATTGCCCGAGGCGGACGTCATGGTGTACTCCATTCCCCAGGCGCACGGTG
>DATEGI010000191.1:0-13621 GCA_035280205.1 Terriglobales bacterium | reverse complement strand
GAGCGGCGCACGCCCAGCGTGGTTTTGCAGCCATCGGCACAGTGGGTGCAGACGGTGCCCACGTGTTTCATCTCCCAGGGACGGGTCTTGTAGCGATAAGCGCCGGAAGTGAGCGCGCCCACGGGGCAGATGTCAATGCACATGCCACACTCTTCGCACTCCAGGTAGTCAGAGTGGTTGGGCACGATGAGCTGGGCGGAGCCGCGGTTGGCAGTGCCGAGGGCCCAGACGTCCATGCCTTCGCCGCAAACACGCACGCAGCGGTAGCACATGATGCAGCGCGGCCGGTCGAAGTACACCACCGGCGACCACTGCTGCTCATCCTTGTGGTTCTTGATGTCAATGAGCTTGGATTCGGCGGCGCCGTAGGCGAAGGTCATATCTTGCAGTTCACATTCGCCGCCAGCGTCGCAGACCGGGCAGTCGAGCGGGTGGTTAGCGAGCAGCAACTCCAGCATGGCCTTACGCGCCTGGCGGACCTCGTCAACTTCGGTGCTCACCACCATGCCTTCGGCGACCACGGTGGTGCAGGCCGTCTGCAGCTTAGGCATCTTCTCGATTTTGACCAGGCACATGCGGCAGGCACCCTGCAGAGACAGCCCGGGGTAATAGCAGAAGGAGGGCACCTCGATGCCTACGCTCTTGCAGGCTTCAATCAGCAGCGTGCCCGCGGGAACCGTGAGCTTCTTGCCGTCAACCGTGATGTTTACGTCGGGCATAAGAACAAGTTTCAAGTTTCGTGTTTCGTGTTTCCAGTGTTGAAACTGGAAACTCGAAACTACTTTTCAGGCCAGCACCGCCACTTCCTCTGCCTTTGCCTCGTACGGGCAAGGCCGGCCGTTCAGGTGATCCTCGAATTCCTGGCGGTATTTCTTCACAATCGAAATTGCAGGCATGGCCGCGGCATCGCCCAGAGGACAGAAGGTGCGGCCCAGAATGTTCTCCGCCAGGTACTGAATGTTGCCGATGTCCTTTTCCACGCCGCCGCCGGCATGAAAGCGGTTGAGCGTTTTCTTCAGCCAGTCGGTGCCCTCGCGGCAGGGGATGCACCAGCCGCAGCTCTCGTGCTGGTAGAACATCATGATGCGCTGCAGGTACTTGACCATGCAGGTGGTGTCGTCGAGCACGACCACGCCGCCGGAGCCCAGCATGGAGCCGGCCTTCATGAGCTGGTCAAAATCCATGCCGACGTCGCACTCATCAGCTTTAAGCACTGGAGTGGATGAGCCGCCGGGCGTTACCGCCTTCAGCTTATTGCCACTGCGGATGCCACCAGCGACTTCATGAATCATCTTCTTCAGGTTGTAGCCCAGCGGCAGCTCGTAAACGCCGGGCTTGGCCACATGGCCGCTCAGGCAAAAGAGGCGCGTGCCGCCGTTCTTGGGCGTGCCCAGGCTGGCATACCATTCGCCGCCGCCCAGCATGATGTGAGGCACGCTGGCCAGCGTTTCCACGTTATTGATGACGGTGGGGCCGCCCCACAAGCCGACCACGGCGGGAAAGGGCGGACGAATGCGGGGGATGCCGCGCTTGCCTTCCAGCGACTCCATGAGCGCCGACTCTTCCCCCACTTCGTAGGCGCCCGCGCCACCGTGCCAGTAGACGTCGAAATCGTAGCCGCTGCCGAAAATGTTTTTGCCCAGGAAGCCGCGAGCATAGGCTTCGGCCAGCGCTTTCTGCATGACTTCGGAAAGATAGCGGTACTCACCGCGAATGTAGATGTAGCCGGTGTGCGAGCCCACGGCAATTCCGGCGACCACCACGCCTTCAATTACCGCATGAGGATCGTGTTCCAGGATGAGGCGGTCCTTGCAGGTGCCGGGCTCGCTTTCGTCGCCGTTGCAGAGCACGTACTTGGGCTTGGGCGCCTGCTTGGGGACGAAGCTCCACTTCATGCCGGTGGGGAAGCCGGCGCCGCCGCGGCCGCGCAGGTTGGAAGCCTTCATTTCATTGATGATGGCGTCCGGGCCGAGGCTGAGCGCTTTCTGCACCGCCTTGTAGCCGTCAAGCTCGAGGTAGCGGTCTAGGCTGGCCGCACCTTGGCCGAAGCGCCGGGAGACGACCTTCACTTCATCTGGATGTGAGACCAAGTCAGCCATTAGAAATTGATGATTGACGATTGTCGATTGATGATTGATCGTTGCGCCAGGTTTTCAATCGTCAATCGAAAGTCATCAATCGACAATCAGTGCGTTCCCTTCTTCCTGTACTCGTCCAGGATCTTCTCCGCCTTATCCGCTGTCAGCTTCTCGTGGAAGTTATAGTTCACCTGCATGGCGGGCGCCCAGCTGCAGGCGCCGATGCATTCGACTTCTTCGAACGAAAACATTCCATCCTGGGTGGTACCTTTGTGGCCCACGCGCAGGTGCTTCTTCAGGTGCGCGATCACGTCGTCGGCGCCGCAGAGCATGCAGCTGATGTTGCGGCAGACCTGCACGTTGTACCTGCCGCGAGGGCGCGTGGTCAGCATGGAGTAGTAGCTGATCACGTTGCGCACTTCCAGTTCGGTTAAATTCAGTCGCTGCGCGATCTCGCGGATGGCCTCCTCGGTCAGGTACCCAAGCTCATCCTGCATGTAAAGCAGAGTCGGCACCAGCACCGAGCGCTTGGTGGGGTAATGACCAAGCATCGAGGTGAAGCGAGCTTCGAATTGGTCGGAGAACCTCATGATTGTGTAATCGGGTAATCGGGTAATTGTGTAATTGGTCGCTTCCTGCGAGCTGTACCAAAGGAAGCCGTAAAAATCGCAGCCAGCTCGCGAGACTCTTGCAGAAGTGGCTCCAGCCGCGACTTCGGAAGCATTCCCGATTCGGTGATCAGCTCCAACCAGAACACAGTCTCGTCCGCCTCTTCCATTACAATCCCTACTCTCGCTGCAAACTCCGGCCGGGATCTAGCCCGGCAGGCCGCTCGATAATTGGCCGCCACTGATGTACCGCTGCGCAGCAGTTGCTTGCCAATAACCTGAGCGTCTCCACGTCTCGGCAACGCCCGGAACAACCGGATGATGCGCAGTGCGAATTTCTTAGTACGTTCTCTTAAATCTTCGGGCTTCGACGCCACGCTGACCACCTCGCGCCGATTTTCAATTACACAATTTCTCAATTACCCGATTACTCAATTACCTGTCTATTTCGCCCAGCACAATGTCAATGCTGCCGATGGCGGCGACCACGTCGGCGATCAGGCGGCCTTCGCACATCTTGGGCAGCGCCTGCAGGTTCACATACGAAGGCGAGCGCATGTGCACCCGGTAGGGCTTGGCGGTGCCATCGCTGACCACGTAGTAGCCCATCTCGCCGCGCGGCGATTCGATCGCCTGGTAAACCTCGCCGGCCGGAACGGTGAAGCCCTCGGTGATGATCTTGAAGTGATAGATGAGGGCTTCCATCTGCGTCTTCATCTTCTCGCGCTCAGGGAGCACCACTTTGGGCGCGTCCGCCTTGATGCCGCCTTCGGGCAAACCGGCGAGCGCCTGCTGCACAATCTTGTTGGACTCGCGCAGTTCCTCTACCCGCACCATGTAGCGGGAGAAGACGTCGCCCTCGCTGCGCAGCGGCACCTTGAACTGGAACTGCTCGTAGCCGGAGTAGGGCATGTCGCGACGCAGGTCCCAATCAATGCCGGAGGCGCGCAAGGTAGGCCCGGTGGCGCCGAGCGCGATGGCGTCGTCGGGCGCGAGGTAAGCCACATTCTTCGTGCGCTCCACCCAGATGGGGTTGCAGGTCAGCAGGCCCTCGTACTCGTCCACCTTCTCAGGGAAGCGGTCGGCGAATTGCTTTATGCGCTCGAAAAAACCCAGCGGCGGCTCCAGGGCCAGTCCGCCCACGCGGAAGTAGGAGGTCATCATGCGCTGGCCGCTGACCATTTCGAAAATGCGCAGAAGGTCTTCGCGCTCGCGGAAGCAGTAGAGGAACACCGACATGGCGCCGATATCGAGGGCATGCGTGCCCAGCCACACCAGGTGCGAATTGATGCGGGTGAGCTCGTTCAGCATGACCCGAATCCATTGCGCCCGCGCCGGAATCTCCAGCCCCAGCAACTTCTCCGCAGCCAGGACGTAGCACAGGTTGTTGGTAAGCGGGCAGAGGTAGTCAATGCGGTCAGTGAGCGGCACCACCTGCTGGTAGAACTTGGCCTCGCAGGTCTTCTCGATGCCGGTGTGCAGGTACCCGATATCCGGCATCATGCGCACCACGTTTTCGCCGTCAATCTCCAGGATGAGGCGCAGCACGCCGTGAGTAGAGGGGTGCTGAGGGCCCATGTTCAGGATCATGTTGCGGTCCTGGCCCGGCTCAACCGTCGGCATTGTGGTCAGATGGGCCATGGCTAACGGTATCCTTCGACCGGGTAATCTTTGCGTAGAGGATGGCCCTCCCAGTCCTCGGGCATGAGGAGGCGACGCAGGTGGGGATGCCCCTGGAAGCGCACGCCGAAGAGGTCAAAGACCTCGCGTTCAAAGAAATTGGCGGCCGGCCACAGGCTGGTGATGGATTCCAGGCTCGGATCGGAGCCGGGCAACTGCACCTTAAGCCGCAGCCGCTCCTTCCGCTTCATGGAAAGCAGGTGATAAACCACCTCGAAGCGGGGCTCCGAGGGGTGGAGGTCCACGCAGGTCAGGTCAGACAAAAAGTTAATTTGTGCCTGAGGCGAATCCTTAAGGATGGCGCAGGCCTCGCGGATGGCGCTGCGGTCCAAGTTGACAGTGAGCTCGTTGCGGTCGAACCTGGCCGACTGCACCGCCTCCCTCCTCCAGGCCAGCAACGCGGCTACCGCTGGGCGCTCCAGCAGGTCATCTAGTTTGGTGATAGCAGGGGCAACGGGCATCTAAAGCGACTCCCCCCGGGTGGAGGACCAGTCCAGCACGCCCTTCTTCCAGACGTAGAAGAATCCCACCAGCACGATGCCGATATACACCAGCATCTCCCAGAAGCCGAACATCTTCAACTCCCGCAGCAGGATGGCCCAGGGGTAGAGAAAAACCGCTTCCACATCGAACAGGATGAAGAGCATGGCAACCAGATAGAACTTGACTGAGAAGCGTTCGCGGGCATCGCCAACGGGGGCCATGCCGCACTCATAGGGCTGCATTTTGGCCCGGGTGGGCCGGCGCTGCCCGAAAATCCAGGACAATAATACAATCGCAGTGGCTAGCGCCCCGGCAAATACGAAATAGATCAATAAAGGCAGGTAGCGAGTGAAGTAATTGTCCGGCATAGAGCTGGCTGTATATAATTCGCGGCCAATACAAGGGCTAAACTATTTAGATTAGGTTTTGACTGTTGCCACTGTCAAGGGAGCGAGGCCTGGCGGTGGCTCAGAGGGTTATCCTCGCGGGTACGCGGCAGCAGGTTGCTATGATTTTTGGTTTTAACACTGATGTAAAGCACCAGGACAAGGTTTATCACGTGCAAAGCGAGGCCCGGGAACACGAGCGCCTGCTGCAGACGCAGGTGTTTGTGCGCGGTCGCTGCATTGGGAAATTGGCCACCCCCTATGAGCGAAGCGGGCAGCAGGACAGCACTTCCGAAAAGCAACTGGAACAAAGCCTGCGAGCGCAGCACAAGTCGGTGCTGGACGCCATCCGCGAGGGCCGTCTGGAGGGTGTGCTGGGGCGCCCGGACCAGGAAATTCCCAAAGCGCCGAGCGGCCTCAAGCTGCAGTGGACCAATGCTGACGCACCGCGCTTAGCGGATGGTTTGACGGTGAAAATTCGGGTAAGCGACGGCAACGAACCCGTGGAAGGCGCCAAAGTCACCGCTCGCCTGAAGCGCGCGGAGGGCGAGCCTGTGTATTATCAGGCGACCACGGACTCTTCCGGGAATGCGGAACTGAAACTAGGGGTAGCCGAGCCAACCCTGTCCGACTCCGACATTCTGGTGCAGGCGGCCCACGGCGGCCGTATCGTCACCCGCAAGTTTCGCCTGCGCAAAGCCGCCCGCGCGTAAACCAAGACCACTCACCACAGAGGACACGAAGGGCTCAGAGGAAAGTCTTTTCATGTCATTGTGACCCCTCGTGCAGCGCCATATCCTCTGCCGAGGCTGAAACGGTTTCGATTAAGGCTGAAGGGCACCAATAATCTATTTGGCCAAACACTGATTTCCCGAGATCCCCAGAAAACTCTGTGTCCTTTGTGTCCTCTGTGGTGAATGGTTTGTTAAGTTTAGAATCCAGACATGAAGCTGCAGGTTAACGGTGAGGCGCGCGATTTGCCAGACGGGCTGACGCTGGTCGCCCTTCTGGAGCAGCTGGGCATGAAGGCAGACCGGGTGGCGGTGGAGTTGAACCGGGAGATCGTGCGCCGCGAGGCGTGGGCGCAAACTCGCCTGCAGGAGGGGGATCGCCTGGAAATTGTGCAGTTCGTGGGCGGCGGCCTGAATTAGAAAACCAAAACCTCAACCGCCGAGAACGCAGAGGAACCTAGTTCAGTTCTTCGCTTCTGAACTCCAGGAATTTCCTGGCAGATTTCCTAAAGGCTTTGCGTCCTCTGCGGTTCTCATTTCGCCTGCTACGTGACCGGCCCCAATGAACTAATCGAGCACAATGTCGAAGTGCTCGCGCAGGGTGGCGCGCCATTCCTCCTCGGAGCAGATCGTCCGCTCTTCTTTGTTTCCGTCGCGGGTAATCACCAGCTTCATATCGGAAAGGGTGATGCGGCCGTCGGGCGTGGCGCGACTGCACAAGCGCTTGCGCGTGAAGCTCGACTCCGGCGAAGTTTGATGATAGGTGCACATCTCCGTGAATTCCCCTATGTGGCGGGGTTGAAGCGAGAAACGATACTGCTGCTTCCAAGTCTCTCCCGAATCCCACTTCTCAAGCTGCAGCACATCAGCGGCTTCTATAACGCGGTAAATCTGGCTGCCATCTTTCTGGGCGATCCCGGGCAGTAGGCGCAGTGGCTCGACAAATGAGTCGCCAAACCCTACGTCGGCCAGCCAGGGGCGGTCGAGGTCTACGCGCAAGGTGAGGTGGTCGAACTCGGGGCCGAAGGAGCCATCTTGCCGGGCCACTCGGGCGGAGAGTAGCGTGACTTGGAATCCGATGGCCTGCAGCAGGGCAGCGAAGGCCCCGTTCATCTCGTAACAGAAACCGCCGCGGCGCTCTTCCACGATCTTGCGCACACAAGCCCCCGGGTCAACCACGATTTTCCGGCCGCGCGAAATGTCAAGGTTCTCAAAAGGAACCTTCAGCATGTGGGCGCGATGCAACGCGCGCAGCACCTCCACCGTGGGCGTAACCGGTCCGGAATAGCCGATGCGGGCGAGATAGGCAGGCACGTTCATGGCCTGGCTGTAAGATACCGGCTCTGGACTTGCAATTCCATATTTGTCGTGGTGCGACATACGGGAGCGTGCGGATTTGCCGGCCGAGAGTATAATGCCGCCTCGCTGTGGGGCCCAATCCCCTACTGGAGGCACACGCAGCCCATGTTCCGCCGCATTCTGCTTCTTCTGGTAGTCCTCGCCCTGCCCATGCTGGCGCAGTCTAAACCGCCCGAGTTGCAGGTCCGGGCCGACACCAACTTTTTCAAGTTGCCTGCCGGCGTTTATTTTGGCGAATGCGTGGGCGTGGCCCTCGACTCCAAGGGCAACATCTACGTCGCTGATCGCGGGCTCCACCCGCTCATGGAGTTTCGTCCCGATGGCACTTTCATGCGCTTTCTGGGCGAAGGCCTGGACATCTACGAGGCGCCGCACACGGTTGCCATTGATGCCCAGGACAACATCTGGTACGTGGATGCGGGAACCAGCCTGATCGTCAAGCTCGACCAGCAGCAGCATCTGCTCATGGTCTTCGGCAAAAAGCCGGAGGAGTGGACCTGGGACACGCACGTGGTGCAGCACGGGCAGCCGGGGCCCAATTTCTTCTACCAGCCCACTGGGGTCGCCTTTGGGGCTGACGGCAGCCTTTTTGTGAGCGACGGCTACGGCAACTCGCGCGTCGCCAAGTTTGGACCCGATGGCAACCTGGTGAAGGATTGGGGCGAGCGCGGCGCCGAACCGGGGCGCTTCCACACGCCACACTCCATCGTGGTGGATAAGCAGGGGCTGGTGTACGTGGCCGACCGGGAGAATCGCCGCATCCAGGTATTCGACTCCGACGGCAAATTTCTCAAGCTTTGGAATAACGTGGGCGCTCCCTGGAGCATCTGCATCACGCCCGGCCCGAAGCAGGTGCTCTGGAGCGCCGACGGCTTCACGGGGCGCTTCTACAAGCTGGACCTCGACGGCCACATCCTGGGCGAATTCGGCAAGGCGGGCAAGCTTGCCGGGCAGTTTGGCTGGACACACGGCATTGCCTGCCCGAGTGAAAACCTGATTTATGCCGCCGAGGAGCTCAATTTTCGGGTGCAGAGGTTGACCGTCGAGGGGGCGCGGTAGAAGGCTATAGCGCCATCACGTTGGGCAAGGCGAAATAGAAGAAGAGGGCGATCAGCACCAGGTAGCCGAGCATGATGAGCGTCCAGCCCATGTTGTGACGGATGACCGCGCCCTCGCTGCGCACAAATTTGCTGGTAGAAACGCCCACGCTGGCGGTCTGCGGCGCAATGGGCTTGCCCACTTCCGCTCCCACTGAATTCAAGGATGGCAACAGCAAGACCGGCAGGTTGAGCAGGCGCCCGGTCACCGCCTGCACCGGTCCGAACATGGCGTTAGTGGAAGTGTTGCTGCCGGAGAGCGCCACGCCAATCCAGCCTAGGATCGGCGCCAGCGCGACGAATATCACGCCCGTCTTGGAAAGCCCGAAGGCCAGCGAGTTAGCCATCCCCGTATAGACGAACGTATAAGCCAGGGCGAACACGAATAGGGCCACGAGGAATGCGCCCCAGATCTGGTGGAAGGTTTTGGCGAAGACCTGCTTCAAAGTGCCTGCTCCGGGCCGCAACAGCGCCAGAATCAACAGCCAGGAAACGAAAATGGAAGTGCCGCCGCCCAGCGGGTTGAAATTGAACGTGGAGACGATGGATTTCTGTGTCACGGAGGAACGCGCCGTTTCCGTCAAGTGAAACAGGCTGAGGGAAGGCAAATGCGACCAAGGCCCAGTCCAGGCCACCACCACCGCAATCAGCACAATGTATGGCAGCCAGACGGAAAGCGCTCCTCGCGCGGTAATGGGCGCTTCCGCCTCACGCGGCAGGAATTCGAGCGGCACCCCGCCGAAGCCACGAACCGTTTTCGGCGACCAGACTTTCACAAAAGCGAACAACACCCAGAAGGACACCAGGGCGCCGCTCAGGTCAGGCAGGTAGGGGCCAAGGTAGTGCGACACAGGCCACTGCCCTGCGATGTAGGAGAAGGAGCCTACCAGTGCCAGCGGCCAGGCTTCACGCACGCCCTTCCAGCCGCTGACCAGGTAAATAAGCACCCAGGGCGGAAGCAACGCCAGCAGGGCCACAATGTTACCCACGGAAGCAGAGAGCGCCATGACCGGCAGGGAAGTCACCGCCGAAAGCGCCAGGATCGGCACGCCCAGCGAGCCATAAGAGACGGGTGCGTTGTTGGCCAGGGCGGCAATGCGAATGGCTTCCAGGTCGGCGATGCCCAGGCCGGCCAGAATTGGCACTACCACCGCCCAGGGATAGCCGAATCCCACCAAGCCTTCCAGTAGCGCGCCGAAGGCCCAGGCCAGCATGATCGTCTGCACGCGAATGTCGGCGGTTGCGTGGTGCACCATCCAGGCCTTGAAGCGGTCAAAGTCGCCGGTCACGGCCAGGGTGTTGAAGATGGTCAGGCCCCAAAAGGTGATCCAGTCAATGATCCAGGCGCCGGAGAGCGCGCCATAGCAATACGAGCGCAACATGCCGGCCCAGGGGGCATGCCATGCCAGGGCGCCTAGCGCGAGCGCTATAACTCCCGCAATGATGGCGGCCAGCCAGGCGGTGAGGCGCACAACCGCCAGCAGGAAAAGCAGGACGGCCAGCGGCACCAGCGCCAGCAGGACTGTGAGCCAGATGTTGCCCGCCGGGTTGAGGGTTTGCTGGAAAATATCGTGCCCCTCTTTACATCCGAAAACAAAACCAACCAATACCGCTGAGGACGCAGAGGACGCAGAGGAAAATTTATTTCAATTCTTAAGTCACCTGGTTGCCGAGAAGCTTATACGGATTAATCATCAGGAATAAGAACCTAAAAGACATCTCTGCGTCCTTGGCGTCCTCGGCGGTTTTCATTTTTCAGGCGGAGGCTTGCGATGATGTTTTCGTCCACTCCGGGGGAACCTCAACGTAGGAGCGGTCGAGTTCCCGGATGGAGGCGCAGCCCAGGAGGCGCAGCGTGCGCTCCAGGTCGGCGGTCAGGATCTGAATGGCGCGGGTCACGCCCGCCTCTCCTGCCGCCGCTAAGCCGTAAGCGTAGCCCCTCCCAATCAGCACGGCGCGTGCGCCCAGGCAGATGGCCTTCACGATGTCGCTGCCGCGGCGGATCCCGCCATCCATGAGCACATCGGTCTTATCGCCGACCGCCGCCACTACTTCCGGCAGCGCCCGCAAGGTGGGCGAGACGCAATCCAGTTGCCGTCCTCCGTGGTTGGAAACCACCACAGCGGCTGCGCCTTCGTCCACCGCTCGGCGCGCATCCTCAGCCGTGAGCACACCCTTCACCACGATTGGACCGGACCAGGCCTGCCGCAGCCAACGCAAGTCTTCCCAAGTGACAGCGGCGGCGGCCAGGGCGGCGCCCACATCAATCAGCGGCAAAGGTTTGCCATCAGCGAGGATGACGTTGGCCATGGGCGGCACGCCGCCATCGAGCAGGAAATCCAGCAGCCAGCGTGGGCGTGTGAGCACCTGGGAAATGTAGGGCAGCTTGGAGAAAAGGTTGCCGCCCAGCAGTTCGACCATGCCGTTGCGCACGTCGCGTTCGCGCAGACCCGCCACCGCCGTATCAATGGTGACTACCAGAGCCGCGCAACCCGCCACCCGCGCGCGTCCAACCGCGTCCTTCGCCGCTTCGCGCCCGCCGAGAAGATAAAGCTGATAGCACACTGGTCCCGTGGAAGCCGCCTTCACATTCTCCAGGCGGTGTCCGGAGAGCGTAGAAAGGATGTATCCGGTGCCAGCCTTGCCTGCGGCGTGCGCCGCCCCGCATTCGCCATCGCGGTGCATCACCCGGCTGTAGCCCACGGGCGCCAGCAGGAAGGGAAGCGCCAGGTCCAGGCCTAACACGCGGGTGCGCAAGTCGCAGGCGGGCACGGCCACGGCATGACGCGGCCGGAAGGTGACCTGCTCGAACGCGCGGCAATTCTCGCGCAGGGTGACTTCGCCGTCGGCGCCGCCGTCCAAATAATCGAACACCACTCGCGGCACGCGGCGCTGGGCCACGCGCCGCAGGTCTTCCACCTTGACTACGCGAGGAGGTGAGACGGCACGCTTCATCTCTGGCGTCCGAACTGAGCTTGCCCCGGCGGGGACGCCGAGTTTATCACAGGCCACAGTGGGGATTTGGTGCTGGGGAAAGTTGACCAGAACCCCGCGCAGGCATTACCGTTCCTAGTTCGCACAGGAGCCGGAGAACTCCGCTGTTCGCCAGGCGAGGAGGTTACGTGCAACGCATCGCCATTTGTGCCCAGCTGCTTCTGCCGTTGGCGCTTTACGTATCCATGACCTTCGCCCAACACCAGCCCAAATTCGAACGGGCAGCCGCCAACAACCGGATGCATAACGAAGCGTTTGGGAAACTCCAAGACGGACGAGGAGCCGATCTTTACATCCTGCGCAATAAAAACGGAATGGAAGCAGCCATTACCAATTACGGCGCGACGATTGTGCGCATAAGGGTCCCGGACCGGCACGGCAAGATCGAAGACGTGGTGCTCGGTTACGACACTGTTGAAGGTTATACCGTCAATAAGCCGTACTTCGGAGTCACCGTCGGGCGGTATGCAAACCGTATCGCTCACGGCAAGTTCACGCTCGATGGCCACGTTTACACGCTTCCTAAAAACGACGGCGACAATACTCTGCACGGTGGCACTACCGGCTTCAACAAGGCGCTGTGGACGGCAAAAGACGTTTCCACCCCTTCCGCGGCAGCGGTGCAGATGAGTCTCTTGAGCAAGGATGGCGACCAGGGCTTTCCCGGGAATATGTCGGTGGATGTCCGCTTCACCCTTTCCGATGACAACAGCCTGAAGATTGAATACGCTGCCACCACGGACAAGGACACGGTGGTCAACCTGACCAACCACTCCTACTTCAATCTGGCCGGCCAAGGGCACGGCGACATCCTTGGGCAGCAACTGACGTTACATGCCAGCCGCTTCACGCCGGTGAATGCCAACCTGATTCCCACCGGCCAGATTGCCGGCGTCAAAGGCACACCCCTGGATTTCACTAAGCCCACCGCCGTTGGCGCTCGCATAAATTCCGATTACGAGCAGCTGAAGCTGGGGCATGGGTACGACCACAATTTCGTGCTGGATGGGACTCCCGCGCGCAAGGCGGTTATGGCCGCCCGCGCCTATGACCCAGGTTCCGGGCGCGTGCTGGAAGTCTGGACTACACAGCCGGGAGTGCAGCTCTACAGCGGCAATTTTCTCGACGGCACCGTGGCGGGCAAGGCTGGAGTGAAATATCCTCGTCGCTCGGCATTCTGCCTGGAGACGCAGCATTTTCCCGACTCGCCCAACCAGCCCAAATTTCCTTCTACTGAATTGAAGGCGGGGCGCTGGTTCCGGTCAAACACGACTTACAAGTTCTCCGCGCAGTAAACCTTTGGCCGGCGAATCGGGAAGTAACGAGCTATGTCTCGCGTCCTGACTCAGTCATTCAGTGAACAGCCGCAATCTGCAGGTGGAACGTGCGCCTGCAGAAAATCACTGATGCGTTTCCAGGAATCTATCTGGTTGGGCACGCGTGAGAAGCCGTGGCCCTCATCTTCATAAATTTTCAAATCCACCACCCCGCCACGCTTTTTGATAGCGTCCGCCACCTGCTGCGCTTCCGATTTCGGGCAGCGGGGGTCGTGCCCGCCCGCCAGAATTAGCAGCGGCGCTTTGATGCGGTCCACAAAGAAAATCGGCGAACGGTCTTCCCAGAGTGCCTTGTTCTTCACCGGGTCGCCCATTGTGGCCAGGTCCATTTCGCGCAGCACCGGATCTTCGTTCTGCACCTCAGTGAAGTAGTTCACGAAGGGAACAATGGCCACACCGGCGCCCCACACTTCCGGCGCCTTAGTGACCGCCATCATGGTCATGTAGCCGCCGTAGCTGCCGCCCATGATAACCAGCTTTTTGGGATCCACATAAGCGCTGCGTTTGATCCAGTCGGCCGCAGCCAGCACGTCCTGCAGGTCGCCTCCACCCATGTCGAACAGGTTGGCCTGCTGGAACTCCTTGCCGTAGCCGGTGGAACCGCGGTAGTTGGGCGCAATCACCAGGTAGCCCTGATTCACCAGGTACTCAATGCCGCGGTTGAATAGATTCACTGTCTGCGAGGTGGGGCCGCCGTGCACGTACACCACCGCCGGACTCTGATGGTTCTGCGGCAGGTTGTGCGGCACATAGACGAAGGCGGAAATCTGAAATTTGCCGTCGCGGCTGGGATAGTGAACCAGGTAGGGCTCGACCATATCCTCGCTGCGCACGCCGGCTACCAGAGAATGTGTGATCTGCTGCGAAC
>DATEGI010000190.1:0-2658 GCA_035280205.1 Terriglobales bacterium | reverse complement strand
AGGATGGCCGAGAGGAAATACTCCGCTGCCCGGCACGGCAGGATTAACGGTTCCGGGGAGGGGTGCATTCCTATCTTCGGTACGGAGCTGGTGCAGACCGTGAGAATTGGCGTAGGTGAGAGCCAGCGCGGTGCCGCGCGCGAGCTGGTGTTCCAGGCTGACGCTGGACTCCACAGTGTAGGGCGCCCGCAGCGCCGGACTGAGTTCCTGGATGCTGCTGAGAACGGCGGAACCGGCGAGGCTGGCCGCTGGGGGAACGTTGGGGAAGAAATCGGGATTGTTGATCACAAATTGCTGTTGCGTCACGCCGTTGTAGAGGCGTGTGGTCAGGACGTCGGCCAGGGCAAAGCGATCATAAAAAATGCCAGCTCCGGCGCGCACAACGAATTTGGCCCCGGGCTGCCAAGCCAGCCCCAAGCGGGGAGCAAAGTCGCGCCAGTCGTGGATGCCGGTTTGCCATTCATAGCGCAGGCCGGGCGACAAAGTGAGATTGCGCCGCACCCGCCATTCATCGCCGACAAACACGCCAATGTCGCTCTGGCTGCCGGAGACCAGCGGGTTGCCGGCATTCACGGCGAACTGAGTGGCGCCGCCACCCAGGGAGCGGATCAAAGCAGGGGAATACCCGAGTTGCTGGAATAGCAGCGTGCGCTGGTAACGATCAATGGATTGCAGAGGAATTAGAACGGGATTGCCGGAGCTGTCCAGCACCGGCTGATGGTTGGTGTTCAGCATGGGGCCGAGGCCACCGCCAAAAGTGAAAGTCCCACCAAATCCCTGCTCAGAGCGCTGTGCCTCGGTCCCGGTTCTGAGCCTGATCCCGAAGTGAACGGTGTGCGTTCGGCGCGTTATCGTGGTGTAGTTCTGGATTTCGAAGTCGTTTTGCGTATCGGCCAGAGGCCCGGATTGCGCCCCACCGCTGTTGAAGGCGCCCAGTACCTGAATTTCCGGGGCAGCGGTGTTGGGAAGGATGGAAGTGCCAAGGCGATAAAACTGGAAGCGCGCCTGGTTTAAAAAGTTGCTGCCGAGAGCCGCGGTCTCCATGGCCTGAACGGTGTGGCTCAGGGAATGTTCGTGGTTGGACATGGAGAGCAGGTTAAGCCCGCCAACGCCGGCGTAAGGCACGTTCGACTGCTCCACCCGGTAGCGAAGGGTGAGGCTGTGGCTGGAGCTGAGTTTGTAATCCATGCGCGGGCTGACGATGATGCGCCGCTGCGGCACGCTGAAGACGCTGGTGAAGGGATTCACCAGTGCGAGCGTCTGAGGATTCAGCGTAATGGCATCAATGATGGCGCCGTTGTCTATGGCTGCGCCCTCGGTGGTCAGCAGGAAGGAGGCGCGCTTGCTGAGCGGGCCGCCGATGTTGCCGCCATATTCGCGCAGCAGAAAGGGCGCTTTCTGCCGAGCATAGGGATCGCGCGAGTTCCAGATGCTGTCACCGATATTGAAAAAGGCATCGCCGCGGAACTTCTCGGCTCCGGGCTTGGTGAGGATGTCAATGCGGTCAAAGCCGAGCTGGTCGTATTCGGGAGAGAAAGGATTCTCATTAATGTGGATTTCGCGGATGGCATCTTTGGAAGGCAGTTCGCCGCCGCTGAATCCGTCCACGTAAAGGGAGCCGCCATTGGGACCGGCAGACGGCCCGGCTAGCCCTTGCAGGTCCTCAGACAGGTCCTCAGGGTCGTCGGCCAGCGCTTGCAGGTCAGAACCGCGCAGCACCACGGCGCTGGCATTGTTGGTGTTATCAACGCTGACCAGCGGCACGCTCTCCCCCAGCACGCTGACGCTTTCTGACACGGCTTGTACCTTGAGAACCAGGTCGAGGGTTTGGACACCGGGTTTTACGGTGAAGGAGCGCGCCTTGGCCAGGGCCAGGCCGGGCGCTGAAGCCCGCACCATATAAGTACCGGGTGTGAGATGTTCCAGGGTGTAGCGGCCCTTTTCATCGCAGGTGATGTTATGTATGGCCTTGGCGGAATCAATC
Organism: Terriglobales bacterium; assembly: GCA_035280205.1. Classification (GTDB taxonomy): domain Bacteria; phylum Acidobacteriota; class Terriglobia; order Terriglobales; family Acidobacteriaceae; genus JAICWP01. The sequence continues at coordinate 674 of DATEGI010000190.1, read as the reverse complement.
AGGGTCACGCTGGCGTTCGGCACCACCGCTCCGGTTTGGTCGCTGACGGCACCACGGACGGTTGAGTTCTGCCCAAGCGCGCTCAGGCTGAAAATGAGGAAAACAAGAGCACAATAAGACGAGCGGCGGCCGTGCATCTGCGCGGACCAGTGTGTTTGCTCTCTTATCATCCCCTGCGCCAGCTTTGCTGTGCTGCCGTCCAAGCGCCAGCAGGTTTTTCATTATTGCATTACAGAGATGAAGAATGTCTGAAAGGGAACATTTACAAAACTCAAGCCCTGTACAAACCTTAGCAGGCTGGCGTAGCCTGATGGCCTTCCCACCGGGGAAGGTAATCTCGGGTTGGTGGAGGGCAGGCCTTGACCTTCTGCACTAAATGCGGCGCCCAAGTTCCGGAGATGGCCCGCTTCTGCCAGGTCTGCGGGCAGCCTCAAGCGGCTGCGGGCACAGCTCCAGCAACCCCAACACCGGTGCCGCAGGCGCAATCGGGCCTCTCGGAAAACACGGCCGCGCTGCTCAGCTACGTGCTGGGCTGGCTCACGGGCATCATCTTTTACCTGATTGATCACCGGCCTTACGTGCGCTACCACGCGGCGCAGTCTATCGTGACATTTGGCGGGCTGCACATTATGCGCGCGATTGTTGCGGTCGTGTTTGGGGTTGGCTGGTGGTGG
>DATEGI010000189.1:0-2347 GCA_035280205.1 Terriglobales bacterium | reverse complement strand
GGAGAATGTGCGCGAATATCTGCGCGCTGCGGAGGAGGAATTGGACCGCGTTTCCCAACTGACACGGCAAGCGCTGGGCTTCTACCGGGAAAAGACGGCAGCCACCACCGTCCGGGTGGGCCCCATTATCTCGCAGCTGCGCACTGTGTTCTCTCCCAAAACCACCAATAAGCGCATTGATCTGCAGATGGAAGTGGACCAGGATCCTGAGATTGTGGCGGTGCCCGGCGAGTTGCGGCAACTTTTTGCCAATCTGCTGAGCAACAGCATAGACGCGGTGCCCACGGATGGAACTATCCGGGTCCGGGTATCGCAGGGGCGAGAGTTCAGTTCCAAGGGGAGAGCGGGAGCGCGAGTCACCATTGCCGATTCTGGTCCGGGCATTGCCCCCTTGCACCGTTCGCGAATTTTTGAACCTTTCTTTACCACCAAGAAGGAAGTGGGAACCGGCCTGGGGCTATGGGTGTCCAAGGGAATCGTGGAGAGGCACGGAGGCAGTATCCGGTTGCGCAGCCGAACCATTCCGGGCAGAAGCGGGACAGTGTTTTCTATCTTCCTGCCATCGAGGGCAGCAGAAGAGCAGGGGCGGCGCAGCGACAACGCGCTGAAAGAAGCGGTGTGAAACCCATTCACCACAGAGACACAGAGGCACGGAGAAATCAAATCATTAAATCACTTAACGTTGAAGATTTAGGGATTTGAGCTACTTCTCTGGCCGACAATCTCGGTATCGCACGCAGGATATTTCAGGTCTAAAGTCCCTTCAGCATGCTCAGGATGTGGTTTTTTAATCATCCATAGTTTTTCTCTGTGCGTCTGTGTCTCTGTGGTGAATTCTCATGGTTTATTCCAGGTCGCGCCAGTTGGGGCCGACGCCAATCTCCACCAGCAGCGGCACGCTGAGCGAATGCACGTTTTCCATCTGGTCGCGTACCAGGTCGCGCATGACGCCTACCTCAGCCTGCGGCACTTCGAACACCAGTTCGTCGTGAACCTGCAGCAGCATGCGCGATTTCAGCTTGCGGCGGCGCAATTCCCCGTCAATTGAAACCATGGCCAGCTTGATCAGGTCGGCGGCCGTCCCCTGCAGCGGCGTGTTTACGGCGGTGCGCTCGGCGAAGCCGCGCATGTTCGCGTTCTTGCTGTTGATGTCAGGAATGGGGCGGATGCGGCCGAACAGCGTTTTCACGCGCTGCTCGCGCCGGGCGACTTCCAGAGTGCTATCGAGGTACTGGCGCACGCCTTTGTACTTTTCGAAATAGGCGTCAATGAACTGCCGGGCCTCACCCTTCTCGATGCCAAGCTGCTGCGACAGGCCGAAGGGTGAGAGGCCGTAGACGATGCCGAAGTTCACCGCCTTGGCGCGGCGGCGATGCTCGGGCGTGATCATCATGGGCGGCACCCCGAACACTTCCTGCGCGGTGAGGGAATGAATGTCGTCGCCGCGGCGGAAGGCCTCACTGAGCAGCGGGTCGCCGGAAAAGTGGGCCAGCAGGCGCAGCTCAATCTGCGAGTAGTCGGCAGCCAAGAGCACGTGACCAGGATCGGCGATGAAGGCAGCGCGAATTTGCTTGCCCAGTTCGGTGCGGATGGGAATGTTCTGCAGGTTGGGATTGGCGGAGGAGAGGCGGCCGGTGGCGGTGCCCGTCTGCCCGAAGGTGGTGTGCAGGCGCTGGGTGCAGGAATTGAGCAGCACGGGCAGCGCGTCCACGTAGGTGGACTTCAGCTTGGTGAGCTGGCGATAGTCGAGCACCAGGCGGGGAACATCGTGAGTAAGGGCCAGCCCCTCCAGGACGTCCACCGCGGTGGAGACGGTTTTGCCTTTGCCGTACTTCACCGGCTTGGGCAGGTTCAGCTTATTGAAGAGCACGTCGCCGAGCTGCTTGGGCGAGTTGATGTTGAACTCGAAGCCTGCCAGCTCCCAGATTTCCTTTTCCTTGGCGCGGCAGTCGCGCTCCAGGCGGGTGGACATTTCGGCCAGCGCGTCGCAATCAATCTTCACCCCGGCCTGTTCCATGCGGGCGAGCACCGGGACCAGAGGCAGGTCAATCTGCTCGTAGACCGATAGAAGGCCGGCGTCCTGGACTTCCTGGCGCAGAGTTTGGGCGAGGCGTCCAGTAAAGTCGGCGGCTTCGGCCAGCCCGCCGGAAAGCTTCACATTGAAGCGGCGCAGGGCGACATCAGCCAGGCGATGCGAGCTGTAGGTGGGGTCGAGCAGGTAGGAATAAAGCATGGGCTCGTCGCGCACCCCGGCAAGCGCGTGGCCGGCGTCCTCCACCGCATGCAGCGCGGCTTTGTAGTCGTGCACCACCTTAGGCAGGGTGGGATCGGCCAGCGCCTTGAGCAA
>DATEGI010000188.1:0-3556 GCA_035280205.1 Terriglobales bacterium | reverse complement strand
AAATCCCGGTAGGTCTGACGATCATTACGGTGGTGCTGTTCATGACCGCCATCGTCAATCTGTTTACTAAGGAGGAAGCGACCATTGCCGGCGTGATCTTCACCGCGGTTTTCTTCGCGATTTTCACTGTCTCTGAGTACCAGGTGGCCAGAAAACGCCGGGGCAAGCCGGAAATGCTCGACCAGTTCCGCGTGTACGGCAACCAGGAACTGGGCAGCGGCGCCCTGGGAGTGCGCCCAGGCAATATCCTGGTGACGGTGCGCGACCCGCGTAACCTGTATTACCTGCGGCAAACGCTGTCGCGCACTGATACCACCAAGCAGGACGTGGTGGTCATGACCGCGCGCCTCTACCACCGCGAGCACACCTTCAGTGGCAGTACGCAGATGGATGCCGACGACGTCTTCGACCACTACGAACAGGAGCTATTCACGTCCGTTGTAGCGGCGGCAGAAAAGGAAGGCAAACCCGTGTTCCTGCTGGTGGTGCCCGCCAGCGACGTTTTCGAAGCCATCGTGGTGACGGCGCAGCGGTTGGACTCCAGCCGCATTGTCTGCGGCGCCTCCAACAAGCTCACCGCTGACGAACAGGGGAAGCTCACCGGAGACGCCTGGGAGCGTCTGCCTGAACCGCGCCCGCGCCTGGAACTGGAAGTGGCTTTTCCTGACGGCCGCTCCCGCCTCTATCCCTTGGGACCGCACACCCCGCGCCTGCGGCAGCAGGATTTGGAGCTGCTGCACCGCATCTGGCTGCAGGTGACCTCCGACCCCGAATACAGCGGACTGCATCACTACCACATTGTTGCCCTGGCGCTGCAGGAACTGGAGCGCGAGTTGCAGGGCCCGCAGCGCGCCGAACTGCTCGCCGAACTGCGTCGCCAGCTGCTCAGCGAAATGGAGCCGCCGCTCACCACCGAGGTTCATCACCAACGCACCGACGGCAAGCGCTAAGCTCGAGTGTTTACTGGGAATCTCGATGAACGAAACAACAGGGTGCCCCACCCAACGCGCTTTTCATTGGCTGGGATCAGTCTATGAATCGAGGGCTCGTAATGGTGTGCTAAAGAGTTGGTTGACCTGGGGAGGCGATTCGAAGCTTAAGACGCCGCAATGACACAGAATTCGCAACCACACAGATTTCGCAGCCACAGTTAAGCTAAGTCCCGCAGGGACGTTATATATTCAGCGCATCATTTCACACGAGACCCTGCCCGCTCTCATATTGAAACAGTCCCCGCAGGGACGTCATATTAAAGCCCGGGAAGGAAGTCCTGGGTATGCTCGCCGAGAAACGAGGTTGAGTCCCGTACGGACGGCACGATAGCTCCGAGGCGGCGTTTTCAGTGGCCGAACACGCCCTCGCCGAGCAGGTCAGGATGGCGCGCTGAGCGCCGCCTGGCGGCGGGTGGGCGGTTGCGGGCCTCGGCCGCGCCAGTCAGGTAATTGATTTCATTGGACGTGAGCGTGTGCTCGCCGAAAACGCGCACATCCGCCTCCGCCCTCGTTCCGGTCTGCAGCCACATCCCTCCCACCTCGCCAAAGCTGAGCGTCAGGTGCACACGCTTCAGCCACCAGGAGGGATTCTTGGCCAGGTCACCGTCAATCAGGCGCGGAAGGTAGGTTTGCGCATCAATCCAACCGCGGCCACTGACCAGGTCCTCCCGTTTGTGCTTGGGCTGAAGCTGCAACAGATAGCAGGAATGGCCATCTACATTGGCCATGCCCAGGAAGACAAAATCGTAATTCTCGCGATTGAGAACGCTGGCCCCGTGGTCTTCAGCTGTGGTTTGGACCTCATGTTCGAGGATCTTACGAACTACCTTCTCCCCACGGGAGGCACCGATTACTCGGTCAATGGTAAAAGTTTTCCGGTTAGGAGGTACAAAGCTGATTTGGGCAACAACATGGGATTTTGGTTGGCGGTCGCCGCCGCTGAACAACTTATAATCACGCACCAGGGTGTAGGCCCGATAATTCTGCCGGTTTTCCGCCTGCGCCTTCTCCAGGCCGGTAACAATGCTTTGTAAATCAGCGATTTGGCGCTGAGTGGTGACCTTCACAGGTGTCTGCTGAGGGCGTTGCTGCTGGGCTTGTGCTAGGGCCGGAATGGCCGCCATTGCCGAGATCAGGAACGCGGTTACCATTTCTCGATGCACGAATCACCCCACCTGAGTTCTACTGATCATCCCCGCTTCTATTAGAAGCAAGTTGAGGGCCAGCGGGAGGGCTAAGTGGACAAGAACAGAGCAGGATTTGTAAGTAGCTGAAAGCAGGCTTATTCCCGCCAATCTGCCGTGGGATCAAAGGACCCCCCTGGGTACCAACGGGCAACAGGGGGTCAAGCCGGCGGCTCAGGACGCGTGGCAACAGTGGCTTGTTCCGCAGCCGAGGGTGGCTGCACTGGGCGCTTCTCGCCCAGCACTTCGCGGTAGGCCTGCAGGACGCGGCGCGCGCTGGCCTCCCAGGAAAAGCGCGCCGCCTGCTCGTATCCGCGCTGCTTCATCTTGTCGCGCAGCGGCTGATCAAGCAGCACGCGGTGCAGAGCACGCATGATTTCAAACAGGTTTTCCGGATTCACCAGCACGGCCGCGTTGCCCACCACCTCCGGCAGCGAGGTGGTGTTGGAAGTGACGACGGGCGTGCCGTGCGCCATGGCTTCCAGTGGTGGGAGGCCGAAGCCTTCGTAGAGCGAGGGGAATACAAAGATCTTGGCTGTATCGTAAAAGATGCGCAGCACTTCTATGGGCACGAAGCCCAGAAAGCGCACGTCATTCTGCACCGCGCTCCGCACCACGGTGCGGCGCAATTCGGGTTGGCGGGAGAGCTCGTCGCCGATGATGATCAGCTTCAGGTCGGGGAACTTGCCTTCCTTTTCCAATTCCGCCTTCAGCGCGGAAAACGCCTCGATGATGCGTCCTACGTTCTTGTGCGGGCTGATGCGCCCGGCATAGAGAATAAAGGGATAGCTCACCTGGTAACGCTCGGCGATGAACTGGCGGTCGGCGTCGGTGGCGTGGCCCAGGCGGAATCGCTCGTCAATGGCGTTGTATATGACCTCGATCCTCTCCGGAGGGATGCGGAACAGAGCTTCTACGTCTTTTTTGGTGAAATTAGAAACCGCAAAAATTCGCACCGCGCCGTGCAGCACGCGTCTCGTCAGGTGGAAATGAGCGGCGCGGCGAATGCCCGAGTGCTCGCGCTGCCGGTACATGTGCTCCAGCACATCATGCACAGTGATGATGCATGGGCAGGGGAGCGATTGCGGCGCCCACGAAAGATGCGGGATGTGCACCAGTTGGCAGCGTTCGTGGCGCAGGATTCGACGGAAACCCAGGAAGCCCGCGAGCGAGGTCTCCGGCGCCGTGAGAGCCACGCCTTCAAAGTTGGGGGGCAGGGGGTCAATGTCGCGGAACTTTTCTTGTGGCCCAATCAGGACGTAAGTGGTCTCCTGATCCAGGCGTCCCAGGGCCCGCAGCACGTTGCGGATATAGGTGCCCACGCCAAAATCGCCAATGCGCCGGATGTCTATGGCGATCTTCACGGGGAGAGTATAGACC
>DATEGI010000187.1:0-9443 GCA_035280205.1 Terriglobales bacterium | reverse complement strand
TAGCCCGAGGCATTACGCCGATTCCTCTTCGGGAATATCAAAGTTGACCAGTTCACTGCGGAAGCCGCGAGTGCGATACGCGCCGTAGGCGATGCCGACAGCCATCCATATACTGCCCGCAATTTTTGCCGGAACACTCAGGCTGATCCAGAGCACCAGGCAGACAAGAAAGCCCATGATAGGGACGATGAAGTTGGTTAGTTTCTTTTCCTGCTGGCGCAGAAAATAGTGGGTGAAGGAGGAAGCGTTTACGCCCATAAAGGCCAGCAGCGCGCCGAAGTTTAGCAGTTCGGCACCCCGCTCAAAACTGATCGTCAACCCTCCCAGCAGCGCCAGCGCCCCCACCAGCAGGACGTTGTTGCGAGGAATTCGCCGCTTGGGTTCGATGAAACCAAAGAATGATTTAGGGATGGCGTTGCCGCGTCCCATCCCGTAGAGCAGGCGCGCCGCACCCAGCTGCGAACCCATGCCCGAGCCGATGGTGGCCACCAGCAGGGTGAGGTTGATTACGCCGAACATCCACGCTCCGCCGGCGCGCCCGGCCACAGCTACGTAGGCGGTGTCCACATCGGGAAAAGTCGAAGCCGGCCACACCAACTGGGCGGCATAGACTTCCATGGAGGCGAGCACGCCGGTGAGCAAGCACACCAGCACCGTGGCCAGCAGAATGTTGCGCCGGGGGTTTTCCGCTTCCTCCGACAAGGTGGAAATGCCGTCGAAGCCGATATAAGTCAGCACGGCCAGCGATGTGCCGCCCAACACCGCCCGAGTGGAGTAGGTCTGCGGGTCGTAAAAAGGCCGAGTAAAGAACGAGAGGCCGTCATGAGGCGTGTGGAATACATAGCGCGCGGCCATGACAAAGAACAGCGCTATCACCACGGCCATCGCGGCCGCCAAGCCGTCGTTGATTCTGGCCGAGGTCCGGATACCGTTCAGGTTGAGTGCAGTAAAGAGACAAGCGAAAAAGATCGCCCAGACGAAGTAGGGAACTCCGGGCGCGAAGAGCATAGCGAACTTGCTGCACAGAATGGTGCAGATCACGGGGTTGAGCATGTAATCCATGGCCATGCTCCAACCGGTGACGTAGCCCAGCGCGGGATGAATTTCCTGGCCAACATAGGTGAAAGCCGACCCCGCGCTGGGGTAAACCCTGGCCATGCGGCCGTAGCCGATGGCGGTGAAAAGCATAGCCACCATGGCAATCAGGACTGTAGTAACGGCATGGCCGTGAGCGCGCTGGGTCATCACGCCGAACACCGGCATTGGCGCCGTGGGCTGGATGACGATCAAACCGTAAAGAATCAAGTCCCATAAGCCCAGGGCGCGCCTCAACCTGGGCGCGGCATTCGCCGAAACCGCGGTTCCATCTGACATAGAAGGTTTTGCCGAACCGGCCAGCTCAGAGAGTAGTCCACGGCTGCGTCCCAGATCAATTACCGGGAATTTGCCGCCTGCCCAGCGGTGAGGCCCGTATCTCTCATCAGAAGTAAAACTTCAAAGCCAGCTGAATGAAGCGCGGATCGCGTGCCGACTGGGGGAATCCCCAGGAGCAATTCTGGTTGCGGTTGTCCACGGGGCAGCCGCTTAAGCCCGGGGGGAGATCGAGGCCATGGTCCGTTGCCGGGTTATCGAAAAGAAATGTAGCCGGAAACAGCAGAGGATTCATGTGGTTCCACACGTTGAAGAACTCCGCGCGAAACTCAAAGCGCTCCCGTTCATTCAGCGGGAACGTTTTGAAGAGCGAAAGGTCCCAGTTCTGGAAGCCCGGGCCACGAACGATGTTGCGTCCGGCATTGCCAAAGGTTCCCAGCACGGTATTGGTGGCAAAAGCGCAGGTGTTAAACAGGGTGCCGGGAATACAGGGCTTGGCGTTGGGATCGCCGATGCGGTTGGGGCGAGCGGAACTGGCGACATCGCCGCCACCGTCCGAGTTCGATAAGTTGGTGGCAATGTCGGTGGGCGTGAAGTAGTTCCCGGTAGAGGCGGTGGTAATGCCGGCGACTTGCCAGCCGCCGATGATCTGGTTTACCAGGCCGCCGGCATTGCCGGCGAAGGTCTTGCCTTTGCCGAAAGGCAGCTCATAGAAGTAGCTGAGAACGAAACGGTGCCGGATGTCGAAATCCGCGTTGCCGTATTCCAGTTGCGGGAAGCGCTGATCGCGGAAATCGCCCGTTGCGAAGGAGCCCAGGTTGGCGCTGGAGGCATTGTCGAGGGCATGGCTGTAGGTATAGGAGGCTTCAAACTGCAGACCGCGCGAGAGCCGCTTCTGCAGCCGTGCCTGCAGGGAGTTGTAGTTGGAGAAGGCATTGGACCGGAAGGTGGTGATGGTGGTGTCGAACACGGAAGGATCGCAGTTCGGCAAGAGAGCCGTGTTGCAGGTGTGTACCGGCCGGCGGGGCAGCAGGGGAGCGGTCTGGTCCACCGTAGGCACAGCTTGGTTACCATTGTAAAAAGCGTATAGTTTGGTGCCGCGCGAGCCGGCGTAGGAAATCTGGAGCATGGTCTGCGCTGGCAACTGGTACTGCAGACCGAAGTGCCACTGTTGAGTGTAGGGCGTCCGCAGGTTCGGATCGGTGGAGAATAACTGCGGGGTATTAGGGTCGCTAAGCGAGTTAGCTGGAAACCCCTGCGAGAGGACATTGAAATTCGGAATCGAGCAGTCCGTTTGTCCGGGGGCGGGGTTGGCGGAAAGCGCTCCGCAGGGCGTATTGAACGACTGGATGGAAAAGAACGGCGGATTGAACGCCGGGCTGGGATTGGAGTAGGGGCCGTTTTCGTCGCCGCCGTAGAAAATTCCGTAGCCGCTGCGGAGGACCAGCTTGTCGGTGATCTGGTAGGAGAACCCTACCCGAGGGGCAAAATTGTTCAGGTCAGGATTAATCAGCCCGCGTGAGCCAGTGCGGAGGATGGGAATACTCTGCGCCAGGGTAGGAGTGAGCTGCAGATTTTGCCCTTTCGGCACAAGCAGCCCCTGTGAGGCAAAATCGAATGTGGCCTGCTGGTCGTGGCTCTCCTTAACGGCGGTGAAGAGCTCATAGCGCAGCCCGAGGTTAAGGGTCAGGCGGGGAGTGACCCGATAGTCGTCCTGGGTGAAGAACGCGTACACCGGTCGGTGATAGTCAACGTTGTGCAGGCTGGTAATCTGCCCGCCATCGGTAATACCCAGAAGGAAGGAAGCGAAAGCGGCGCCGCCGCTGCTGGGCGCGGCAGGATTGTCGGTAAAGCCGCCGCCGAAATCCAGCGTGCCGCGGGAAGCGGCAGGCTGGAAGATGGTGAACTGTTCGCGGCGAATCTCGGTACCGAACTTCAAGGAATGTTTGCCATGGACCCAGGTCAAATTGTCGGTCAGGACGTAGCTGTTCTGGATCTCAAGCGAAGGGAGGAAGGTGGAGCTGCCGATGGTGGCGGAGCCATCGCCGAAGGTGATTTGCGGCAAGCCTCCATTAAGGGGGCCAAAAGGAATACCGGGATAGTCAATCCCAAAAGACGGATCGCCGGCGACGTTCTTATCGAAATTGAGCTGGAAGCGGTGAGCGTTGATGCGGTTGTAGCCAGCGCGGAACTCGTTGACCAGGTTGGAAGAGAAAAGGTGAGTTTCGCTTAGCGCCAGGCTGCGATAGGAATTGTCTTCCAGGCCATCGAAGAACCCGCCGCCATCGAGCACGTTGTTGAAAGGCGCGGGAATGAAGCTGGGTTGGTTCTCATAGCTGAAGCGGCCAAAGAAATCATCTTTAGCCGCGATTTTGTGGTCAATGCGAATATCAAAGTTGTTGCGGCTCTCCTGCCGCCGCGGGTCCACCAGGAAATTGGAGCCGCTGCGGGTAGTATTCGGCGTCGGGTACAGGGCCGCCAAGCGCGCGCCCAGGGGATCAATCAGGCTCTTGGGGAAGACGTTTAACTGCCCGCCCGAGGCAATGGGCATCCCGCAAAAGCCATCGGGATTGAGGTTTGAGACCTGGGTCAGGCGGGTATTGAAAATCTCTCCCTGGAAGGTAGGGTTGCCGTTGCAATCCAGCGCCTGCTGGCCGGTAGGTTGACCAGTAACCGGATCGACAGCCATGGCCGGCAGGTTGGTAAGATTGCCGCTGAAATCACCGGCCCTCATCTGCGGGGTAGGAATCACACCCAGAATTGGCGTAGCCTGGCGCACGCGCAGCCCTTCATAATCCACGAAGAAAAACGTGCGGTTTTTGATGATGGGACCGCCCAACGTGGCGCCAAACTGGTTCTGCTTGTAGGGTTGCTTGCCAAGTTCGTCGAAGGCGTTAGTGGCGTCAAACTTCTCATTTCGCACGAACTCGTAAACGTCGCCGTGGAACTGGTTGGTTCCCGACTTGATCACCGCGTTCATGATGGCCCCGTTGCCGCGTCCAAACTCCGCGCTGTAGGCGTTGGTCTGAACCTTGAATTCGCCGATGGCGTCCACCGAAGGCTGAATGACGTAAGTACTCTCGTTCAGCAGGTCGCCCAGGTTGGAATTGTTGTCCACCCCGTCGAGCAGGAAGTTGTTCTGCAGGGCGCGGGCGCCATTGGAGCTGAAGCCAAAACTTTTTTCCTCACGCGAGCCCGGCTCCGCGGGAACCACCCCGGCTCCGAGCTGAGCCAATTGCGCGTAGTTGCGCCCATTCAAGGGCAGGGTTTCAATACGCTGCCCGGTCACCACCTGCCCGAGGTCCGAGGTCTCGGTTTGCAGTTGGGGTCCAAGGGAGGTTACCGTTACCTCCTGCTGCACCTGCCCCACCTGCAGGGTAACGTCCACCGAAGGCCGTTCCTGCACGTTGAGTTGGACTGGACCGACTACCATGGTCTTGAAGCCTTGCTTCTCAACCTTAACCCGGTAGCGCCCAATTTTCAGGGGACCGGAGACGTACTCGCCTGAATCATTGGTGGCCGTGGAAAATGAGGTGCCGCGGTCCACGTCCGTGATGGTGACGCTGGCGCGCGGCACCATTGCGCCGGATGAGTCCCTGACCGTGCCCACAATATTTCCTGTATCTTTCTGTGCCCAGCACAGGCCAGCGAACAGCAGAAGCAGTGAGCACACAAGCAGAGAACGTGAATTTGTAGACGGAGAAGACATGGCTACCTCCTTGCCAGCGAGGCGGGACAAACGCCGTGAATTTCGCGCTCACCCGCAGCGAAACCAAATCGAACCTTCAACCACGGAACTGCCTTCAGCGAGGAGTCGCTTCCAGCAGCAGGTGCTCCTTGAATGAAACCTTCAGGCTTGGGCTCTTGGAATCCACAACGCCAAGCTGGCCGCCGTTCTCGTAGTCCGCCACCCGATAGCTGCCGGTTTTCAGGCCGCGCAGTTCAACCTCTCCCGACCACTCCGGGGCTTTCTCGGGTGCATAAAAGGCGTAATACATCTTGCCGTCCTTCGTGATCGCGTAGCCCTCGGGGACGTCGTAGCCGTCGGTATACAAGTCGAGAAACTCGCCATGGGAAAGCATCTTGGCGTCATAAATATCGATCCATTTTTTCCAGTAATCTTCTTTTCCTGGCGTGAGTTCGACGGTCTTGAATTTAGGGCCATAGTCCGGCCAGGTGAACTTGGTGCCAAGAACGGCGCCCGTGCCGATAGTAGAAGCGAAATCCCTGCCTATATCTACTTCGTGATTGGTGTTGCCGAAGTTGATCTTCGTAAGTTCCACGTGATCGCCATAAACCGCTGCCTGCGGCCCGAGCAACGCTTTGTACATCTTGGTGCGCAGCCGCACCTGGCGCGAGCCCACCGGATCGGCGGTAACCGCCTGGTCAATGTACGGCAGCCAGGCCATGTTGGGGGGCGTGCCGCAGGGACAGCTCTGGGTGACGCTGTCGGGCTTCAGCGCGCGCGTGGTCTGAAAAATAATTTTGTAAATTTCACTCATGGCGCGCACTGAATCCATGGGCGACTTGTGGTGGTGCTTGGGGTTGTAACAAAGCGGAACAATGTAAGAGAAGTCGAGCTTGCTGCCGTCGAATTCCCAGTCGCGAATGAATTTTTCGGTGAGCTGTTTGTAATACTGCTGCACCGCAGGCATGGCCGGGCACAGCGCACCCATGTCGGCGGTAGCGCGGGCGTGCTTGCCATTCTTGTCCAGGATCAGCCAGTCGGGGTGTTGCTTGACCACCTCCGCCAGTTGGTAACGATGCCCATTAAGAATGTCTTTGCCCTCGCCGTCCTCCACTACCAGCGGAATCCACCACAACGTCATGCGAATGCCGGCTTTGTGATATGCGTCTACCACCTTGCGAACAGAATCGTCCGGAAACGTTTTGGGGTTAGGATTCCAATCACCGCGATTGTTGAACCAACCGGCATCGAGCGTCGCCCAGTGGAAGCCAAGCTGTTTCAGTTTAGGAATGGTGCCCAGCATCTGCTTGGGCGTCACGTTCATCTCGTAGCCCCAGCCGCACCAGTTCGCCTGGTAATCGCCGCTGCTGGCACTGGGAAGCGTCCAGCCCTCGTGCTGCAGGACGCTGGAGTAGAGGTGCAGCGGCTCGTAGAAGTCGCCCTGGAAGACGGCAACGAAACTCATGGGGGTGGAATATGTTGCCCCCGGTTGCAGTTCCTCGTCGGGTTGCAAGGTGAGCGAAGCGCTAACCCGCTGGTCTGGCTGGGTGCGCACGGGCAATGACATCACCCAGGGCAGGAGCTCCACGTGCCCGATGGCTTCGCCCACTGAGCGCGTCCAGAAGGCCACTACCGGAACCCCGCCCCCAGTCTGGTTCTCGTCGTTGTGCATCACCGTCTCCATCACGTTCGCTCGCGAAAAGCTGGTGGAGACCGGCATCACGTCATCCTTGCCCCACTTCTCGCTGGCGCCAGAGAACGACCACACCTCGAAAGGCTTGGCTTGCGGATCAACTTGAGAGGCATTCAGCCGATGCTGCTGAGCGACCACCTGCTCGAGCGGCAGGGGAGAAGCCCCCGTGTTCTTATAGGCGACCGTGGTGAAGGCTATCCGGGGAAAAGCGTCAGCCACCTCGATGGTCAGCTGTTTCTCGAGAGACGGGATGCTGGCGCTGCGACCAAAAACCACTACCGTCTTGCCGCGCGTCCCCAGCCGGCCCGCGCCGTCGGCGACCTTAGCCGCTGCGAGGTCGAGTCGGAAATCGTCCACCTGCTTTCCATTGCTGACGATAAAATCGCTGCCGCCTGATCCATGGTCGTCTAATGATAGGAACTGGCCGCCTCTCATTAGCGATGCTTTCAGGTAGCCAGATGGGGTCAGTTCGAATTTCGCCGCTGAGGTTGTGAGGACCACCCCACCCCCAGTAACGCTCACGCCGATGCCAGAGCGCACAGCGGAAGGTGCGGAGTGGCCGCAGCTGGCGACGATGAGGAGGCTAAGGCACACCAGCGCGGTCGGGCGAAGAGAGATTTGTGCTCGTGCGTTCATTGCGGTGGCGGAGAGAGCCTTCATCCGGCTACCTTGCGTTTCCTGCTGACTGTGAGCGGAATACAGAAATTCGGTGAAACGGCTCATTAAAACGGTTTACATACTGATACTGAGACTCCCGCCTGTCAAGTCCGTCAAGCGAAAATCACTACCTATGACCGCGTTGCCGAACTGGTCTGACTGTTAACGCCCAGCATCTGGCGTATGTTGGAAGCGAGTTCCACTCCGATTTCGGAAGCGAAAGCCAGCAGCGCTTCTGTGCTCGCCTCAGGATGGATTGTGTGCGGCGATTTCACGGTGTAGCTGGCCAGAAGCACAGCGAAATCCAGAGCGCTGGCCACCGTTCCCATGGTGGTGCGATCCAGCGAATGATCGCGGCGGATGAACGGAATTCCGGAAACCTCTCCCACGATGAGTCCTCCCAGCAGGGCATCGCCGGCCCCAGCCGTGGAGGCAACGTTGACACGGGGCGCGGGGCAGAAGTCCCAACTTCCTTCCGAATAAGCAAAGGCTCCGAATCTGCCGGCCGTGACCACCAATCGAAGTTTGGGATAGCTGGTCCGCAGGACTTGTTCGCAGGCTTGCAGAAAAGGGCGCGGATGGGAAGGTTCGAATGCAGAGCCTGCCAGGACGGAGGCTTCGCCTTCATTCAGGCTAGCCAATTCCAGATTTGCAAACATACCCAACTCCCGCGCCGGCGCTACTTCGGCGGCGATAAACGAGGCGGCACGAAAGGCGCGGTGTTTGCCTGCTATCTTCAAAAAATGCGCTCGCGTCTCCAGAGGGACCTCAGGCGCAGCGAGCGCGACCGCCAGCTCCGGGAATAGATGCTCCAGCTTATCCAAATCCTCGCAGGCCAACTGGGCAGCTGCAGAGTCGCTGGTGGTGATGTTGCCGCCCATGCCGTCGGGGTACTGAAAGCACACGCTGAACATGGTCGGGGACCCGGCTACGACTTCCACGTGATTTGTGTCCATGCCGGCTGCGCTCATTTCGGCAATCAGCTGCCGCCCAGGCGCATCGTCGCCCACTTTGCCGATGGGAATAACGCGGAACTCGTCCCCCGGGCCGGCTCCCAGCAACTTGGCCACGTAATGGCTGATGATGTGCAGCTTGCAGTAGTCGCGGATGTCGAGCAAGCGGCCGAGGCGGCTTTCGTCGCGGCCCAGCGTGTGGTTTCCATCCAGCGCAAAGAAAATTCCACTGCCAATTCCGCCAATGCCGATTAGGCGACGATAGCTCGAAGAATTCGCACTCGGGTTCCGCCTCGTTCTCAAAACAGCTCCCAGTCGGGATTCTCGCTGATGGGATGGCGTGCCGTTTCTTCCGTAGCCGTGATGATGGCGTCGGGATGGCGCTGCAGCAGCGTCATGGGGTACTCAGGCGTAGGCTCGCTGAAAAGTGCCACGCGCAGGGCGGTCTGCTTCCAGGCGCCGGTATCGCTGTAGACGCGAACCTTGCGCGCCGACAGGCATTCGCGCACCCCTAGGGTAATGGACATGGGCGGCACGAACTGGTATGCGGTGCCAAAGGTCCGCTGCGCCAGCGCAAGGATAGTATCAGGATTATTTTCTTGGATGCGAATGGTGGAGTTGGCGACATCCTCAATGCTCACGTGGCTATACGGATTGCGGCGCGCCTGGTTGTAAGCCACGTGGCCGTCCTGACCCCACCCGCCCACAGTGACGTCAATTGGCCCCTGGTTGATTGCCTCCGCCACCTTCTGGACGGTCACCGGGGTCAGCCAGAACCGTTGCGCTTCAGGAACGGCAAGCTCCGGCTGGATACCGCCGTAGAAGTGTTTCTCCATGTAACAGCGGAAGTTGTAGGGATGGTTGCGCGGCAGGAGCCGGCCTTGCCAATCCAGGCACTCGTCCATGTGAAACACAAACAGGTTCGCCAGCGAGACCCCGCGGGAATTTATCAAATTGGTGTAAGGCTTGTACCAGCAGGTGGGGCCGCAGGGGATGATGGCCCGGGTCGCCCGGCCGCGCTGGTTGTTCTCCTCGATGACTTCCACCAGTTCCCGCGCCATCAGTTCGCTCATCTCACGGG
>DATEGI010000186.1:0-3190 GCA_035280205.1 Terriglobales bacterium | reverse complement strand
CGCAAGCACGTCGTCCAAAGCCAGGGCGTACACCGAATCACCACGTTCCTCTTCCCGGTACTGGACTACATCCTTCCACTCTTTTTTGTAGGCCTCATCCTGGTCGGGCGACCAGGGGGTGCGGGTGGCGAAATAAATCGTGCGAGAGTCGGGCGACCAATCGAAAGTGTGTACCGATTCCGTGCCGGAGGTGATGGGGAAGGCTTCGCCGCCATCGGGCGAGATGAGGTAAATCTGCGTAATGTGCTTTTTTTCCTCGCCGCGGCCGGGAGAGTTTTCCTCTTCGTTCTCCGCCGAGACCTGGCGGTCGGAGGAGAAGGCGATCCAGCGCCCATCGGGCGACCAGCGGGGGTCGGAGTCGTGTCCGCTCTGGGTCAGCTGCACCAGCGAACCGCCGCCCTGGCCGTTATCGCGATAAAGCCAGAGGTCTTTGCGGAAGTTGTTCTGGTTCCAGTCAGCGCGCTGCGTGCCGATCACCACGGCACGGCCGTCGGGCGCAAGCTTCACCGCAGTGATGTCCACGGAATTAAAGAACTCATCCAGGGTGAGCGGAGGTTTTTGCCCAACAGCAGAGGCCATAACAAACATCAGAAACAGCGGGAGTAGGGGGAGGCAGCGTGATTTAAGCGTCATGGTTGAGTATCCCGGGAAGGGAAACAGGTATATACACCGCAGGAGCCTGCGGTGGCAACGCAGCAGGCAATGGACACAAAAGCGAGGTGCAGCCGTCACACGGGCGGGTGATGCGAATTACGGAAAGCAGGCGTCAGCGCCAGTAGGCTGAAATCACGGCCAGCGAGACGACGGCGCGGCGGACTGGCAGTGAGGCCAGCGCTTCTATCCCCGCCATCCGCGGGCCTGGAGGATGAGAATGCTGCAAACCAAGAAATTCGCAATTTTGGCTCTGATGCTGCTGGTGGGCATGGGAGCGGCGGCGCAGAAGATCAAAAAAGTGCCGGCGCGCTATATCTCACCGGCATCAGGCAAGGAGATGTACATCAACCACTGTGCTGCCTGCCATGGACAGGACGCCAAGGGCAATGGCCCGGCGGCGACGGCGCTGAAGACCACGCCCGCAGACCTGACCACACTGGCTCAGAAAAATGGCGGCAAATTTCCGGCCAACCACGTGTACAGTTCGATTGTGGGCGACCTGAACGTTCCGGCGCACGGCACGGCGGACATGCCGATGTGGGGCAATGTGTACCGGGCCATGAGCAAAGGTCATGAACCGGAAGTGCAGCAACGGGTCAGCAACCTGACCGAGTACATCCAGTCGCTGCAGGTTAAATAGTCGCGGCCGAAAAAGAACAACCCGCGGGCGCGCCCGGCAATGGCGGCGCGCCCCGGGAAATTAATTCTCCTTCAGGGAATCGCTGACGAGAACACATTCCTGTGTCAGCGACATGAACGGACATTGGTCCCTGTCCGCTAATTCAGCATGTTTCGTACGCCTGCCGAGACCTGTGCGTTCCCGCGCAGCCACTCCGGATGCAGGCGATTTTACGTATAATGTGCCTACTGTGCCCAAATACTCGATCGTGGTCCCCCTGCATGACGAGCAGGAGAACGTTACCGAGCTCTACGACCGTTTAAAAGCGGTGATGGAGACGACGGGAGAGAGCTTCGAACTGGTGCTGGTGGACGACGGCAGCGTGGACAATACATTCCCGTTACTGCGGGAGATCGCCGCCATTGATAGCCGGGTGACAGTGGTCAAGCTGCGGCGGAATTTTGGGCAGACCTCAGCCCTGGCAGCGGGGTTCGACAACGCACGTGGGAAGTACATCATCGCCATGGATGGCGACCTGCAGCACGACCCCGCCGACATCCCCATGTTTTTGGAGAGGCTGGCAGAGGGCTACGACATAGTGAGCGGCTGGCGCAAGCGGCGAATTGACAATTTGTGGCTGCGCCGAATTCCTTCGCGTTGCGCCAACTGGCTGATGGCCAAGCTGAGCGGGGTCAATATTCACGACTTCGGCACCACTTTCAAGGCCTATCGCCGCGAGGTGCTGGAGGGCATACCACTGTACGGGGAGCTGCACCGTTTCATTCCCGCGCTGGCTTCCTGGCAGGGCGCCTCGATATGCGAAGTGCCCATCCGCAACGTGAACCGGGAGCATGGCAATTCGCATTACGGGCTGTCGCGCACCTTCGGCGTCTTCTTCGATCTGATCACCATCCGCTTCCTGCTGCGCTACCTGTCGCGGCCACTGCACTTTTTCGGCAGCCTGGGCATGTGCAGCATCCTGGCTGGCTCGGCGGTATCGCTCTGGCTGCTGGGAGAAAAGTTTCTGCAGGGCACGCACCTTATGAGCGAGCACGGCCCGCTGATGATCTTTGCCGCTGTTCTGATTCTGGCGGGGGTGCAGTTGCTCGCCCTGGGCTTGCTGGGCGAAATGCAGGTGCGCCACTTTCATGAGCCGGCCCATCGTGCTCCCTATGCCGTGGACCGCATCCTGCGCGCACAAAACGAAGAACACAGCGTGCAGGAATAACTGACCGTCTAACAAACTTTCCCGAATCGTGTTGTAAAGGCGAGTGATTGTAAACAGTCGGCTTGACATCTCCGGCCTGCGGCGAGCCGGCAGAATGCATCCGTTCTGCCATAATCGGCATCTTTGGTTATAGAGCTAATCCTTCATGCGCCGGCCCAATTTGTTGCGCCTTGCCCTTGCTCTCGGTGTCCTGGCAGCCTTGCTGGGATGTGGAAATCGGAATCAGGTAAGGCCGGCTAATCTGAGCGGCAACTGGACCGCCAATCTGCAAAAGGCAAACGGAAGCACAGTGTTCTCCTTCACCTCCTCCATCACCGAAGTGGGAAACACGGTGTTGAATGTGTCCAGTGTGAGCTTCAACCCCGCGACGTCGTGCTTTCAGTCGCAGGTGGCCGCCTCCGGCCTGGCGCAGTTTTCCAGCAGCGGCTACGGTTACTACACCGGCGGTGGCGTGACCGCGATGTCACTCACTGTCAAAGGCTTAGCGGCCGGCGGCGGGACCAATACTTTAACTCTGCAAGGGACGGCCAACCCGGACAATTCGGTATCCGGGACGTGGACGCTAACCGGCGTGTCGGCGACCTGTTCCGGCTCTGGCGGCTTCACCATGACCCGGCACTAAGCAGGGCATTTTCCTAACGCCTGTTTCCATCTACAATCACCCTTCCCTATGAGGAAGAAGCACGTGG
>DATEGI010000185.1:0-58241 GCA_035280205.1 Terriglobales bacterium | reverse complement strand
ACTGGTCGCGGAAGAACTGCGCATTCTGAATATTTCCAAAACGCCGCCGTTCCTGCCCGCCGAATCGGTGCTGCCCAACGAGGAAGTGCGCCTTAAATATCGCTACCTGGACCTGCGCCGCGAAAAGATGCAGTTCAACATCGAAATGCGGCATAAGGTGAGCCTGGCTATTCGCCAGTACCTGGCCGAGCAGGGCTTCTTCGACATTGAAACGCCGTTCATGACCCGCTCGACGCCTGAGGGCGCGCGCGATTACCTGGTGCCCAGCCGCGTCTATCCCGGGTCGTTCTACGCCTTGCCGCAATCGCCGCAGCTCTTCAAGCAGATCCTGATGATTTCCGGTTTCGACAAGTACTTCCAGATCGTGCGCTGCTTCCGCGACGAAGACCTGCGTGCCGACCGCCAGCCCGAGTTCACGCAAATAGATTTGGAGATGACCTTTCCCCAGCCCGACCGCGTCTACGAGGTGGTGGAGGGGTTTCTGACCGCCGCCTTCAGCGCCGCCGGCCGCGAAATCAAAACGCCGTTTCCGCGTACGACCTACGACCAGGCCATCCGGCAGTACGGCTCCGACAAGCCTGACCTGCGCCTGCCCGCCATGACCAATGTGCGCCAGGCCTTCGCGCCGGAAAATTTGAAGACACTGAACGTGGACCCGCGCCTGCCCGTGGTCGCCATCCGCATTCCCAAGGTGGGCGAGCTTTCGCGCAAGGAGCGCGACGACATCAAGCCGCTGTTCGGCGAGCGCAAAAATGCCAAGCTGTTCGAGGACGCCAAGCGCCTAGAGAAATCGTTTCCGGAGGCGATGGCCAAAGCGCGCGAGCTAAGCGGTGCGCAGGCTGACGACCTGCTGGTGCTGGTGGCGGGCAACGGCCATCCCGGCGAGCATCCGTCGGAAAGCATCGTCGGGCCCGAGGTCAAGCAGCACGATGCCGCGGTTTACACCGCCGCGGGCGCGCTGCGCGTGGCTCTGGCGCAAAAGTATGCTGAGCGCCACGGCGCCTTTCAGCACGGCGACTTCCGCTTCCTGTGGGTCACCGACTTCCCCATGTTCGAATGGGACGAGGAAGGCAAGCGCTGGGCCGCGGCACACCATCCCTTCACCTCGCCGCACGAAAAAGACATGGACAAACTGGAGTCCGAGCCAGCGGCGGTGCGCGCCCTGGCTTATGACGTGGTGCTCAACGGCACGGAACTGGGCTCAGGCTCCATCCGTATTCACCGCCAGGACATTCAGAAGAAAATCTTCCACGCCCTGGGCATGAGCGATGAGGAAGCCAAGGCGCGCTTCGGATTTTTCCTGGAAGCGCTGGAATACGGCACGCCGCCCCACGGCGGCATCGCACTCGGCCTGGACCGTATTGTCATGATCCTGGCGGGCGCCGACAGCCTGCGCGAGGTAATTCCCTTCCCCAAGACCGCCAAGGCGGTGGACCTGATGGTGGACGCGCCTACCCCCGTCAGCGAAGCACAACTGAAGGAGCTGGGGATTGCAGTACGGAAGAAATAGGAGCATGAGCACCGGCCCTGCCCATTTGGGTCAGGCATCTGGCTTCTGCTTTTCCGGCTTTTGATTTAATCTGCGTTCATCGGCGTCCATCAGCGGCGAAAAGAATTTCATGGGCAAAATTCACGTACTCCCGGAGCACGTAGCCAATAAGATCGCAGCCGGCGAAGTGGTGGAGCGCCCCGCCTCGGTGGTGAAGGAACTCCTGGAGAACGCGCTGGACGCGGGCGCGCGCCGCATCCGGGTAAACGTGGAGGCCGGCGGCAAAAAGCTTATCCAGATCACCGATGACGGTTGCGGCATGACTCGCGACGACGCCATGCTCGCCTTCGAGCGCCACGCCACCTCCAAAATCCGCACCGCCGACGACCTGCTCAGCGTGGCCACACTCGGCTTCCGCGGCGAAGCCCTGCCGTCCATCGCCTCGGTTTCGCGTATGCGACTGGAAACGCGGGCGGCTGAGGACCCTGCCGGCACCGTCATCGAAATCAACGGCGGCAAGCTGCTGCGGGTGGAAGAAGCCGGCCTGCCCGCGGGAACCTCCATCACCGTCCGCGACCTGTTTTTCAATGTTCCGGCGCGCAAGAAGTTTCTGAAAGCGGAAAGCACCGAACTTTCCCACATTGCATCGCTGGTAACGCACTACGCGCTGGCACATCCGGACAAGCATTTCGAGCTGCACTCGCTGACCAACGCCATGCTGGTGGCGCCGCCGGTGGCCACGCACGCCGAACGCGTCTACCAGATTTTCGGCAAAGAAACGCTGGACCAGCTGATCCCGATTGCTGCCGCGGTGGAACTGCAGCGCATTGGCCTGCCGCAGCCGCCGCCCTGGGCGAGGCGCGAGCCGGAAGATGAACAGAATGGCGCCGGCTCGAAGGAACCCGGCGAAGTCCGCGTGCACGGTTTCGTTTCTAAACCAGAAATTCAGAAGCTAAACCGCAGCTCCATCTACATTTTCGTCAACCAGCGGCTGATTCGCGACCGCCTGGTGCAGCACGCCCTCACAGAAGCCTACCGCAACATCCTGCCGCCCACCGTTTTTCCGGTAGTGCTACTTTTCCTGGAGCTGCCGACCGCGGAAGTGGATGTCAATGTGCACCCTTCGAAAACGGAAGTGCGCTTTCGCCAGCAGAGTGTGATCCACGATTTCGTCCGCGATTCCGTGCGCGCGGCGCTGATGAAGGCGCGCCCAGCGCCGCAATTCGCCGCCGAAATCGGCGCCCGGCCCACCGCCACTCCCGCGCTCTCCAGCGCCGCCCGAGCGAGTTCCGCGCCGGCTTCCGGCCAATGGCGCGAACTCTACGCGCCCGCAGGCGATTTCACCCTGCGCGCTCCGGAGTTGCCGCCGGAGTCACAGCGCCTGCACTTTGAGGGCGGCATCGCCGTCGAAGGCACTGCCGCAATCGCAGTAGCGCGCTTTCCCCGTCAGACCTTCGCCGGCGGCGACAGCTGCGGCAACATACTCCCCGAACCGGAAGCGGAGACCGAATCCAGCCTGGCTTCGCTCTCCACGCTCAAACCTCTGGGCCAGATTCGCAACTCATTCATCCTGGCAGTAAATGAAGATGGGTTGTGGATCGTGGACCAGCACGTGGCCCATGAGCGTGTGCTGTTCGAAAGAATTCTGCGCCAGCGCGCAGCGGAGCGGGTGGAGAGCCAGCGGTTGCTGCTGCCCATGATTGTGGAGCTCACCCCGGCGCAGCAGGCGGTGTTCACTGAAATTGCCGACGAACTGCGGCGCAACGGCTTCGACCTGGAGCCCTTCGGCTCGCGTACCGTCGCGGTGAAGCTTTCTCCCGCAGGTGTAGAGGCCTCCCAGGTGGAGCACATGCTGCACGAACTGCTGGATCAGTTCGCCAGCGAGGAGCAGGCGCTGAACATGGAAAAGGCGCGTGGACGCATTGCCGCTTCCATCGCCTGCCACGCCGCCATCAAAGTGAACATGCCGCTGGAGCAGAACAAAATGAAGTGGCTGCTATCGGAGCTGGCCAAAACCGAATGTCCCATGAGCTGCCCACATGGCCGGCCCGTGGTCTTAAGGTATTCTGTGAAGGACATTCAGCGCGCCTTCAAGAGAATCTAAAAGCAGGAGTCAGGCGTCAGCCAGCGCCGCGGATGGGCTGCAACGTCGGAAGCGAGAATATGACCGACCGGGAACTGCAGGAAGCGAGGCGGGAAAAGTGGCGCGTGGCGGGCAATCCCGCGCGCACGTTGGAGTCTCTCTCCGAATTCCTGGAGGCAGTGGGCTTCTGCCTGATGTACCCCCAGAAGCCCATGCCTCTCGTCCCCACTTTCATCGGCGCGTTCAGCGGCCAGGAGGACGGGCTGCCCACCTGCCAAACCGCATTCTCCGATGAACGCGCGCGGGACGCCACTGAATTGATGGTGCGCCTGCTGCGGCAACGCGCCGCCTACGAGGCCAATCTCTTCGGAGAAAATAACTTTTTGGTGGCGGCCTCGGTGTTCCCTTATTTTTACGCCCTGGTCGGGGACCGTAGCCCGCGCCGCACACCCAAGGCTGGGGTTCGCTCCGAGTATGGCGAACTGGCGCGTGATGCCTTTGAGGTTATCCGCCAGCACGGGCCGGTCTCGCGCCAAAAGCTGCTGGAGGCGCTGGGCGGTGGGGTTTCGGCGGCGGCGCTGGATCATGCCCTGGGCGAGCTGTGGTCCCGGCTGCGCATCACGCGTGTGGACTATGAGCCCCGTGCCGGTGCTTCCTGGGATGCGCTTTATCGCTGGTCGCCGGAGGCGGTACGCCAGGGCATTAACATGTCGGTGGCGGAGGGGCTTTCGGCGCTGATTTCGAAGTACCTGGATTGCGTGATTGCCGCGGAACCGCAGGAAGTGGAAGATTTCTTTGCTCACTTCGTGCCCCGCTTCAAGGCGAAGGATGCGCTCAATGCCCTGTTGTCGGCGCGCGAGCTGAGTTTTGTGCACGTCGGCCATCATTCGCTGCTGCAGGTTTCGCCGGCAAAGAGCGAGCGCACCAGGGAAAGGGCATAAAGCAGTTGCGAGTTTCGAGTTTCCAGTTTCGGATGACCCTCGCAGTTCTTGAAACTGGAAACTCGAAACTGAAAACTGTAACCGCTAACCTTGAAACCTGCCGATAACCAGAAGCTAACCATCGCCATTGACGGCCCTGCAGGCGCCGGCAAGAGCACCATTGCCGCGCGGTTGGCGCGCAAACTCGGCTACATCAACCTGGAGAGCGGCGCCATGTATCGCGCGCTGGCGCTGAAGGCCATCCGCAGCGACATCTCCTTCGATGACGAAAATGCCCTGCTTGCCCTGGCCAAGAGCTCGCAGATCCGTTTGGAGCCCACGCGTGAGGGCAACCGCGTTTTCCTCGACGGCATGGACGTGTCTCAGCGCATCCGCGAGCAGGACGTGACCAGCGCCGCCTCGCGCGTTTCCGTGCACCCCGCCGTGCGCCAGTGGATGGTGGAACGCCAGCGCGGACTGGGCGCGGGCGGCGGCGTCATCATGGAAGGCCGCGATATCGGCACCAAGGTCTTCCCCAACGCAGAGGTCAAGGTTTTCCTCGACGCGCAGCCTGAAGTTCGCCAGGAGCGACGGATTCTGCAACGCGCCGAAAAGGGCGCCCAGGTGGAGCAGCAACGCATCGCCGCGGAATTGCAGGAGCGCGACCTGCGCGACCGCACCCGCACCGCTTCTCCCCTGGTCCCTGCCGAGGACGCGGTCATCATTGACTCCAGCCACATGTCCATTGATCAGGTGGTAGATAAGGTGGAGGAGCTGGTGCGAAAAAGAATCGGGTAATCGAGTAATTGCGTGATCGGTTAATTGAACTTCGCTTTAACACAATTACTCAATTACACAATTACCCGATTACTCAATCCCCATTACTTTCGGACCCTATAACGCCAGTTGGTTTTTCGCCATCATAGAGAAGTTGCCAAGATGGCCGATTTCACCAAGCTGGTGCCAGAATACGTTCGTACCCTGGTGGGGTACACGCCGGGCAAGCCGGTTCGCCAGGCGGAACAGGAGAGCGGCGTGAGCTGCATCAAGATGGCTTCGAACGAGAACCCCTTCGGCCCTTCGCCGCGAGCCATGGGGGCGATGCGCGCCGCCGCCGAACAGGCCCACTTCTACCCCGATAACGACACGGTGGATCTTCGCCTCAAGCTGGCCGAGCATTTCGAAGTGAAAGCGGAGCAGGTGCTGGTAACCGCCGGTTCAACAGAATTGATCAACGATCTGGCGCGCATCTTGCTGCGGCCCAGCCTGAACGCCATTACCAGCCGGCTCTCGTTCATCATCTATCCCATTGCCACCCAGGCCAGCGGCGGAACGCTCATTCAGGTCCCGATGCGAGATAACGGTTTTGACCTGGACGCCATCGCCGCCGTGATTGACCAGAACACGCGGCTTATCTACCTGGCCAATCCCAACAATCCCACCGGGACCATGTTTGACGCGGCCGCCTTTGACCGCTTTCTGGAGCAGGTGCCCGAGAACGTTATTGTGGCGCTCGACGAAGCCTACTGTGATTTTGCCACTCATTTTGCCAGTGCACGCGCGGTAATTTATTCGCGCGCCCTGGACTATGTGCGCGCGGGCCGACAGAACCTGGTGGTGCTGCGAACCCTCTCCAAGGCCCACGGGCTGGCGGGGCTGCGCATTGGATACGGTTTCGGCACCGCCGAACTGATGGGCTACCTGGGCCGCGTGCGCACCACGTTTTCGGTTTCTTCGGTGGCCCAGGCCGCCGCTCTGGCCGCGCTCGATGACGAAGCTCACGTGCGCCGCGCGCTGGAGAATAATTCCGCCGGAGCGGAATTCCTCACGCAAGCTGTATCCGAGCTGGGCTTTCGCGTGACCCCCACGTGGGCAAATTTCATTTATCTCGAACTCGGCGAACAAGCCACGTCCCTGGCCACGCGTCTGCAGGAGCAAGGTGTCATCGTTCGGCCCCTGGGACCATGGGGCGCGCCTAACTCCATGCGGGTAACCATCGGCACGCCTGAGCAGAATGAATTTTTCCTGAGCGCCCTGCGGAAGGTAGTGCAGGTAGCGAACGTGCGGGGATAGCCGTCAGCTTCTGGCTTCTGGCTTGTGACCTTCAGCCTTCAGCTTTTGGGTTTAACTGACCACTGACCACTGACAACTGGTTTTAATCAGACCCCAGCATGGGCAGCCTGGCGGCGCCATAGAGCCCGGCGTCGCTGCCCAACAAGGCTCGGGTCACGATGGTCTTGCGGCCCACCGTCCTGGGCCGAACTTCGGCCGCCGCCCCTGTCCCCTTTTCCTTGGAGGGAAACGCCGGCACACCCATGCTGGGCTGTCGCGCTTCGGGCGTAGGCGCGGTCGCGGCATACACCATCGAGCGCTTCTGCAGCTCTTCGAACATGTAGGGCGAGAAAGCCTCCCAGGCGCTGGCAACGCCGCCCCCAATCACGTACATGGGCAAGTTCAAGGCATTGACCAGATCGCCCACCGCAATTCCGAGCGCTATCCCAACCCGGCGGAAGATGTCTCGCGCGGGCTCGTCACCCTGGATGGCCAGGTTGTAAACGATTTTGGCGCTGAACTCGGGGTCCGATCCCGCTGCTCTTGCCAGTTGCGGCGCCTGGCCGCTGGTGATGGCCTCGCGCGCCATGCGCATCACCGCGGTGGCGGAAGCAAACTGTTCGATGCAGCCTAGGTTGCCGCAATTGCAGCGCGGCCCGTCGGGGTCTACGGTCATGTGTCCGAATTCACCGGCCATGCCGTTCATGCCGTGCCAGATGCGCCCGTGCAGCACCAGGCCGCCGCCCACCCCCGTGCCTAGTGTCAGAATGCACATGTCGTTTACATCGCGGGCGGCGCCCAGCCATTTTTCGCCGAGGGCAGCGGCGTTGGCATCATTTTCCAGAATGACGGGCGCCTGCAACCGGCGCTCAATCTCTTCCCGTACCGGGTATTCCTCCCAGCCCGGCAGGTTGGGTGATTCGCGCAGCAGCCCCGTTTCCATGTCAATAATGCCGGGCACACCGATTCCTGCGCCCAGCATGGTGCGGGACGCCTGAAATTTGGCAGTGAGCGAGCGGATGGCGTCGCACATGTCGTTGATCACTTGGTCGCGCCCCAGCGCCACGCGCGTGCCCGTGGTTACTTTCTCCAGCAGCGTGCCCGTCTCGTCCACCGCCGCGATGCGCAGGTTTGTCCCGCCCAAATCCACACCAATAGCAAAGTTGGCCATAAGCAAACGATTAGCCTATCACTGCGTACGTGGTTTATGGAACGTGGGAGCGAGTCGTTGGTCGCTTTTCATTACTCGCTGTTGTTAGCCGTTCGTCGTCGGCTCGCGGCTGTCGGCCTTCGGCATGAAAGACGCCGTTTACACGGTTACGGCTTAATTTCCCTAAACGAAACATCCCCCTCTGAGGTGTCATCCTGAGGCCCTTCAGGGCGGAAGGACCTGTTTTTTATTTCTCCCAGCTCACAGGTAACTGGGAACTGTCACTTCTGGCATCGCGGGCAGTAGTGGCTGCTCCTGCCGGCGATGACCACGCGCTTTACCGGCGTGCGGCATGTGAGGCAGGGCTCGCCCTCGCGGCCATAAACACGGTGTTCGAACTGAAAAAAGCCCTTTTCGCCTTCAGCATTCACATAGTCGGAAACGGAAGAGCCGCCGGCGGCGATAGCCTGCGTGAGCACCTGCTGTACCGCGTCATAGAGCCTGCGCAGTTCGTCGCGGGTGAGCGAGGCGGCACGGCGGCGCGGGCGGACACCGGCGCGGAACAGCGACTCGTCAGCATAAATATTGCCTACGCCCCGCAGCAGCTTCTGGTTCAGCAGCGCGCTCTTAATAGGGGTTTTGCGCTTGTGAAACAGGTTCACAAAAATTTTGAAGCCGACGTCCAGCGGCTCCACTCCTCCCGCCTCGAAGCCGTTGCGCGTATGCACCGCCAATCGCCCAAAGCGCCGCGGATCAACGAAGCGCAACTCCCTTCCGGAGGCGAGGTGGGCAATCAAATGTGTGTGCTTTTCGACCTCCTGGTCCGGCTTGGAAACCAGCAACTGGCCGGTCATCCCCAGGTGAACGATAAATTGGGCGGCATGGTTCTTGGCGGGCAAGGCCTTGGCCCGATCCTGCCGAGTCTTCGCCTTTGCGCGGGCTCTCTCCAGCTCAACGACGATGTGCTTGCCCATGCGGCGCACGCCAGCAATGCGGGCGTCGCGCAGGGTACGCTCGATTTCGGCGGCGGGAGACTTGAGCGGCTCAGGCTTGGAGCCCAGCCATACCGACTCGATGGTATCTCCCAGCACGGTGCGCGCCAGGCTGCGTACTACGCTTTCGACTTCAGGAAGCTCAGGCATAGAAAACCAGTTGCCAGTGGTCAGTGGCCAGTATCAGAGTATAGCGTCGTTAATCGTCGGCGGGAGCTCAGGTCTTCGGCTGCTCACCGTCGTATTCACGGCCGTCGACCGCCGGCCTCGCCTTTGGTATCATTGCATGTACACACCCCGCTCGCCGAACCCCTGTAATTTGCAACGCACGAGTCGAAGGCGGCAAGGAGTGTGTGCGCCGCAGCATCGTGGCGCAGAAACCTGTCCAGAAGCTCAGGGCAAAACCGGCGCCACGAAATTCCGCCAGGAGCTCATGGTGAAGCAGAGCCGAACCGCAGTGGTGGTTGGCGCACAGTGGGGCGACGAGGGAAAAGGCAAGATCGTTGACGTCCTCTCCGACCATTATTCCGTCGTAGCCCGCTATGCCGGCGGCCATAACGCCGGCCACACCGTCATCATCAACGGCAAGAAGTTCGTGCTGCAGCTGGTGCCCTGCGGCGTGCTGCGCCCCGGCTGCCGCGGCGTAATCGGCAACGGCGTGGTGCTCGACCCCATCGCTTTCCTCAAGGAAGTGGCCGGCCTGCGCCAGGCGGGCGTGAAAGTAGACGGCAATCTTTTCGTCAGCAACCGCGCTCACGTTATTCTTCCCTATCATCGCATGATCGAGCTGGCCGCCGAAAACGCGCCCGGGCGAGTGAAGATTGGCACCACTTCCCGCGGCATTGGCCCGGCCTACGAGGACAAGATGGGCCGGCGCGGCCTGCGCGTGGCTGACCTGCTCGATGCCAAACTGCTGCGCACGCACATCGAAAACGCCTGCCGCGAAAAGAACATGATTGCGCACGCGCTTTTCAACTCCGAGCCGCTCGACCCCGACAAGATGTACGAGGAATACGCGCGCGCCGCCGAGCAGGTTGCACCCTTCGTAGCGGATACCGCCGCCCTGCTCAACCAGGCGCTGGCTGAGGGCGAGTCTATCCTGTTCGAAGGCGCCCAGGGCACCATGCTCGACATTGACCATGGCACCTATCCCTTCGTGACCTCCTCCAGCGCGACCTCTGGCGGTGCGGTCACCGGCACGGGCGTGGCGCCGACCGCCATTGACATGGTCATCGGCGTAACCAAAGCCTATTGCACCCGCGTGGGCGAAGGCCCCTTCCCCAGCGAGATTCGCGATGAGGTGGCTGACCAGTTGCGTGCCCGCGGCAACGAATATGGCGCGGTCACCGGCCGCCCCCGCCGCTGCGGCTGGATTGATCTGCCTCTGCTGCGTTACGCGGTCATGATCAACGGCATTTCCTGGCTGGTGGTCACCAAGCTTGACGTGCTTGACGAGCTCGCTGAAATCCCGGTTTGCGTGAGCTACAAAATCAACGGCAAGAAGACCGCGGAAATTCCCGCGCACGCCAGCGGCTACGACCGCATTGAAGCGGTGTATGAAACCCTGCCCGGATGGCGCAAGTCCACTCAGGACATCACCAGGGTCGAAAAGCTGCCGCCGAAGGCGCGCGACTACCTGGCCTTCCTGGAGAAGCAAACCGGCGCCCGCATTGGCATGATTTCTACCAGCCCGGAACGCGACCAGACTATGTTTGTGGACGACTTTGCCGCCCTGGTGGGCAGGAAGACGGCAAGCGATGAGCGCCCCAAGCGCCGCGCGCCGGCAAGGGTATAGCGAACCGTAGCGCCGGCGTCTCGCCGGCTGTCGCGAGGGCATCTTGCCCTCGCCTGTGCTGGCCAGGAGTTTGCATTTCCCTGTCGCATCTGCGAACCTGTCTTGCCATCGGCTCTCGTGTTTTGGCCGACGTCCGAAAGCCGACGACCGAAGGCTCCTCTACTATGCTCATCCTCATCGTCCACTTCACCGTCAAGCCCGGCGCCGAAAAGCAGGCCCTGGAAATCATGCGTAAGATGGAAGAACACACCCGCCGCGAGGCGGGGAACCGCATGTACGTGGGCCAGCAATCCACGGAGAACCCGCGCAAATTCTGCTTCTACGAGCAATATGTGGACCAGGCCGCGCTCGACGCCCACCGCGCAGCGCCCTACTTCAAGCAATACGTCACCGACCGTCTGGGGCCGCTCATCGAAAACATCACCCGCGAGTTCTTTCGTCCCGTGGAAGAAATTTAGCTTTCCACAGGTGCCGTCCTCTGTTGGGCTTCGTCTGTGTCTCTGTGACAGGTGGGCCTGCACGAGCGTAGAATAAACGCCGATTCAGGCACCCGGAAAGAACCCTCAATTTACATCCAAGGAGCAAATGATGCCTTCGAACACTCCAGCTATTCCGGAAGGGATGCACACCATTACACCCCACATTGTCCTGCGCAATGCCGCACAAGCAATTGACTTTTACAAAAAGGCCTTTGGAGCGGAGGAACTCGGCCGCAGCCTCACTCCCGATGGCAAGATCATGCACGCTATGATCAGGATCGGCGATTCGCTGCTCATGATGAACGACGAATTTCCCAACATGGGCTGCTCCTCGGCCGAAACTCTGGGCGGCACCAACGTCACCCTCCACATTCAAACCGAAGATGTGGACAGCCTCTTCGATCGCGCGGTGAAGGCCGGCGCCAAGGCCACCATGCCCGTGGCTGACCAGTTCTGGGGCGATCGCTATGGACAGGTAGTGGATCCCTTCGGCCAGCGCTGGAGTCTGGCTACCCGGGTAGAGCAACTCACACCAGACGAAGTCGAAGCGCGCGCCAAAGCCTTCTTTGCCAAGGCGGGCTAACACCGAACGTTTCGCAGCGTAAGCAGGCGCGCTGAAACCAGGCGCGCCTGCTTCTTGACGCAATGGCAAGCACAATGCCGCCAGCTTCCACACCCAAGGACAAAGCGTCGGCCGGCGATCCGATTCCCCCCAAGTGCGCGGTGATCGAGGTGCACGTAGGGGAATTGAAGCAGCTCTTCAACGCCATTGATCCGGCGCCATTTCGCGACCGGGACTTGGACACGAAGGCGGAAGAGTTCATTGTGGGTTGGGCCAAGGAGCTGCCGCGCGACGCGCAACTGGCTCTTCTGATTGATCTCGACCGCCAGGCCGGCTTGCCCGACGAGGCCGCGGTCCTGCGCGATGCCATCCACGAATTCTTCCGCCAACGCGGGCTCACCCACCGGCAACGGCTGCGGGAACTGTTCCGGGTGGGCCGGACCAGCCTGGTAATCGGCCTGCTTGCGCTGACCGCGGCCATCGCGCTGGGCGATTTTCTCGCGGGGATGATGAAGGGCAGCCGCATCGGCGAAATCATACGCGAGAGCCTTACTATTGGCGGCTGGGTTTCCATGTGGCGTCCCCTGGAGGTGTTTTTGTACGACTGGTGGCCGATTCGCAATGAAGCCAGACTCTCAGATCGCCTTGCCGCCATGCCGGTTCGAATCAGGTACGCCGATGCCGCCTCCCCCCATGCCTGGAGGGCCGACTGGCCGGCAGTGTCACCTAGAGGCGACCGGCCAGGCACTGAGCTGCAACCGCAAGTTCGCGATCAGGCTAGCTGACTGGCTTTCGAAGACAGAATGATTTCAGGCGTTTGCTCGAGCCCCTTGCTTCTTTTGCGGGGCGTTAGGCGAAGCAGCTTCTCGTGCGGCAGGCAGGTGCAATCGCGCCGCCAGGGTGGCAAACCCGGAAGTTGGCCCCTTATAATGCAGTTGCTCCACATCGTCGAATAGCGCGATGTCGGTACGCAGCGTGGCCAGCGTTCTAAAAAGCAATGCCACGTCCCATTCCCGGCGCAGGGTGTCTGCGAGAGTGCTGGCACTGGTCACTCTTACACCCCACTCCAGGTGGTTGGCGGGAATTGATTCGAGGTGGTCGAATTTAGCCAGGACCGCAGCGGAAGACTTCGCTCCCCAGCCTGGCAGGCCGGGATAACCATCGGCCGAATCACCCACCAGGGCCAAATAGTCGGGAATTGATTCCGGGGGAACACCGAACTTCTTCATTACACCGGACTCATCCAGGGTAACGTTGGTCCGGCGATTCAGCTGCACGATGCGCGTGCCGCACACACATTGCGCCAGGTCCTTGTCGGGCGTGCAGATGACAACCTGTTCCACACGCGGATCGCGGGCAGCCGCAACTGCACCGGCAGCCAGAGCGTCATCCGCCTCGAACTCCACCATCGGCCAAACGACGAAACCGGCCGCTGAAAGCGCCTCTTCCAGGAGCGGGAATTGCCCCAAAAGGTCGGGTTCTACGCCCGCGCTGGTTTTGTAGTCTGACCAAAGCCCATTGCGGAAAGATTCGATTACATGATCGGTGGCCACCGCCAGGTGCGTGGCCCCGTTGCTAGCCATTCCCAGCACCGACTGGACGACGCCGCGAACCGCGGCGATTTCCTGACCGCTTTCGTCCTTAGCCGATGGCACCGCGTAGTAGTGCCGGAACAGTTCGTATGTCCCGTCAACCAGATAAATGTGCAAGGCGCACTCCTAGGCAACTAAAGACGCGCCTCCCATCGGCGGTGCATCAGCGCACAGAATGGACTAAGTTTTCTTCTTGTCCACCACCAGCACGCCGGCGGAGGCGTAGTTTTCCTTCGGCACTTCCACAAAGGAGATATTGATGGCCTCACGCGAAGCGCCAGCATCTTCCACCAGCACCTCGGTGATGCGCTGCGCCACGCGCCGCTTCTGCTCCAGCGTGCGCCCTTCGAGCATCGTGATTTGCACTTGCGGCATAAAGGTAGTTCTCGGTTCCCAGTTCTCAGTTCTCAGTCAGTTCCCAGTGGCTTTCGGAAGGGCACAGCTTTAGCTGTGCCCTCTAACGCCTCTCACATAAGGGGCTTAGCCCCTGAGGGGTTTGGGTACTAGGTACCAGGTACTGGGTGCTTGAATCACTGCAGCTCGTACCCGGCAAAAAAATAACTCAGCTCAAACCGCGCCGTATCTTCGGCGTCGGAACCATGCACCGCGTTGCGCTCAATGCTCTCCGCCCACTTCTTGCGTATCGTGCCTTCCTTGGCGTTGGCCGGATTAGTGGCGCCCATGATCTCGCGCCACTCGGCGATAGCATTTTCCTTCTCCAACGCCATGACCAGAATCCGGTCATCGGCCATGAACTTTGTCAGCGACTCAAAAAACGGCTTGCCGGCATGCACGGCGTAAAAGCCTTCCGCCTGCTTGCGGGTAATGTGCAGCATCTTGGCGCTGAGAACCTTGAATCCGCGGTGCTCGATGATGCTGACAATGTCGCCCATGGCGCCGCGGGCAACCGCGTCCGGCTTAATGATGGCAAGAGTGCGTTGAATAGTCTTCATGGTCAGTTGTCATTGCTAGTCGCTGGCTCTTACCCTTGGCGCGCGGCTCTTAGCCGTTGGCTCTTAGCTCTTGGTCCTTGCCTTCGCCAGAGACGTCGAATTCAACTGGCTACTGGGTACTAGGTACTGGGAACTTCCTATACAGGAACCGACTTCCGCATCAGCTCGACTACCGTCTCCCCAATCATCGCCGGCGACTTGGCCACGCGGATGCCCGCAGCCTCCAGGGCGCGAATTTTTTCGGCCGCGGTGCCGTGGCCGCCGGAAATGATGGCCCCGGCGTGGCCCATGCGCCGTCCCGGAGGCGCGGTTTGCCCGGCGATAAACGCCACTACCGGCTTGCGCACATGC
Source organism: Terriglobales bacterium (assembly GCA_035280205.1). Classification (GTDB taxonomy): domain Bacteria; phylum Acidobacteriota; class Terriglobia; order Terriglobales; family Acidobacteriaceae; genus JAICWP01. The sequence continues at coordinate 43,823 of DATEGI010000185.1, read as the reverse complement.
GCCTTGATGAACTCGGCCGCAGTCTCCTCGGCATTACCACCGATCTCGCCGATCATGACGATGGCCTCGGTCTGCGGATCGCGCTCGAACAACTCCAGAGCGTCCACGAAGTTGGTCCCGATGATGGGATCGCCACCAATCCCGATGGCAGTGGACTGCCCAATGCCGCGCCGTGTGAGCTGGTGCACCGCCTCATAGGTCAGCGTGCCCGACCGCGACACGATGCCCACGTTTCCTTCCTTGTGAATGTGGCCCGGCATGATGCCGATTTTGCACTTGCCGGGCGAGATGATGCCCGGGCAGTTGGGCCCGATCAGGCGCGAGCGCCGGTCCTGCAGGAATTCCCAGGCGCGCACCATGTCGAGCGTGGGAATGCCTTCCGTAATGCAAACGATGAGTTCGATTTCGGCGTCGGACGCCTCCATGATGGCGTCGGCGGCGAATGGCGGCGGCACAAAGATGACCGAGGCGTCGGCGCCGGTCGCGTCCACCGCCTGCTGCACCGTGTTGAACACCGGCCAGCCCTCGTGCGTAGTACCACCTTTGCCAGGCGTCACGCCGCCCACGATCTTGGTGCCGTACTCGGCGCACGTTTTGGCGTGGAAGGTCCCCTCTTTGCCCGTGAGTCCCTGAACGATTACCCGTGTGTTCTTATTGACCAGAATGCTCATGATCTCGCCGCCGCCACTACTTTCTCTGCCGCATCCTTCATGGTGTCCGCCACAATGAAGTTGATGCCCGACTCCTTCAGAATCTCCCGCCCCTTCTCCACGTTGGTGCCCTCCAGGCGGAGCACGATGGGCAGCTGAATGTTGGTCTTACGCGCCGCCTCCACCAGGCCGTTGGCCAGCGTGTCCACGCGCAGAATGCCGCCGAAAATGTTGATCAGCACCGCGCACACGTTCTTGTCCATCAGCAGGATTTCAAAGGCGTGCGTCACCTGCTCGGCGTTCGCGCCGCCGCCCACATCGAGGAAGTTGGCGGGCATGCCCCCGGCGTACTTGATGATGTCCATGGTGGCCATGGCCAGCCCTGCGCCATTCACCATGCAGCCCACGTTGCCATCCAGCTTGATGTAGTTCAGCGCGTACTTCGAGGCTTCCACCTCCAGCGGATCCTCTTCGGTGATGTCGCGCAGTTCTTTTATGTCTTTGTGGCGAAACAGCGCGTTGTCGTCGAAGTTAATCTTTGCATCCAGCGCGAACAGCCGCCCGTCCTTGGAGGTGATGAACGGGTTTATCTCCATCAGCGACGCGTCCGTCTCCTCGAAAGCGCGGTACAGGCCGCTCATGAACTGGCCGGCCTGCCCAATCTGCTGCGGCGCCAGACCCAGCCCGAACGCCAGCTTCCGCGCCTGGTACCCCAACAGACCGGTGCCGGGATCAATGTATTCCTTGATAATGGCCTCGGGATTCTCCGCCGCCACTTGCTCGATTTCCATGCCGCCCGCCGCTGACGCCATGAACACCGGGCGCGCTGCCGCGCGGTCCAGCACAATGCCCAGGTAAAGCTCGCGCTCGATGGGCAGCGTCTCCTCGATCAGCAGACGATGCACTTCCTTGCCCTCGGGCCCGGTCTGGTGCGTCACCAGCTTCATGCCCAGCATGCGCCCGGCAATCTCCGCCGCCTCGGCGGCGGATTTGGCGATCTTGACGCCTCCGCCCTTGCCCCGCCCGCCGGCGTGGATCTGCGCCTTCACTACCACGCCCTGTGCGCCTTCCTCGATGAGCTTCTGCGCCGCTGCTTCCGCCTGCTCGCGCGTGGTTGCTACCTCGCCCCGCGGCACGGCTACCCCGTAGCGAGCGAGAATTCCCTTGGCCTGATATTCGTGAATTTTCATGAGACCGGATTGTGTGCGTGCTCTCGACCTCACGCAGCAAACTTTTGATTGTATAGGAGGCAGTTGTCAGTTGTCAGTTGTCAGTTGTCAGTTGTCAGTTGTCGGCTGTCGGTTCTCAGTTCTCAGTTCTCAGTTCTCAGTTCTCAAAAGCTATCTCGCAAATCTGTTTTGAAAGGGCGTGCCTTCAGCCACGCCGTCAAGAGTCAAACAGATTCTGGGCTTTATCCCCAGAGGCGATCTGCAATTACGGACTTGATTCATGATGAGATCGCTTCTCAATTCCCAGTTCGTAGTTGCAGTCGCCGGTTCTCAATTCCAATCACCCTTGGGATTGTCATCCTGAGGGGCCTCGGCCCCGAAGGACCTGCTTGTCGCTTTCGCGATCCAGAGGAAGCTCGAGGGACTAAGAGGGTTTATGCGATCATAATTCTCAACTGACAACTGGGAACTGACAACTGGCAACTACAATCACTGACGCTCTCCACCGCATCGCCAACCACCGCGAGTCGCTGGCTCGCGAGGAGGCGCGCGCTGTGATGGTGGAGATTCTCGCGGGCGGCTGCACCGACGCGCAGATCGCCGCCCTGCTGGTCGCTCTCCACATGAAGGGCGAAACCGTTGAAGAAATTGTCGGCTTCGCTGAGGCGATCCGCGCGGCCGCCTCACCGCTGCCCATCCGCCGCGACTCTGCTTTGGACGTCAGCGGCACCGAGCGCGACGCCCTAGTAGATACCTGCGGGACCGGCGGCGATACCAGCGGCACTTTCAACATTTCTACCGCCACGGCGCTGGTCGTCGCCGGAGCCGGCGTGCGCGTGGCTAAGCACGGCAACCGCAGCGTCACTTCCAAGTGTGGCTCGGCCGACGTCATGGAAGCCCTGGGCGTGAATATTTCGCTTCCTCCGGCCCGAATCGCCGCCTGCCTGGAGCAGGTAGGCATCGCCTTCCTGTTTGCCCCGGCCATGCACTCAGCGATGAAATATGTGCAGCCCGCCCGCCGCGAACTGCGCCTGCGCACCGTCTTCAACCTGCTAGGTCCGCTCACCAACCCGGCCAATGCCTCCGCCCAGGTGGTCGGCGTCTACTCTGCGGACTTGGTGGAGAAACTTGCGGAAGCACTCAGCATGCTGGGAGTTCACCGCGCCCTTGTAGTCCATGGCGACGACGGCCTGGACGAAATCACCATCACCGGCCCCACCCGCGTGGCTGAAGTGCGCGAAGGCAGCGTGCGCAGCTATGAAGTCACGCCCGAGGAGTTCGGCTTTACGCGCGCCGGCCTGCAAGCCATATCCGGCGGCGATGCCTCCGACAACGCCGCGATCATCCGCGAAATCCTGGAGGGCAAGGAATCGGCTTGCCGCGATGTGGTCCTACTCAATTCTGCGGCAGCCCTGGTGGCCGCCTCCCGCGCCGACCACATCCGTGACGCTTTGCCCCTGGCTGCTCAGTCGCTCGATTCCGGCGCCGCCCGCCGCAAGCTGGAAACCATGGTGCGGTTCACAAATTCCCACCCTCCGTCATCCTGAGCGCAGCGAATCTTTTTTTCTCCTGTCATCCTGAGCGGAGTGAATCGTTTCGCTTGCGAAACGATTCGCGCAGTCGAAGGACCCCTGTGCCGTAACACGACCGCGCCGTTTAGAGGCGTTCTAAAAACATTCACAGGACCGCTTTCCAGATTTGGAGGAAGGGCAGCACCAGGCGAAGAGCAGGTCCTTCGGCGCTGAAGCGCGTCAGGATGACAATTCAAAATGAAATGCGTTGTCCCGTGTTTTCAGACCTCAATTGCCAACGTCAACTGGACGGCTGAATGCTGACTGCTGAAAGCTGAGTACTGGTATTTCAATCGTCAATCCTCTTAGTGCACACGCAGCTTTTTGCTGGACGGGGCGGCGCCACCTCCCGCCAGCTGTTTCAGCCGCTCAATCTGTTCCAGATGGTTGGGCCCGTGCTTGGCCATCATCTGCACGATTTCGCCCACGGTCACCTTGCGTTTGTGTTCGGGATGGAATCCGCCTTTTTCAAGGTCCGCGAGCTTGAGCCGGCGCAGCACCCGCAGGTTGGCGCGCCGCAGCAGGGAGTAGAGGGCAATCAGCTCCGGCGTTGTCGGCTCCATGTAGCCGAGGTTTGCCGCCCAAGCATCCTGGTCAATGGGCGCGAACGTAGGTTCCTTCTCGGCAATGGCCTGGCGCAGCCTGTAGCCGTATACCAGCTCCGAATCCGCCAGGTGCGCCAGAATTTCCTGCACCGACCACTTGTTGGGCGCCGGCTTGTACTGCAGCACCTTGGCGGGCAAACCCATCACCGCTCGTGCCACCTGCTCCGGGCTCTTTTCCGCCGTATCCAGCAGCTTCTTGAATTCCTGGGAAGTCATATAAATGATGATTTTAGATTGAAGATTGACGAATTAAAACCAGCCATCAGCAGTCAGCAACTCAGCCATTGAACGTTGGCCGACCAGGACAAAATACCCGGGAACGCCATCTTTGTGCCCCATTCTTCATGTGCGAATTATCACGGGCTGAATGCTGAGTGCTGAATGCTGCCTGCTTGTTTTTCAATCGTCAATCGTAAATCTTCGATCGTCAATTAATCTGCACTTTTTCCATCCACTGCGCCACTTCTACATCCCAGCCCAAGGCCTGCACCATGGCCTGGCGCAGCGCGGTTGCCGCTGCCGGTTCCCCGTGCACCAGGTAGGTGACCTCCGGCTTCTGGGGAAAGGTGCGCAGCCACTGCAGCAGCTCGGGCGTGTCTGCATGGTCGCTGAACTGCTCCAGCGCCGCCACCTGCGCCCGAACTGAGACCATCTGCCCGAAGATCTTCACCTCTTTGGCCCCGCTCTTGATGCTGGCGCCGCGCGTGCCCGGCGCCTGAAAGCCGATAAACAGCACCAGGTTGCGCGGGTCGGGCAGGCGTTGCGCCAGGTGATGCAGAATGCGCCCGCCGGTGGCCATGCCGCTGGACGAAACGATAATCGCGGGATAGCGCAGCTCGTTGATCTTCTTCGACTGCTCGGGCGTGGAATCGAAGTAAAAATCCTGCCATTCCAGCGGTGAGCCGTATTGCCCAATCAGGCGCTTAGCCTCCTCACTGTATTCGTCTTTGTATTTGAGAAAAATCTCTACCGCGCCAATGGCCATGGGGCTGTCGGCATGAACCGGCACGCGCGGAATTTGCCCCGCTTCCATCAGTCCCTTCAGCATGAAAAGAAACTTCTGCGTGCGCTCCACCGCAAAGGCCGGCACCACAACCGAGCCGCCTCGTTCCACCGTCTTGCGCACCAGTTCCGCCAGTTCGGGGCGTGGGTCGGTATCCGGATGCGAGCGGTTGCCATAGGTGGACTCCATGACCACCACGTCCGCCACTTCACCCTCAGTGGGCCCGGAGTACACCACTTTCCCGGGAGCAACGTTCTGGTCGCGCACGCGTCCGATGTCCCCGGTAAACAGCAGCTTCCGCGATTGCCCGTTGGCCTTGAGCGTCACCTCCGCCATGGCGGCCCCCAGGATGTGCGCCGAGCGCACAAATCGAAACGAGATCTCCGGGCTGACCTGCACCACGTTGCCATTCTCCACCGGCTTGAAATATTGCAGGCAGTTCTGCGCCTCCTGCGACGTGTAAAGCGGCAAGGCGGGTGTGTGCTTGGAGGTTTTGTGGTGGTTGTGAAATTCGGCGTCTTCTTCCTGCAGGTGGCCGGAATCGGGCAGCAGGATTCGGCACAGGTCAATGGTCGCAGGCGTGGCATAAACGGCGCCGCGAAAGCCTTCCTTCACCAGCCGCGGAATCCATCCCGAATGGTCCAGGTGAGCATGTGTCAGGATTACGGCATCAATCTCGCGTGCCGGAATGGGCGTGTCCTTCCAATTGCGTTCCCGCCATTCCTTCTGGCCTTGGAACAAACCACAGTCCACCAGCACCTGGAGGCCGCTTTTGCCACCATCAGACGACGTGTTAATTAAATGCTTGGAGCCGGTCACCCCTCCCGCCGCACCTAAGAACTGAATGTAGCTCAAGCGTATCCCTTTCTGCACACCTTCGAATTGTACATTCCTCGGCTCACGATGGGACGGTGACTTAGGGCTTGGTCAGTATTGCTAAGCGCAGGCGAATGCAATCTGAGATCTACAGGCGCCGGATTCGATTCGTCGGAAATGAGAATCCAATAGGACGTAGTTCCGAGCTTGCCCGGAAGACTCGGACGCAGTGCGGAATGCCTCCGAATTCAGTGTGGAAGCCCCGGACTTCAGTCCGGGGATATATCGTTCCCAACTAAGCTGGGCTTTAGCCCCTGGGTTTGATAAAAGTTCGGCAGAGTACCAAAAGGATCTTATCCGGAACTGAGCCGAACTGTGACTACGGTGACCCCGGCGCCACCGTGATCTTCAACGAGTTGTTATTCGGATCGCTTTCCGGAACACTGCCGTCGTTCACCACCGCCTCCGTAGGCGCTGCCGGTATGCGGATGCGCACCACCGCCGTCCCCTTTGCCGGCACCAGCAGGCGGTGCGACATCTCGCCCTGCAGTGCTTTCGCGGTCACCGGCACTTCGGCCCGCGCATCTCCGGTATTCTTTACGGTGACCGTCAGCACATACTCGCCCGCCAGCAACTTTCGCGGATAGGCCGATTCCACCTGGAAATCGGGCAGGCCGCGGTCGCGATACACCCAGTCGTCGAAAAACCACTCCAGGTTCTGCTTGCTCTGCGACTGCACCAGCCGCTGCATGTAGGAAGGCTCTTTGTCCTGCTCGGCACGGTAGGACTGCAGCGCCCGCCGCAACGCCTGGTCGCCCAGCCTGTCTCGCAGCATCCACCACACGTACATGGCCTTGGTGTGATAGAAGACGTCGTCCGTGGCGCTGATCAGCGACTGGCTCGCCGCCTCTGCTGGCGGCGGCTGGCCCCCGGTAGCAGCCTCGTCCACCGCACGCTCCGCCTCCACCAGCGGCGGCAACTGCCCCCTCATATAGTCCAGCGCCGCCTGTCGGCCATCCTGCTGCTCGCGCTCAACCGCTTGCAGGAAGTGGGCAACGCCCTCGTAAATCCACGGGCGATCTGACGCCAGCGACACGTGGGTCAATTGATGCACCATCTGCAGCTGCAGCGGCTTGGCATCTTCGGAATTGAGCGGGGTAAAAAACACGCCGCCGCTCTCAAACGGCGCCACCTGTGCGCTGTTCAGCTCAACCACACGCACCCTCTCGCGCGGCGGGCCCAGCCATTGCCCCACAACGGGCGCCAGCTTCTCCGCCGCCGCAACGTAATCGCCGGCTACGGCTTCGTGTTCCGGAATGTGGTACACAGTGATCAGCGGCTGCTGCAGAGCAACAAAATTGCCGATGGCAAACGTGGGCACGGTCAAACCCAGGGGCGCAAAGCGGTAAGGCGTGCAGCCGGTAATCCCCTGCCCTTCCTCGCGGGGGCTGGTGCGCCCTATTCCCTCCAACTGCCCGTTGGCTACCACCGTCAGCGGCGACTCGTCGTTGATCCAGCAGAAATTCACCTTCAGCCTGGACTGTGCTTCGCGCGCCTTCCAGTCGCCTAGCGCCTCGAACAGCGCGTTGCCGCTGGAAAGGCTCGCTGCCTCCATTTCTACCGGGTACCAGGCCACAAAGCCGATGCCGCGCACCCCCGTGAATGACGGGCTGATCTGGTCCCAATCGCTGCCCAGCGCCACCGTGGCGGGCGTGCCGATGCGGATCAAGCGTGTGGCATCGGCGGAGATTGTGCCCGAGTAGCCCACTTCAATTTCCACCGTGCCCCGGGGCGGCGCCGCCGCCGGCAGGGTGATAATCGCCTCCGTAACGCTGCCGGTGTGGTCAATATCGGTGGTGTAAGGCTGGGTTTCGAACTGCACCGGCTTTCCTGCCACCTGCACCAGCCGCCAGCTCAAACTGGAAGAAATCTGCATCGCGGCCACCGTTTGTGGCTGGCTGGAATCGTTGCGCAGCGTGATTTTGCCCCGTGCCGCCAGCGCTTGACCCTGCGGATCCACCCGCAGTTCCAGGTCATAGTTGGTGAAGGTAAAGGCGCCGCGATCCAGTGCCGCAAAGCACGCGGAAGTACATGCGAGCACCAAGAAGGCGAGAAGGAGAAACCGATTCATTCGGGTTGGGAGGACCGCGACCGGCTTTTGCGCTCGTGGCTATCCTGGCCGGCGGCTGGCTCCACCGCGCGCCGGCGCTGTCGCGCAATCTCATACAGGACCACGGCTGCGGCCACAGAAACATTCAGCGATGGCACTTGCCCCAGCATGGGGATGGACACCAGGAAGTCGCATTTCTTTCGCACCAGTTCGTGCAGGCCTTTGCCTTCCGCGCCCAGCACCAGCGCGCAATCCATGTTGTAGTTGAGCGCGTCGTAGCCCTGGGGAGCGCGTTCGTCCAGGCCCACCGTCCACACATTGCGGTTTTTTAGTTCTTCCAGCGTGCGCGCCACATTAGTGATTTTGGCAATGGGCACGTGCTCCACCGCCCCTGCCGAAGCCTTGGCTACGGTTGCGGTCACGCCCGCAGCCCGCCTTTCTGGGATGAGAATCCCGTCGGCGCCCGCCCCCTCGGCGGTCCGGATAATCGCGCCCAGATTGTGCGGGTCTTCCACACCATCCAGGACCACCACCAGAGCATGCTCGCCGCGCCGCCGCCCCAGAATTTCCTCTACTTCGGCGTAGGTCTTGGCCGAAGTCACCGCCACCACGCCCTGGTGGGAAGCCGTTCCCGCCAGCCGGTCAATGTCCTGGCGCGTAACAAAACGCACCGCCACCCCTACCCGGCGGCATTCGTCAATAATGCGCTGCACCCGGTGGTCGTGCCGCTCTCTCGCTACTCCCACGTATTCAAAACCGCGGCCTCGCGATTTCAGCGCTTCGCCTACCGCGTTAATGCCGTAGATGACGTCCACCGCTACCAGTGTACTGCCTGCTGCGGCTTGCTGCCGCCCAGCACCAGGAGTACAGAAGGAGTTTAGTTGGTGGAAAACGCACGTCGGTGCTAAGCCACCCGGCTGCTTACACCTCCGCTCCCGTGCGGCTATACTTCCTTGCGTCTTGCCGCACGATTCCTCCAGGCCCGAATCCCCCCTCCAGCAAGCCCGCCCTACTCTGGGCGTGTTGCTGCTAGGAAGCCTTGCTGTTTCCATGCTCGCCCTGGTGTTCTTTTCCTGGCTGGCGCGCGAGGTGTTTGAGGGCGAGTTCAGTAATTTTGACCTGCACATTCGCACGATTGTGCATGGCTACGCCAATCCCACCCTGACGTGGGCCATGGAAGCGCTCAGCGATGTCGGTTCTCCCGTATTTCTCAGCGGCCTGTTCGTGCTGCTCGTCGGCACCTTCCTCTTCGTCCGCTGGCGCTACGCCGCCATCTGGCTGGCCACCGACATGGTCGGCGCCGTCGGCCTCGACGTCACCCTGAAGGATTTATTTCACCGCGCGCGCCCCGTTCCCTATTTCATCCCTGACCCGGGCAGCTACAGCTTTCCCAGCGGCCATGCTCTGGGTTCCTTCTGCTTCTACATGGCGCTCGCCGGCTTGCTGACGGCGCGCATTCGCAACCTTCCAGCTCGCATCTCGATCTGGATTTTCGCGGCCTTGCTGGTGGGGGCGATCGGCTTCTCCCGTGTCTACCTGGGCGTACACTGGCCCACTGACGTCATCGCCGGCTATGCCGCTGCCGCCTTCTGGGTGGCCGGATTGGTCACCGTAGACCGCTACCGCCGCCGTCTATCCCGGATTTCGCGCTGAACAGACCTGTGTCGGCTGCTATTGCCCATGGCCGTCTGCAGAAATGGTGCGTGGATGAAGGGCACTCGGACCCGCACAGAGAGGGCAAGCGGGCAGACATTCGCAACAACGGCGTAGCTACTTTTTGAACAGGTTCTCGAAGGCGCGGCGCGCATCGTCGGCCCGCACGCCCCCGCTGGTGGTCTCCTTCTCCACCGTCACTTTCATGGCAAAGAAGGTGCAACTGTTGGCTGCATCCTTACGCGCAACGCGTTCCGCGACGGGCTGGCGGCACTCAAAGCGGCTGCCCGGATCGAAGTACTTGCACTGCTTGCAGGAATGGAGCGCGGCGCCGCACTTGCTACACTGGCCTGCGGGCTCAGCCAGGTTCTGGATCAGCACTCCGCACTGGGCGCAGCGCGACACCTCGCGCGTGCCCGGCATCAGCACCGTGCGCGGCCCCCCCAGCACCTTGCGCGGGCGCTCCTGCTCCCGGCTCTCCCTCTTATCTTCTGTGCCGCCGCGGTCCATGTAGCCGCGCTGCTTGTACTTTCGCTCCATCGCAAAACCTCCGCCGTCCAGCTTGTTCGTGGATGTTGCTGCTCAAGGTCTGAACCACACCCGGGTGAGTTAGCGGCACTATACGCTAATGGCGGAACGATTGGTAACTGTGCAACTGCAAATTTGTAAATTCGAAACCCCTGTAGCTCCCCACGCCCCGGGGCGCTGACTCACCTGAACCCAACCTCCCCCGAAAGCCCGGTTGACAGCCGCAAGGTGACCCGGTAATGTTCCCTCCAGCGGCGTTCGAGACCGAAAATGCGGCGTTTTCGCTGGGCAATACTGATAGGGGAATTGGTTCTGCTGGCACTGGCTTTGGCCGCGCCCCGCATGGACCTGCCGCAAACCGCCTTCAATGAGGCGGATACCCCGGTCAATCAGGCCACCTCGGTTGTGGTTCTGGGCTGCCGCTCGGCGCTCACCGGACTGCGTGCTGCTGCCAGCACACCCAGCGCTGGGCACCGCATCCGGCACACTCATCCAGCCGTTGCCGCCGATCTCCAACCGCAACAGTCTTTGCGCTCGCGCTCTCTGCTGGCTCTGCTCTGCGCACTTCTTTGTTAGCCCGCCCATCCTGCGTCCCTGTGTTCGCGTTCAGTTGAAATCTCCTTGGCCCTTTTTTGGGTGCTGCTGCTCGTAGTCAGGAGGCAATTGACTTCGCGAGTTCTCCACATGGGACGGGGATGGCCCGCGCGCTCGCGCGCCATCTTGGGGGCGCTGCTGAGCCCGGACATCGTTACGGGGAATCTGCTGTTGCCGGTCATGCTTGGGGCGTCCGGCACGCATTTCCCCATTACTCACCCTGCGCCGGTCCGGGGACCCGTCCTCCGGACCGGCTGAATTTTTAACTCCGTTCGTCGTGGCGCGGGCGCTTTCGCCCGCGGCAAAAGGTGCATCCTGAACAGGGCCCCACGCGTGGCATCTTCACTGCGTGATAGTCACGATGGCGGGATGAAGCTCCCAGAGCGTGGCGACCTCCGGTGTGCCTCGGCTTTGCGGATGTTCGAAGTCTTCAAAGGCCAGGCCCGTTACCTCCGCCGGCAAGGGCTGCGAGAGGTCCCCCCCATGCGTATCGTCGAGCGTGAACCCATGCTGCGCCAGTTGGCTCTGGATATTTTTCCGTGCGGAGCAGTACTCGGAATCCACTGGCGTCTCCACAATCACCCGTGGCGCCTTGGGATCGGGAGTAGCGGAAATCTCCAGGTGAACGTCACAATCCGCCGTATTGACACTGGCGTTCCGCAGAAACGCGTGCGCCACATGGAACAGTGTCAGCTCCCGGCCAAACCGCGGAGTGTTCGGCGGCAGCACTGGTGTCTGCGGCCAGCTCAGAATCGTCTGCACCGTGATTTCCACCGGCGTAACCGCAGGCAGCGGCACGTGCTTCGCGTCATGGCGATAATCGGCAATAGTCGGCTCAAAGGGCACGCAATTGCAGATGTCCTTGAGCGCGCTGCACGACCAGTTTAGCGAAATCAGCGCCGTCAACCCCGTTAGCACGAGTGTTCTTGTCCAAGTCCTTTTCTGCACCCTTCTTGGATGCAAATTCCCGAACCCGCGTCCTCCATCTGTCGCAACCGCGTGTGCGCGAATAGCTTAGATGTCTCAGATCTTCAGCCGCAAAGTAGCGAAAGAATATAGCCCCGGGCGCAAGCCCGGGGGAGATAAAGCAGAAGAATTCAAGCTCCAGCGGAGCGAAATAGAATCTCCGCCAGCGGCCTCGTTTCGTGTAGACGGAACATCGCAGCCGGCAATGCAGATTCTGTACCCCCACGGCAATCAGAAATCCGGACAACACCCTCATGGCACCAAGGTAACTACTAGGGTGGCCGTATTATTCCTGTCGTTTCACGATATAATGCCGGCTCAGCTACTCTGGATGGAGTTTTCGCGAGCGGCGAAAATGCGCCCACTTGGTGCCAGTTTTTGGACTTCTGTTCCGCAAATTCTCTTACCCTGCTGGCCCTATACGCTTCCGCCGCTACCTGCTCTCCGGTTGAGATCTTCCGAGACTATTCAAGTTCCTGTTTTGAAAAATTCAAGGAGGAAAGTCTATGAGTAAGGCATCTGTAACCCGCTTCACGCTGTTGGCGACGTTCGCGGGAATTCTGCTTCTGGCGAGCTGCGCCAAGAAGCAGGCCAAAGCAACTCCCCCGGCCCCCGCTCCGCCGCCTTCACCCACCGCTTCCCTCACCGCCACCCCCGCTGAAGTTCAGCAGGGCGAGAGCGTGCAACTGAGCTGGAACACCAGCAACGCCACTGACATCAACATCAGCGGCCTGGGCGTGGTCTCCGCCTCCGGCACACAGACCGTCATCCCCCAGGACTCCACCACCTACGACTTGAGTGCCAAGGGCCCCGGCGGCAACGCTGATGCCAGCGCTCGCGTCACGGTCAATCCCAAGCCCGCGCCGCCTCAGCCCACCGCCTCGCTGGACGAACTTTTCCGGCAGAACGTAAACGACGTATTCTTCGATTACGATAAGTACGATATTCGAGTCGATCAGCAATCTGTCCTGCAAAATGACGCCAGGTTCCTGTCTGATCACCCCGATATCGCCCTCACCGTGGCCGGCCACTGCGACGACCGCGGCTCGGAGGAGTACAACCTCGCCCTGGGCGCAAGCCGGGCCAACTCCTTCAAGCAGGAACTCGTCAAGCTGGGCGTCAGCGCCGACCGCATCAAGACCACCAGCCTGGGCAAGGAGCAGCCGTTCTGCACCGACAACAATGAAGGGTGCTGGCAGCAGAACCGCCGCGACCACGTGGCCAAAGATTAGTTTTTGGCTGCAATGTGAGCAGAGGTGACCGGCGGGCGGTCACCTCTTTTTTCTTTTTCTCAATGTCGAAATCCGAGCAATCGTCAATCTACAAATCGTCAATCGTCAATTTAGACTGGTTCCATGCTCATCATGATGGCCGGTCTGCCGGGCTCCGGCAAAAGCACGCTGTCGCAGGCACTCGCCCAGCGCTGTGGCGGAGTTGTTCTCGACAAAGACTCCATTCGTGCCGCCCTGTTTCCGCCTGACCGCATCGAATACTCCCACGAGCAGGATGATTTCTGTCAGCAGCTCATGCTGGCCACCGCCGAATACCTGCTGTCCCGCGATCCCAGGTTGCGCATTTTCCTGGATGGCCGGCCCTTCTCGCGCCGCTACCAGCGTGAGCAGGTTGAAGCCGCAGCTGCCCGCTTGCACGCGCCACTGGCGATTATCGAATGTGTCTGCAGTGACGCCCTTGCGCTCACCCGCCTGCAGCGCGACGATCAAACCGGCACCCATCCTGCGGCCAACCGCAAACCCGGACTATACGCACAACTCAAAGCCAAGTTTGAGCCGTTAACCGAGCCCAGGATAACGATTCAGACTAATCAATCTTTGACGGAGTGTGTGCGGCAGGCGGAAGTGTACCTGGATCTTATTTCCCAGACTTGGTCCCGCCAGCAAAGCTAGCGCCTTTAGCCCCAAGCCCCGGATGGTGGCAGTTCCTGCAAAGCGGGGCGGTAGCCTCGACCAGAAGGAATCGCCAGTCTGCGAAGCGGCTCAAGCGTCTCGGCAACGCTGGGCCTAGACCGCCGTCTTAGCCGGTGCGTGGTGGCGTGTTCGTACCAGTCCAATGGCGCGCACGCGGTCGTACGCGGTATGCAGATCCTGGCTCAGCAGGTGGACAATCTGCAGGCACGCGTCCCGGTGCATCCGCAGGAAGTGCAGCATATCCTTGCGGCGGACAAACGCTACTTGCGAGTTGTCCAGCATCTCGGCCGTGACCTCGTACGGCGTCCCGGAGACAGCCGCGCTCAGCCCCAGCATTTCGCCCGCACCGGCTATGCGCAGCGTCAGCCGCCTGCCATTGCCGGAACATACCGTAAGCTTGGCGCGCCCGTCGCACAGCATAAACACCCCACGCGCCGGCCGCCCTTCCTGGAACAGGGTGGCGCCGCGGGGATACAGGGCGATGGTCTTGATGGCGTCGAACGCTTCCAGCGCATCGGCGGGCAGGTCGCAGAAAACCCGGTCCGGCCGCAGGGAGCAATCAAAGCAGCTCAATTGGATGGCGCTCTCCATAGGCTTGTGATAGCTCTTTGCCGGGAACAGTGGCAGTGATTGGAGTCACCCTTCGCCGTGACCCTTCGCACAGGCGATGGGACTTACGCGCCCGCCATCAGCTTCAGTGCCGCCTTGTTGCGGATGAGCAGGGTGGAACCTTTGGATTGGATGATCTGCCGCTTTTTCAGTTCCGCGAACAGTCTGGTCACCGTCTCCCGCGAAGTGCCGATCATCTGTGCGATTTCCTCGTGCGTGAGCGCCAGCTTCAGCCGCGGTTCCAGCTTCGCAGCTTCGCCGTTGCGGCCGCTCCATTCCAGCAGCAGCTTGGCCAGTTTCTCCGCCGCGGAATGGGAAAGTCCCAGCGAGCGCACTTCGTGGCAGGCGTTGTTGTATTTTTCGCTCAGCTGTTCCGCCACTCGGAAGCAGGCATCGCCATGCTCCTTCAGAAAGCGCAGGAAGTCTTCCCGCTTCACGAAATTCACCTGGCAGGGATCAATGGTCTCCGCCGTCAACTCATAGGGCTTGCCGGATACCGTCGCGCTCAGACCCAGCACTTCCCCCGGTTCTGCGATCTTGAGGATCAGGGTCTTGCCGTCGGTGGAGCAGATGGACATCTTCACCCGGCCCTTGCAGAGCACAAAAATGCCGCGCGGGCTCTGGCCCTCGACAAACAGAACTGCGCCCTTGGGGTAGGCAGTGGCGTACTTGATGTTCTCGAAAGCCTGTAGAGCGGAATTGGGCAGGTCACAGAAGATGCGCTCCGCGCGCAGTTTGCAGGTCAAACAGCTTTCTACGATTTCCAACCCGTATGGTGAGAGCACCTCACACCCCCCTGTGACCAGTTGTCCCGTGGTCGGGGTTTTCTAAAATTCCCCTTTTGCCGTTCAGCGTGCTTTACTGCTCCCTGCTCGTTCCCCCGGAAACCACGCTGATTTCGCGGCCCTGGCCCATACTGGCACAAAAGTAGTGTCGCCCCCGGCGTTACGTCTGGCTGTGATACTCCCCACACCCCGGTGTGATAAGCGTCACACCCGGCTTCCGCCTCTGCTTAACTCCTTTTCAGCCGCACCCCGGGTCGTGATGACCGTCACCCACCCCCGCCCACGGGGGAACCCGGTTGGGGACTACCTTCCGCCGCTGCCTCGCCCTAGCATGGAATGGGGCCTGAAGGGTATTCCGCCGGGAGGGCGAAATATGTTTCGCCACGCGCTTACCACGGTTTTCGGCCTCTGCATTCCCTGTCGGCATCGCCGGCACAACGTAGTCGGGCGCAAGCTAACCGCCGGAATTCAGGAGATTTATCTGGTGTGTGCCCGCTGCGGCAAGCGGGTCAGCCCGGGCGTGCAGTTTGGCCCAGGCACGTTCAGGCTGGCACAGCCAGCGGCATCGCCCGCCGAACTGGCCACGGCAAATTGGCTGCTGGAGTAAGCGGGCTAGTGCTGTCGCTGAAGCTTTTCTATCCTAAAACTCATGCGCGACGTTTATCAGGTCTTGTACCGTAAGGAACGGCAACTGGAGCAGCTTCGAAAAGAAGTGGAGGTGCTGAAAGTGGTAATCCCGCTGCTCCTGGATGCCGCCGACGTCCCTGCCATGCCGGCAGCCAGCGTAACAGTCATTCCCTTTGAACGGGCCGTTCGTGCTGCGTCCCAGCGCTTCCCTGCGCCGCTCCCCGACTGAGAGTTTCCCGGCGTTATCTCGCACCCTTAGCGGCTCTCTATGTGCCATGCGTAGCATTGCGTCATGCTGACCCGCTTCAGGATTGTCAACCTGAGGCAGCACGAGCCGCGCTTGCGCGATGAGTACAACGAAGGACCTGCTTTTTCTTAATCTGGCCTGCGCGAGGCGCTGGCCCTAGGTGCGCGAAAGTCCCTTTGCGCGTTAGGCGTCGTGCTGAATTGTCATTTGGGGAGAAATAGACCTACCGCGGTTTCCCCGCCGCACGCCGCGCGCCGTTATTGTCGGCCTCGGCTTCGCTCTCTTCGCTCAACAGAGGAGCCGCCACGCGCAGCGCTTCCACTTCCATCTGCACCTGGCGGAGCTGGGCTTCTTTCTCTCTCAAAACCTCATAAACATTTTTCATGATTGCTGGTCCTCGCGGGAAGTTCGGAATGGTGGATGAATGAAGGCATCTTAGCTGCCTTGCATTGCCAAGTAAAGACTCTTCCTCGCAGCATGCTCCCGGTCGCACATCGTTTTTCGTTTTTAGGCGATAATATCCGGCGGTGAACTCGATGCTTGGAACGCGATTCGCCCTGCTCGCCGCATCTCTCGCCCTGGCGTCGGCTGCCTCCATCGCCGCCGACCCAGCCACACTAGACGCCAACCGTGCCCTCAACCCCGGGAGGCATACCATGAGCTTCGTCCTCGAAACCAAGGCATTTCCCAAGGATGGCGAAATTCCTGCGAAGTACACCTGCGGCGGCGACGACCTCTCCCCGGCTCTTTCCTGGAGGGGTGCCCCACAGGACACCAAGAGCTTTGCCCTAATTGTGGATGACCCTGACGCTCCCTCCGGCACCTTCACTCACTGGATCGTTTACGATCTGCCTCCCGCCACACATCAACTGCCGGAAAGCGTTTCCAAAACTGAGGACCTGAGCGGCCGCGGCCGCCAGGGCCGCAACGATTTTCACCGTGTCGGCTATGGCGGCCCCTGCCCGCCTCCCGGCAAGGCTCACCGCTACTTTTTCAAGCTTTATGCCTTGAATGCAGCCCTCAACCTGCCTGCCGGCGCTTCCCGGAAGGACGTGGAAGGCGCTATGCGCGGTCGTGTGCTCGCCCAGGCCGAACTCATGGGCAAGTTCGCCCATTGAAAACGGAGGACGGATGCTGGTCGGTCACTTTGGCGTGTCGCTGGCTGCCAAGCGCTTCGCGCCCAAGGTCTCCCTCGGCACTCTGATGCTGGCCTCCTTGTTCCCCGATCTGCTGGCCTGGGCTCTCCTGCTCGCCGGCATCGAACACGCCCGCATCCATCCCGGCATCACCCGCACTAATTCGTTGGAAATGTACGACACCGCCATCAGCCACAGCCTGGCCACGGCTGCGCTTTGGGGCGCTCTGCTGGCCGCCGCGTATTTCCTGTGGCGCCGCCACTCTCGCGCATCATGGGTAATCCTCTGCCTCGTGCTTAGCCACTGGCTGCTCGACTTCCTCAGCCATCGCCCGGACATGCCCCTCGCTCCCGGCGTGCATCACTATTTCGGCTTGGGTCTCTACAACTCACCCATAGGGATTTTGGTGGTCGAAGGCTTCATCTGGCTCGGCGGAATCGTCGTCTATGCCCGCGCCACTCGCGCTCGAAAGCGTGCCGGCGCCTGGCTGTTCTGGGGCGTCGTTGTCCTGCTTACGGCGCTGTGGCTAGGCACCCTGAGCGGAAGCACGCCTCCCGACCTCAGGCGTGCGGGCATCTCCAGCCTGCTTTTCTTCTCTATCGTCGTGCTCTGGGCTTATCTTGTGGATTTGCTGCGTTCGGTGAGACAGCAGCCCGCCGCTCTAGCCAGCAGCCAATCTGCCGGCCAGTAAGCCTAGCGTTTCTGGTCACTTAACCCTCCCTGACTGACGTGCATCACCCGCCTCAGTGCGCCCAGTCACCGAATCCCCACCATCGCCAACCGACAATGAAACGTGTGGGAGTTCATTCCCTGACGTCGTGGTAGCTGCCACATGGCGCAGGCGGAGGGCGTATGCCTATTTCCAAGCAAGAGGCGCTGGATTACCACTGTGGGACGCGGCCCGGCAAAATCGAGGTCAATCCCAGCAAACCCTGTCGCACCCAACGTGATTTGAGCCTGGCCTACACGCCCGGCGTCGCCGAACCCTGCCTGGAAATCCAAAAGAATCCGAACGACGCTTTCAAGTACACCAGCCGCGGCAACCTCGTCGCCGTGGTCAGCAACGGCACCGCTGTGCTCGGCCTGGGCCACATTGGAGCTCTTGCCGGCAAGCCGGTCATGGAAGGCAAAGGCGTCCTGTTCAAGCGCTTCGCCGATATTGATGTTTTCGACCTGGAAGTGGACAGCACCAAACCCGAAGACGTGATTCGTGTCTGCCAGCTGCTGGAGCCCACCTTCGGCGCCATCAACCTGGAAGACATCAAGGCGCCCGAGTGTTTTCAGATCGAGGAAGAGCTGCGCCGCACCATGAAAATTCCCGTCTTCCACGACGACCAGCACGGCACCGCCATCATCAACGGCGCGGCGTTGCTCAACGCCCTGGAACTGGTGGGCAAGGACATCGCCAGGGTCAAGGTGGTGTTCTGCGGAGCGGGAGCCGCCGGCCTGGCCTGTGCCGCCCACTATATTCGCCTGGGCGTGAAGCGCGAGAACCTTACCATGGTGGACGTTTTCGGCGTGGTCTACAAAGGCCGCACCGAAGGCATGAATCCCTACCTGGAGCAATTTGCCCGGGAAACGCCGCACCGCAAGCTGGCAGATGCGGTCGTGGGCGCTGACGTTCTGGTCGGCCTCTCCATCAAGGGTGTCTTTACACAGGAGATGATTCGCAGCATGGCGCCACGCCCGATCGTCTTTGCTATGGCGAATCCTGATCCGGAGATTACTTATGAAGAGGCGCGTGCCGCGCGCTCCGACGCCATTGTCGCCACTGGCCGCTCCGACTATCCCAACCAGGTCAACAACGTGCTCGGGTTCCCCTTTATTTTCCGCGGCGCGCTCGATGTGCGCGCCACCGCCATCAACGACGAGATGAAGCTGGCGGCCACTTGCGCCCTGGCTGCTCTGGCCAAGGAAGACGTGCCCGACCGCGTCTGCCGCGCCTATGGCGTCGAGCGCCTGGCCTTCGGCCCCGAATACATTCTGCCCAAGCCCTTTGACTCGCGCGTGCTGGTATGGGTCTCCTCTGCCGTTGCCCGCGCTGCCATGGAAAGCGGCGTGGCCCGCGAGCCGGTTGACATCGCCCAATATCGCGAACAATTGGAAGCCCGTCTGGGCAAGGCGCACGAAGTGGTGCGCATGATGGTGCGCAAAGCTCAGGCCCAGCCTAAGCGCGTCGTCTTTCCCGAGGGCGACAACGACAAAATTCTGCGCGCCTGCCACATCCTGGTGGACGAAAAAATCGCCAAACCCATTCTGCTCGGCGGCGAAACCGCCATTCAGGCCAGGGCCGCGGAGCTGGGCGTTCCCTTGCAGGGCATGGAAATAGTGGAGCCCGCCACATCCCTGTTGCAGCGGCCTTATGTCTACGAACTCTACCGTATCCGGCAGCGCCGCGGGTTGACGCTGGCGGAGGCGCGCGGGCTCATCAAAAACCGCAACTACTTCGCCTCCATGATGGTGCGCATGGGCGATGCTGATGCTCTGGTGTCCGGCGTCACCCAGCACTTCCCCGAAACCATCCGCCCCGCACTGCAGGTGGTTCAGGTGCACGACGGCACGCACAAGGTCTCAGGCTGCTATGTCATGATTACCCGCAAGGGCGACCTGATGTTCCTCGCCGACTGCAGCGTCAACATTGATCCTTCCGCCGAGGATCTGGCCGAAATCGCCCTCTGCACTGCCCATGCCGCCCGCCGCTTCGATGTTGAGCCACGGGTGGCCATGCTCTCTTTCTCCAATTTCGGCAGCAACAAGCATCCCCAGGCTGAGAAAATGCGGCGCGCCACCCAGCTTGTAAAGCAGGCTGACCCCTACCTGATTGTGGATGGCGAGATGATGGCCGATATTGCCGTCAACCCCGAATTGCTGGAGCGCGATTATCCCTTCTCCACCCTGCACGGCGGCGCCAACGTCCTCATCTTCCCCGACCTCAATTCCGCCAACATCGCCTACAAGCTGCTGGCGCGCATTGGCGGCGGGGAAACCCTGGGGCCGATGCTCATGGGCATGAGGAAACCCGTGCACCTGTTGCCCCGCGGCGCGGATGTGGACGACGTGGTCAATATCACCACCATCGCGGTCGTAGACGCGCAGGACAGTGCCCTCGAGCCCGCCTGGGTGGGCGAACTGGTCGCTGCCGAGTAGGCAATTGCTGTAGCTCCGGCGTCTCGCCGGGGTCCCCATCACGCCTGCTCTTGGCGTGATGGGGTGACTCGCCGGCTGTCCTGAGGGCGTCTCGCCCTCAGCGTGTTGGCGCGCCGCGCCTCGCCCGCGAGAGTAAGAAGAAACACGTGGCGCGGGCGCCCTCGCCTGCGGTCGCACCTGCACCTTCCGTCGAGAACCCGGCAGACCGCCGACGAGATGCGATCTGCCGGACCCAAGGACTTACGCTGCTGCCGTGCGAGCCTGTTGGACCGACCTCAAGAATCTCAGCAGGTCGGTGTTGACTTCATCCTGGTGCGTAGCTGTGAGGCCGTGCGGCCTGCCAGGATAGTAAATTTCCTGCGCCCCTTTGATGAGCTTGGCTGTTTTCTTCGATGAGTCTTTGATGGGCACGATTTGGTCGTCCTCACCGTGCATGACCAGCGTCGGCACATCAAATTTCTTGAGGTCCTCCGTAAAGTCGGTCTCAGAAAATGCCTTGATGCACTCGTAAATGTTCTTCAGACCACCCTGCATGCTCCAGAGCCAGAACTGGTGCAGAATCCCCTGCGAGACTTTCGCACCTGGCCGGTTGGCTCCATAAAACATTGCGGCAAAGTCTTGGTAGAACTGCGAACGATCTTTAAAGAGGCTGCTCCGCAATCCGTCAAACACCTCAATCGGGAGCCCTTCGGGATTGGCAGCGGTCTTCACCACGAGCGGCGGCACCGCGGCAATCAGGACAGCCGCGGCAACCCGCTTTGTGCCGTGGCGTCCGATGTAGCGCGCTACTTCGCCTCCGCCCGTGGAGTGACCCACAAGGGTGACATCCTTGAGATCAAGCGCCTGAATAAGGGCGGCCAGATCGTCAGCATAGGTGTCCATATCATTTCCAGACGAAGCCTGGCTCGAGCGCCCATGGCCGCGCCGGTCGTGAGCCACCACGCGGAATCCATTCTGGGCAAGATAAAGCATTTGGCCGTCCCATGCATCCGCGGTCAGCGGCCATCCGTGGGAAAACGTGACCACCGGACCTCTGCCCCAGTCCTTGTAGTAGATTGTCGTTCCATCCTTTACCGTGATCGTGCTCATATGAATTTCCTCCTTCGGTTTGTGCGAGCAGAACTACTCGCAGTTGCATGTGTTTACTTGGCGGGAACCAGTATCGGAGCGCCTTTGTTCTTCACGAAGAACACGACGAATTTTGCCGGTTTGGTCTGGCTTGCGTTTCGCCCAACGATGTGGACATCATTCGGGCCTTCGTAGAAGGTCTGACCAGGCGTCAGAGTCACTTGCTTTCCGCCTCTCACCTGCATCACGACCGATCCTTCCAGTACATAAACAAACGCATGTGCGTTGTGGCGATGTATTTCGTCCGCATGGCCCGGCGGATATTCCACCGTGATCATCACCCCTTCTTTGCCGGGAAGGTCTGTCAGGTCTTTCGACATGAGCTGCGTTACTTTGGCTTCCTGTGCTACCAGGGCGGTCGACATGAGACATGCCAGCGCCAAAATTGTTTTGGTGAACCTCATAAAATTACCCTTTCGCTTGACCGACGCCATCTCGACGCGCGCTGGGTGTTGGGCGGTACTATGCGATCACGCTCAGTGCCACACGAGTTTTTTTGTAAGTCCCATCACGTCTCCAGCTCTTGGAGCTGCTTTGGGACTCAAGTGGCGCGCCAGAGCGATTAGGCGAGCCTAGACAAACGAGAACCGACCTTAGGCCGATTGGGCGAAGTCGCCGGGACTGTCCCCTGATGCCCGCCACTGCGGGAGGCGCTCCCTTTGCGCTTCGGCCAATGCGCGCCGCACGCCGGCGCTGTCGAGATTGTGGTCATAAACCGGTGTGCCGGGCTGCTGGCGCCACGAATCGTCTAAGGTTCCGGCGTCGACTCCGTCAAACCCGAGTTCGTCAACCAACTGCAGCACTACTTGCTTCGCTCTGGAGTCGTCGCCCGCGACCGGCAGGGCGAGCCGTCCAGGACCTGGCGGACGACCGAGTTCGAGCAGTTTTTTGTAATTCATGGTGTTGAAAGCCTTGACCACGGGGCGGTCCAGCTGATTCGCAACCCACCGGCTTTCGGTCATGCCGGCTTCGATTTCCTCAATGCGGCCGTCACGTTCACGCGGGTAGTAATTGCCAGTGTCAATCACCACAACGTCCGGCGGGACACCTTCAAAAAGACTTTTCGGAAGGTCGCGAATCTTCGCCTCTGGAATTGTCACTATCACCACTTGGCCTGCGCTGGCTGCCTCCCGAACCGTCACGGCCTTCGCGCCACTCTCATTGGCTAGTCCCGCTAAGGATGAGCGCCTTCTAGAGTTAGCAACAAACACTTCGTGCCCCAACCGCGCCAGCCGGTGTGTGAGTGTGCCACCGATCTGGCCTGCCCCGATGATGCCGATTTTCATGGTTTCTCCTTTCCTTAGAACTGCAGGCAAACAGTCCAAACCGGACCGTGTCAATTCGTGTGTTCGACACTAATCCATCTTCACGCGGCCGGCCTTTGCGCTGCCGACTCCTTGAGCCAGGTTTCGAAACGGGTCTCGCCGAGTCGTGCGTTATTGCCCGGAACCAGCGTTTTCTCGCTGATTTTTGCTCCCGAGTAACGCGCGTTGGGATCAGCGACGACTTTGCGCGGATCTTTGAGCGACGCCAGGCGCCGCCGGACTAGTTCATCCAGGCGAAACTGTTCCGGGCCGCAAATTTCCACGATGCCGTTTGCCGGCGGGCCTACCGCGACCTTGGCTACGCCACTGGCGACATCGTCGGCCGCCATCGGCTGGAAAAGCACAGGAGGCAAATGCACCTCCTCGCCCACCATGGACCAGTCAGCCAAGCCCTTGAGGAACTCGAAGAACTGCGTCGCGTGCACAATGGTGTAAGGGATGGAAGATTCTCTGATCAGTTTCTCCTGAGCGATTTTGCCCCGGAAATAGCCGCTTTCCGACAGCCGCTCGGTCCCCACTACTGATAAGGCAACATGATGTCCTACGCCTGCGGCCGCCTCATACTTAAGCTGGTTACGGGTTGAGGTTTCGAAGAACTTCAGTACGGCTGCGTCGTCCCATTGAGGAGAGTCTGATACGTCCACCACTACCGAGGCGCCTTTCAGCACTTCCGCCAGCCCCTCGCCTGTGAGGGTATTGACCCCGGTGTTGGGCGCTGCCGCTACCGCTTCGTGTCCGTGCTCGCGAAGCTTGTTGATAACCTTTGATCCAATACGCCCCGTACCGCCGATTACTACGATTTTCATGATGTCTCCTTATTCTTGACCAAGGCGTTTCGAAGCCATCGGTCTGTTCTATTCGCTACGACAGAAATGAGAGGGACTTATGGAGCAACACCTGTTCGCGGTTGATGAAAGCGCGCAGGTTTACTCAGCGATTTACGAAACACGATTGATGATGTCGAGAAGGACGGATGTCAGGGTTTCGCCATGTTGTCGTAGCGATGATTTAGCATCCTCGACCAGCATTGACACCCGCGAATCGCGATTATTAGATAAACGTTATGCCGCTACGGAAGCAATTCCCGCGCGCATGATTCTGCTTACCCTTGGCCTGCGCTTTCATCTGTACAGTGCCAGCCGTCATAGGCCACCCATTGGTTAAGGTCAAGTGGCTGCTGAGTTTTTGTTCCAGTGAGTTCCGCTTCGGCTTGCAGCCAGTCGTCCAGATCGTGCCCTTCTGTCCGATTGTGCTGTTCGTATATCTCATACGCCCGGCTGCGGATTTGCTCTTGCAGTTCGGCAGGATCGCTGTGCCGAGTTTTCGGTTTGTGGGAGGTTAAGGGAGTTGGCATGCGAACCTCCGTGGAGAATGCGTGTCGGTTTTAGTCTAGTAGGAAACGTATGCTGGTTCAATCACCCACTTGAAAGCAGGTACTCAGGACGTCTTACGCTGCCGTGACCTCCAGAAAAATGTTGTGCTTGCTCCACAGCGGTAATCGCATTAGCCAATACTTGCGCTCCAGCGCGTGCCGGGCTGCAGCAAATTCCCACGGCTCAAGCACCCGCGCTCTCCCTTCCACATCCGGTCCGGTGACGCGTCCCCGCATTGTGCACGGCGCCACCAGCACCCGGGGATTGTTGCCAATCCGCTTGTACTTCCAGCTGTCGTCGCGCGTCATGAAGTAAAGCTTCCCATCCTGTTCGGCAAACCATAGCGGCGTCCGCACCATCTGCCCATTCTTGCGAAAGCTGGCCAGGCTCAGGTATTTTTTCCCCGCGACATTGGCAAACGGATTGAAACTCTTCTGCGCGGCGCGACGGGGCTCAGGTTCTTCCGCCGTCTTCCCTCCGCTGATGGCCGGCACGATCGAAATCTCGCTACTCGCAGAAACAGGCGTCGCCAGCCCGCCGGTGTAACGAATGTTCTCTTTGCCCACGAAAATGTTGATGTGCTCCCGCACCTGTCCCTGCTCGGTAACCACGCGGTCCTGTATGCCTGGACAGGCGGCCCACAGCGCCTGCAACGCCTCGGACACCGTGCCTGCCGGCGCCTTCAGCTCTACTTCGCTGCGCCCTCCACTGAAGGGACGCAAAGGCCCCGGAATGTGAAACGTGATCACCGCTGCCTCTTCCGCTTCGTACTGTTCTTCGGCTTTGTTCTCGAGCGCTCGGACGCGGCCCGAGCCGCCGGCGAACTCCTGGCCGCGCGCGGCTCGCCAATCACTGCGCTCTTGACACAGACTATCGCCGGCAATCCCTCCAGGATTCTCTTCCACGTCTTGCCCTCGTCGTTCGAGCCGTAGAGCTGCCCGCTTCGTGTTCCGAAATACAAGCCATGTGGGTCGAGCGAATCCGTCGCCAGGGCGTCGCGCAGCACGGTCTCGTACGCTCCCTTCTGCGGCAGCCCGCGCATTAGCGGCTCCCACGAGCCCCCCGCGTTGCGTGTGCGATAGACGCGCAGCCGTCCTTCCGGCGCGCAGCGGAATTCATCCGACTCTACCGGCAGGATATACAGGCAGTCAGGATTGTGCGGGTGCATCACCATGGCGAAGCCAAAGTCCGAGGGCACCCCGTTAGCTACGTCCTGCCACATTTCCGCTCTGTCGTCGGAACGATAAAGTCCCCAGTGGTTCTGCAGAAACAGACGCTCCGGTTTAGCCTGGTGCATCACGAACTTGTGCACGCATTGCCCGAACTCAGGATACTTTTCCGGCTGGTACACCACGCGAATGCCGCGGTTCAGCGCCCGCCAGTTGCGCCCTCCATCGTCGGTACGGTAAACGCCGCCCGCGGAAATACCCACGTACATGCGGTCTTTATTCGTGGGATCAAGAGCAATGGTGTGCAGCGTCAGCCCGCCGTTTCCCGGCACCCAGCGCGGCCGGTGCGGGTGATCGAACAGCCCCCGCACCAGCGACCACGACTCTCCCGCATCACGCGATTCAAACAGCGCCGCCGGTTCCACCCCGCAGTACATCACATCTGGCTCCTCTGCCCGTCCCAGGCAAATCTGCCAGATATTGTTCAGCACCGTGCCCGTCTCAGCGGGAAATTTTACGTTGGTCTCGGCTGGATTGGTCCACACCTTCCCGAAATCGTCGCTCGACCGCAGGTAGGTGCCCCAGAAAGTGTGGGTGGCCGCCCACAACCGATGTCGCCCTTCGCGCCCTTCATATGCGAAGGCATAAATCGCTTGCCCGTGAAAATACGGCCCAGCCACATCCCACTTTCGCCGCTCCCGGTTCGACCGCAGCAGGAACGCTCCCTTAATTGTTCCCACCATCAGCAGCACATCGCCGTTTTTCACCCGCAGGTGACGAATGCCTCGATGCACCGTGGTCAGCGGCCCGCGTTGCTCAGGTTGCGCTGCCCGGGGAACCACCGAGGCAGACTGCACCGCTTCCAGCGCCGCCTCCACCTCGGCCGCCTGCTGGTAGCGCTGTGCCGGCTCTTTGGCCAGGCAGCGCTGAATAATGGCCCGCAAACCCGGCGGTATTCGCTCTGGCAGCGGCATTGGCGGCTCGTGCAGAATGGCGGACCCAACGGCGATGCTGGTCGTTCCTCGGAACGGCATTTGTCCTGACACCGCCTCGTAGATCACCGCTCCCAGCGCCCACAAATCGCTGCGGTAGTCGCCCGACTGCCCGCGCAGTACTTCCGGCGCCATGTAGAACAGCGTGCCCATCACCGTCCCGGAACTTGGCGGAGGTGCCACGCTGACTGTAGCCACCTCGTCCGCCGGCTTGGGCACCCGCCGCGCCAGGCCGAAATCCAGCACTTTGACCAGCCCTTGCGGCGTAACCAGAATGTTGGCGCTCTTCAGGTCATGATGAACAATGTTGCGGCTGTGCGCATGCGCCAGCGCCGCCGCAATCTGCGCCCCATAGCGCATCACGGTCTCAACCGCCAGGCCGTCCTGCCCAATCAGTTCCCGTAGCGACTTCCCCTCCACCAGCTCCATCACCATGTAGAGTTCATCCTTGAACTCACCCACTTCATGGATGGTGCAGATGTTGGGATGGCTCAGTGCGGAGGCCGCCCGGGCTTCATGCAGCAGGTGCTCGCGCGAAAGCTGGTCCGCCGCGCCCTCTGCCACCAGCTTGAGAGCAACGTCTCGCTCCAGGACCTCGTCATGGGCGCGGTAGACCACGCCCATTCCGCCCTGCCCTATTTTTGAAACGATGCGGTAGTGGCTGATTGTTTCGCCGATCACCGTTGCACTCCCGCTGTAGGCTAATTGGAGGAGGGAAACTGCGTCAACGCACGCGCTTGAAGTTCGCGCGCCACTCAAAGCTGTCACCCGCTAAATTATGATCTCTTCCTGCGCTTCGCCGCGCTCTTGCCCGGCGCCGGTCTCGCTCCCCGCCGCGCTCCCGGTACCTTCCCAATCCGCGAATCGCCCGCCAGAATCAGCTCGCAGGCGTGCAGCGCTGCTTCTTCAAAATCCGGCGCGTCCGCGGGAAGGATCTGCCATCCGGTTACCTTCTTTCCCAGCACTCCGACGGAGCGCATTTTGGGAAACTCGCGCCGCAGGCTCTCGTGGTGCTCCTCAGTCGTGGCCAGCCACACGCCGTTGTCCTCCGTCTTCGAGCTTTTGTCCCGGAGAATCACGGCGATTTTTTCCCCGACATATACCGCCAGGCACCCGAACATCGGGTTCGTTCGTGGCGAAAGCGGAGCTAGCGCCTCAAGCACGAACTCATGCGGAACCTTCTTGCGCTGCTTCACAGCAAACAGCGCGTCTTCGGGTGGCAAATCCGACGCACTGCGGCGGCGCTTCGGCATTCCCCCCATGATATAGCGGATTTTTCCTGCCCTAGTTTTCGCCCCGCCTTACTGTCCATTTCCGGACTGCGCCGTCCCACAAGCGCACACGGCCCGCAAAACCACCAACAGCATTCCCGCTTGCCCCTTTAGAAACAGCCATTTACCTTCGCCATCTCGGCAGCTGACTTGCTACCGCAAGCCAAGGGCCCAGTGTAGCTATCCTCATCTGGACCGGAGCAATCATGGATACCTTGCTGCAGGATGTTCGCTACGGGGCTCGCATGCTGCTGAAGTCGCCCGCCTTCACCGCCATTGCGGTGCTTATGCTGGCCCTCGGCATCGGCGCCAACACCGCCATTTTCTCCCTCACCTACCAGGTCCTCCTGCGTGAATTGCCGGTGCAGAATCCCGAGCAGTTGGCCATCCTGCGCTCGCCTGGCGAAAAACCCGGCCACACTTCCAGCGATAGTGACGGTGCCACTTCGTTCTCCTATCCGCTCTATAAGGACTTGCGCGCTCAGAGCCAGGTCTTCTCTGGTCTGCTGGCCCGCTTTCACGTACCTTTGAACGTCGCCGGCCAGGGCAGCACCGAGCGCGCCAGCGGTGAACTGGTTTCCGGCAACTACTTCGAGGTACTGGGCGTTCCTCCCGCCCTGGGCCGCGTCTTCTCCCTCCAGGACGAAACCGCCCCCGGCGCCAATCCCGTGGCCGTGCTGAGCTACGGTTACTGGGCCCGGCGCTTTGGACGCGACCCCGCCATCCTCAACAAGCAGTTGACGGTGAACGGCACCGTCCTCACCGTGGTGGGCGTGGCCCGCCCCGGTTTCACCGGCGTGCAGATCGGCGACTTGTCCGACATCTTCATTCCCATCACCATGAAGCCGCAGATGACTCCCAACTGGAACGGCCTGGAAGACACCAAGGACAATTGGGTGGCCATCCTCGGCCGCCTCCAACCCGGCGCCACTCGCGCTCGCGCCCAGGTTGCCCTGCAGCCTTTGTACCATTCGCTGCTCCTGGCTGAAGTGCCCCTCATGAAGCTTTCCGAGACGAGCAAACGCCAGTTCCTGAAGCGGCCCCTTCTGCTGGAACCCGGCGCTTCTGGCCGGCAAGTTCTGCAAGCCGATGCCCGCCAGCCTTTAATCCTGCTGGCGGTGATGGTCGGCCTGGTGCTGCTCATTGCCTGCGCCAATCTGGCCAGCCTGCTCGTGGCTCGGGGCGAGGCCCGGCAGCGAGAAATCGCCGTGCGCCTGGCCGTAGGCGCTGCGCGCTGGCGTCTGGTGCGCCAGCTCTTCACGGAAAATCTCCTGCTCGCAATTCTGGGCGGCGCTGCAGGTGTGCTCTTTGCTGTCTGGACCCTCGGCTTTCTGGTGCAGACCATGCAGGAAGGCATGGACGTTTTAGGATTGGAAAAGCAGCTCGACGGCCGCATCCTCGCCTTCGCCTTGGCTCTTTCTCTCCTCACCGCAATTTTGTTCGGCCTCCTGCCCGCCCTGCGGGCGGCGCACACCGATCTGCAGAGCACGCTCAAAGACCTGGGCGCCAGCGTCTCCCACCGCATTTCCAGCGTGCGCCTGCGCAAGGCGCTCATCGTTGGCCAGGTGGCCCTCACCGCGGTTCTCCTTACCGCCGCCGGCCTCTTTACCCGCAGCCTGCTCAACCTGAAGAACACCAACCTGGGCTTGCGTACGGATCACGTCGTCGAATTCACCATCGCGCCCCAGCTCAACCGATATTCCCCGCAACGGGCTCTGGCTTTTGTGGATCAGTTGCGCCAAACCATCGCCGCGACTCCGGATGTCAGCTCGGTGAGCGCCGCTACTATTCCAATCCTCGCCGATGACGAGTGGGGCTCTGACGCAACCATCCAGGGCTATAACGCCCGCGAAGGCGAAGACATGCACGTCTGGCGCAACGAAATTGGACCCAATTACTTCTCCACTCTCGGTACTCCGCTGCGGGCCGGCCGCGAATTTCGCGAGTCCGACACCGCCGCCAGCCCCCTGGTCGCCGTCGTCAATGCCACCTTCGTCCGCCGCTTCCTGCC
Organism: Terriglobales bacterium; assembly: GCA_035280205.1. Lineage (GTDB taxonomy): Bacteria > Acidobacteriota > Terriglobia > Terriglobales > Acidobacteriaceae > JAICWP01. The sequence continues at coordinate 14,413 of DATEGI010000185.1, read as the reverse complement.
GGGACGCGGCCCGCTCGGTGTCCACTTCCGCCTTGGCTCTGGCGCCGACAAACCCGAAATCGAAATTGTGGGTGTGGTCCAGGACAGCAAGCACTCCGACCCGCGCGACCCCATTCATCCCTTCGTCTATGCGCCTTACGCCCAGGACCCCGCGTTCGGGCGCGCCACCTTCTACGTGCGCACCGCCAACGAGCCTGCGGCCATGGCTACGACTCTGCGGAAGATCGTGCAGACCTTTGACCCCAACCTGCCGGTTTATGACTTGAAAACTCTCAACCAGCAGGTGGACGAGACCGTGTTTGCCGACCGCCTGCTGACGTCCTTGTCGCTGTGCCTGGGCTTGCTGGCCGCGCTTCTGGCCGCCATCGGACTTTATGGCGTGATGGCTTACGTGGTGGCGCGGCGCACCCGCGAAATCGGCATCCGCATGGCCCTGGGCGCTACCCGCGAAAGCATTGCCGGACTTATCTTGCGCGAAGTGGCGCGCATGGCTGCAATTGGTCTGGCCATCGGCCTGGCTGTTGCCTTTGCCGCCGACCGCCTAGTGGCCTCGCTGCTCTATGGAGTACAGGCCACTGATCCGCTGGTATTCGGTTTCGCCGTGCTCCTGCTCGCGCTGGTTGCGCTCCTGGCCGGCGGCCTGCCCGCCCGCCGTGCCGCCAGCGTGGATCCCGTCGTCGCCCTGCGCTACGAGTAGAAGCTTTAACGCAGAGGTCGCAGGGGGCCGATTTCCCGTAGCGCCGGCGTCCCGCCCTGGAGTTCTTGTGGCGCGGGCGCCCTCGCCCGCGTCGTAGCGCCGGCGTCGCGCCGGCTGTCGCGCGGGCATCTTGCCCGCGCAACAGAAGGGCGGGAACTTACCCAATCACCCGATTCCCCAATTACTCAATTTCACGTCGCTTCCACCGCCGGCAGTTCCTCTTCCGCCAGCTCGCCCCGTCCCCTCACCTTGGCGCTGGTCACTAGCACCACCGCCGCCACAATAATGATCGTTCCCGCCACGATGTAGCGATTCACACTCTCGTGCAGCACCAGCCAGCCCAGAAACACGGCAATCACCGGGTTCACATACGCGTACGTCGAAACCTTGCTGGTCGGCGCGTGCTTGAGCAGGTAGATGTATGCGGTGTAGCCCACCCACGAACCGAACACCACCAGGTAGAGGATGGCTTCAATTCCGTGCGCTGTCCACACCACGCGCCGCGGTTCGCCCGTGGCCAGCGCGATCAGCAGGTTGGCAATGCCCGCCGCCGTTATCTCCCATCCCCCGGCAACGAACGGATCGCCTCCATGGTCCCACCGCCTGGAGAGCACGGAACCCACGGACCAACTCAACGAACCCAGCACCAGGCTCAGCGAAGCAATCAGCGGCATCAGGCCCAGGCGGCCTCCGGCGCTGAATTCCGGCCACACTAGCACCGCCACGCCCGCTACACCCAGGCCAATCCCCGCCAGCCCCCGCGGCGATACCCGGTCCCCGCGCAGGATCCAGCTATCCACCACCAGCATCCAGATGGGAATTACCGCCACGATCAGCGCCGCCAGCCCGGTAGCCACATATTGTTCCGCCCAGGCCAGCGTCAGGTTGCCGCCGGTGAGCAGCAGCACGCCCACAATCGCGAACCTCACCAGACTATCGCTGGAAACTCGCAGCCGCCGCCCGCTCACCGCGCAGTAAGCCAGCATCAGCGGCCCGGCAATCAGAAATCGCGTGGCGCAGGTGAGCGCGGGCGGGATGTGCATCACCGCAATATCAATCGCCAGGTAGGTCGAGCCCCAGAACACATACACCAATCCAAACGCCAGCAGAAGGGTGAACCGGTTCTGTCGCTGCGCTTCGTGCATGCGAGTAACGGCAAAGATAACAGACGACTCGTGCTCCGCCGAACTGTGCCTCACAGCGAATACCCGCGCACCATGTCATTCTGAGCGAGCGCGAGCCGAGCTGGCGAAGGGGAGCGCGACCGAAGAACCTATGCATTTCGGGGCGGGCCAATAGAACCTTCGGTTAAGATCACCCCGTCATGAAAATTCTCCTCATCGGCGGAACCGGCTTCATCGGGCCCCACGTGGTGCGCGAACTCTCACGCCAGGGCCATCAGGTCGCGGTCCTTCATCGCGGCGGCCGAACCGCAGAACTTCCAAAGGGCGTGCAAACCTTTATCGGGGACCGCAGCACGCTTCCTCAAAATGCCGCCGTCCGCCGCTTCGCTCCGGAAATTGTCGTGGACATGATCCTCAGCTCCGCTCCCCAGGCCCAGGCGCTGATGAACACATTTCGCGGCGTGGCCAAACGGGTAGTGGCCATCAGCAGCATGGATGTCTACCGCGCCATGGGCCTGGTGCACGGCACCGAATCTGGCCCACTCCAGCCCCTGCCCTTGACCGAGACTTCCGAGCTGCGCAGCACTCCCCATCCCTACTCACCAGAAGCACTGAAAATGATGCGGAAAATCTTCGACTGGGCCGATGACGATTACGACAAGATCCCCGTCGAGCGCGCTGTCTTATCGGACCCGCAGCTGCCGGGGACCGTCCTGCGCCTGCCCGCCGTCCACGGCCCCGGCGACCCACTGCACCGCTTCTTTCCCTATCTCAAGCGCATGGACGACCGCCGCCCCAAGATTATTTTCTGGGACGAACTCGCCGCCTGGCGCTGGTCACGTGGCTACGTGGGAAACGTTGCTGCGGCCATCTCCCTCGCGGCCACAGCGGATGCCGCCGCCGGCCAGATTTACAACGTCTGTGAAGAACCGGCGCTCTCCGAGTTGGAGTGGGCAAAGGAAATCACCGCTGTGGTTGGCTGGAAGGGCGATTTCGTCCTCTTGCCCCGGGAGCGGACTCCCCAGCACCTGCTGCTCCTCCGGCGTGCCGACCAGCACTGGGTCGCCAGCAGCCACAAGATCCGCAAGCACCTCGGCTACCTTGACCACGTGCCCGTGGAAAGAGCGGTCCAGCTTACCGTGGAATGGGAACGCGCTCATCCCCCGCAAATTGATCCCCGCCAATTCGACTATGCCGCCGAAGACGCCGCCCTCGCCACCCCGTAGCGCCGGCGTCCCGCCGGCTGTAGTGGCGGCGTCTCGCCGCCACCAGCACACCTCCTCCGGGCAAGCGCAGAATGTGCGACCCGCTTGGGTCATCGGCGACCCAAAACGAAGCTCGAGACTAGGTACTAGGTACTGGGAACCAGGTCCTGGCCCTTCGCTACTGCCGCCCCATTGCGACCAAGCGTTATAATAGAAAACGACATGAACCGCCACCGCCATCACGGCATGAGCTCCCTTCCGGCGCCTCCCTGCCGGCTGCGGTGGAATTTGGCTTTCCCGCGGGTAGCCTTGCTGCACGTGCCTTCCCGCTCCCGTCCCAACCTCTTCGGCGGCGACTAACTGATCCTCCTCACACACCGGTAGCCCCGGCAACGGGGCGCGCTCCTGCGCACGCTTGCGCAGCTCACATCAGCCGGCGAGACGCCGGCGCTACCGATCCTTGGAGGATGCCATGTCAACCAAAATTGCAGCTCCCGTGGCCGGAGGCCGCATCAAGACCGAGCTTCCTGGACCCAACGCCCGCCGCATCGTGGCGGACGACAATAAGTGGATTTCCCCGTCCTACACCCGCTCCTATCCCATGGTTGCCCGGCGCGGCCGCGGGGTGTTGGTCGAAGACGTAGATGGCAACGAGTTCCTCGACTTTTCCGCCGGAATCGCCGTGGTTTCCACCGGCCACTGCCATCCCGAAGTGGTGGCGGCCATCCAGAAGCAGGCGGCCGAGCTCATCCACATGTCGGGAACCGATTTCTATTATGAGAACATGATCACGTTGGCCGAGCGTTTGTCAAAGATTGCGCCCATGCGCGGCCCGCACAAGGTGTACTACGGCAACTCCGGCACGGAAGCCATCGAATGCGCCATAAAGCTCTCCCGCTACCACACCCAGCGGCAGAACATCATCGCCTTCTTTGGCGCCTTCCACGGCCGCACTATGGGCTCGCTGGCGCTCACCGCTTCCAAGCCGCAGCAGAAGCGCCGTTTCGCGCCGCTCATGCCCGGCGTCACTCACATCCCCTACCCGAACGTCTACCGCCGACCCAAGGGCACGGATGCGAAGCAATACGCCATTGATTGCGCCCGCTTCATCGAGCAGAAGCTGTTCAAAACCACGCTGCCTCCCGAAGAAGTGGCCGCCATCTTCGTCGAGCCCATTCAGGGCGAAGGCGGCTACGTGGTCGCCCCGCCCGAGTTTCTGCGCGAGTTGCGCCGCATCTGCGACGAGAACGGCATCCTGCTGGTGGCCGACGAAGTCCAGTCCGGCGTGGGCCGTACCGGCAAGTGGTGGGCCATCGAGCACGCCGGCGTGGAGCCCGACATCGTCTGCATCGCTAAGGGCATCGCTTCCGGCATGCCGCTGGGCGTCACCATCAGCAGGGCGAGCATCATGGATTGGGTGCCGGGCTCGCATGCTTCCACCTTCGGCGGCAATCCTGTTTGCATCGCCGCTGCTCTGGCCACACTCGACGTCATCGAACGCGAGGCCATGAAGAACGCGGCCGAAGTGGGCCGCCACATCATGCAGCGCCTCAGCAACTGGCCGCAGAAACACAACATGGTGGGCGACGTGCGCGGACAAGGGCTGATGATCGGCGTCGAAATCATCAAGGATCACGAGAGCAAAACGCCCGCCGGCCCCGAGCGCGACCGCATCGTGGAACTGGCCTTTCAGCGCGGCATCCTGTTCCTCGGCGCCGGTCCTAACTCCATCCGCATTGCACCGCCGCTCGTGGTCACACGGCAGCAGGCCGATGAAGCCCTCGACGTGCTCGAAGAATGTATCGAACTTGTCGGTGGCAAATCGCACAAGGCCAGCGGCCCGGGTAAGCCGCAGGGTGCTTAACCTGTTTTAACAATTCCTGATGCTGATCTAAGCGAAGAGCCGTAGGCCGCTGCGGCTCTTCCTTTTCATGGCGGTAATTTTTTCCGGCAAATTTTCCCCACTGCAGCCGCAACCCTCTTCACGCATGCAGCTAAGTGGTTGAATCCCAAGCACCGGCTGGAATGGCACTGTCGTTGCAGCTACTTTTCTCCATGGCGAACCAGTCCGGCAACACTGCCACCGCCAGAAACAAACCCAAGGTCCTTTCCGTGTGCAATGACGGTTCCGTCCTGCGCACACGCGGCATGGTGTTGCAGAATGCCGGGTACAACGTTTGCTCAGCCGAGGACTACGGCCAGGCCGTTAATCATTGTGTCGCCGGCTGCTTTGACGTTGCCATCCTCAGCGCCTCGCTGCCTTACGATGACCGCATCGCTTTGGCCGCGGAAATGAAAAAACGTTGGCCGGCGACTCATGTCGTAATGTATTGCGGGATTCATGAAATGCCCGCTAACGCCGATGCTGTGATTGATCCCTTCGATGGCCCTGGAGCCCTGCTCTTCGCCATCGAATCCACCCTCGACGAAGAACACACTCTGTAACGCCAGTGCCGCCCTGCTGCTGCTCACGTGGGCACAGGCGCCCTCGCCTGTGCGGGCGGGCGCACCCCCGTCTCCGACCTCCGTCAACGCTACCTCGCGCCAAGTAACGCCAACTGCCGCATCTCCACCACTTTCGTAGTCCACACGGGTTTTTAATGACAGCTGCCCTTTGCAGACGCTAAACTCGGGCTATATCTCCCCGGATGTGCGTATGTCTGGCCGTGTCACCCGGTTTACGTTGCGGCTGTTGGACCGCCTGGCCCGGTTGCTGCTGAAGCCTCCAGCTATTGCCCCTCATCAGACAGTCGGCGCCTGCGGCGAAGAAGATGCCTACTTCTACCTGCGCCGCCTGGGCTATGTGATGGTGGCGCGTAACTGGCGCTCCCCACGCCGCCACGGCGAACTTGACCTGGTCGGCTGGGATGGCAGCGTGCTCTGTTTTGTGGAAGTGAAATCCCGCACCACGCGCGACGTAAAGCCCGCCGAAGCCGCCGTGGATGCCCAAAAACAGGACGAGTTGGGCGGCATGGCACAAGAGTACCTGCGCCACTTCGCCGGTTCGCCTTCTTGGCGTTTTGACGTACTCAGCCTCTATTACGACCGGCCGGGGACGCCTCCGCAAATCACCTTATTTAAAAATGCGTTCTCAGTATCGTAGAATCAAGGTTTTGGGAAAGGATAAATACATAAATTGCCTGAGTTAAGAAAAGACCCAGTGGTTGGCCGGTGGGTCATCATCTCCACTGACCGCGCCAAGCGTCCTACCGACTTTGCCCGCGAGCAGGTGAAAATCAAGGGCGGCTTCTGCCCCTTCTGCTATGGCAACGAAGACAAGACCCCGCCTGAAATCCAGGCCTATCGCCCCAGCCAGAACGGCGGGTCGCCGCCTCAGCGCGATACCTCCGGCTGGACGGTGCGCGTGGTGCCCAACAAATTTCCCGCTCTCGGCATCGAGGGTAACCTCAACCGCCAGGCCGAGGGCATGTTCGACAAGATGAACGGCATCGGCGCGCACGAGGTCATCATCGAGACTCCTGACCACAATTCCACCCTGGCCACCCTCCCCGCCAAGCGCGTGGAGGACGTGCTCTGGACCTTCCGCGACCGCATCCTCGACCTGAAGAAGGACCGCCGCTTCAAATACATCCTTATCTTCAAGAACCATGGCGAGCCCGCCGGCGCTTCCCTGGAGCACGCTCACTCGCAGCTTATCGCCCTGCCCATTTTGCCGCGCCAGGTCATCGAGGAACTGGAAGGCGCCAAGCAGTACTACATTTTCAAGGAGCGTTGCGTTTTCTGCGATGTCATCCGGCAGGAAATGGAGAGCGGCGGCCGCGTGGTCAGCGAGAATCAGGACTTCCTGACCCTCGCCCCCTACGCCCCACGTTTTCCTTTTGAAACATGGATTCTGCCTAAGAGCCACGAATCCGCCTTTGAGAACTCCTCTTCCAGCTTGTACGAAAATCTGGCCAAGGCGCTCAAGATGTTGCTGCAGAAGGCTGACCGCGTGCTCGATAACCCGCCCTACAACCTGGTGATCCACACCTCGCCGGTGCAGGACCCCACCAACGACCATTACCACTGGCACATCGAGTTCATGCCCAAGCTGACCAAGACCGCCGGTTTCGAGTGGGGAACAGGTTTCTACATCAACCCCACGCCGCCGGAGGAAGCCGCCAAGTTCCTTCGCGAGGCCAGCGTGGAAACTCCCGAGCCCGCCGTGGCTGTGCCCGTCGGCAGCCGCTGACACTGTGTAATCCGGCGCCTGGTTGAAATATGAGTGTCATCCTGGAGCGGGCTGAGTCGCTGGCGAATCAGTCCGCGCAGTCGAAGGACCTTGCGTCTGTCGAATCCGGCGCCGGCGTCTCCGGGCCTTCTCCTGAACCCTATCTGGAATGAGATCGTTTGCTCTTTACGCACCAACATCAGCCCGATGTTTCCGCAACAACATCAGGCTGAAGACAAGCAAATATGAGCCCCCGAAGGGGGCGAAATAGTAAAGCCCAGGACGGAAGTCCTGGGTATGCAGCCCAATCGAAATACGAGTCCCGTGGGGACGGCACCCGGCGCTACACCGCGCTCCTTCTGCCCAGCACCAGTTGAATAATTAGCACAATGACGGCCAGCACCAGCAGCAGGTGCAGCCATGCGCCGATGGTGTACGTGCCAATCAGTCCGAGCAGCCACAAAACCAGCAGTATGAAAAAGGTCAACCACAGCATATGAATACGTGCCCCAGGGCACGCCCCCTGAAAAATTGCGCCCGCCGCGCTGCTCCTCGCGGCGGGGCTGATTGTTATCGCAACTTTTGGCCCGCTTACACCACAGGTCGGCGGCCGGTCACCAACTGAAGAATCAGCACGATCACGGCGGCCACCAGCAACAACCAGACAAACGCCCCGATCTGATAGGTGCCGACCAGGCCCAGGATCCAGGCGATCAGCAGAATTACAAACAGGGTCCAAAGCATCTTCACCTCCGAAGTGCCGCAGCACTCCTATGTCTGGTGCAGGTTCGGGTCGGGAGGTTGTAAGCGTAAGCTGGACTGAGCAGAAGGGATCAAATGCGGCAATTTTCTTTCACAGGCAACCCGGCGCTGTTCTGGCTCCGGCGCTCGTTAAGCGCCTACTACCGCTTGCGCTATGCGGTTCTTGCCGTTGCGCTTCGCCGTATACATCAGATCGTCGGCGCTTTGAATCATCTCGTCCAGTGATTCGGGCTCGGCCACGAAGGTCGCGGCCCCGATGCTGAAGGTCACCGGCCATGCGTTCTGCTTCACCAGGTCCACCAGCACGCGCTGCAGCTTATAGAGCACGAACTGGCCTGCCTCGGCGCCGGTCTCGGGCAGCAGGATGGCGAACTCATCGCCGCCCACCCGGGCCACGAAATCGGTGGCTCGCAGGTTGCGCTTGATGGAGCGCGCCACCCACACCAGCAGCACGTCACCGGTCTGGTGCCCGAAATGGTCATTCACCACCTTGAAATTGTCTATGTCCAGATAAGCCAGTGTGAGCGGGTGCTTGTATCGGCGTACGCGGTGCTTTTCCAGGTCCGCTACATGGCGGAAGGCGCGACCGTTGGGCACACCGGTCAGAAAGTCTATCCGCGAGAGTTCCTGCTCCTGCTGGTAAGCGGCCTTCAGGCGCGAAAGTATCAGCGCCGTGATCACGAAAAATCCAAACAGCACCACCGCGTTCCAGTAGCGCACCATCAGGTTGGAGTTGCCTGTCGCCACCAGGTCGGCGCGTAACCAAACGCTGGCGGAAATTATGGACGCCAGAATTCCCTCCACCGTACCCACGTACCAGCTCAGCAGCGCCACCGGTGCCAGGTAAAAAATCGAAAACGAAATGCTGCCCCCGGTGACGTGAGCGAGGTAGCTGGGCACAGCGATGAGCACCGCCGCCATCGCCAACAACTCCGGCTTCGAACGCCGCTGCAGAAATGTATCCATTCGTTGCGGGCCTGTCTGGTTGGATAACTGCGCCTGGCTCGGCCCTGCACCAGAAACCCTGCTTATAGTAGCTTGCGCCGCCTCCGATGGCGATTACCGAGCGGGCGCAATCGTGGTTACGGAAGTACTAATGCATTCCCGGGAGCTGTGTGGAAGCTTACGGCTTTAGACGTGGGACTAAGTGTGAATTTTACTTTGGGCTTTAGTCCTTGTGGACCGTTTGAGAGGGCATGGGGCTTTCAGCCCGCAACGTTTCCCTACATGATCTGTCATCCTGAGGAAGCACTAGCCGCGCTTTGTGAACGGTGAAGGTTACCTGAGTGTGGAAGCCCACAGTGTGGAAGCCCACGGCTTTAGCCGTGGGACTAAGCATGAATTTTACTTTGGGCTTTAGCCCCTGTGGGCAGTTTTCGCTCTCCTGCAGCAAGAGCTACGAGCCCATCCGTCGAATCGTTGGCGGCAGTTCCTCCACTGGAAAGGTGAACGTAAACGTATCTCCTTGCTGCACGTTCGTCACCAGCACTGGGCGAAAACACACGATGCAGGTGCCGACCCCCCGCCGCACGCTGGGATATACGATTCCCGCCGAGCCCTGTTTGAGCAGTTGCGCCGCCAGGGCCTGCGAAGCCTTATAGTCGTCAACCGCCAGGCAATCAGCGTGCCCTTTCGCGCCGCGCAGGTCATGGAACGGAGCGTGAAAGTCCGCCAGGTAATCGAGGTAATCGGCAACATCTTCTTCTTCCCACGCCGTTTCCTGCAGCCACAGCCGCCGGTGATAGGCCACCTCCGCCTGCGCTGTTTCTAATTCGAAACCGGCATACCATGCCCCGCGGTCGGGGGAATTGAAGCGTGATCCCTCGGGTGCAGGATGGCAGAACGCCGCATTAATGATTCGATAAGAGGGAATGCCGAACACTAGCTCCCGCATGTCAATACCCGGCGCCAGCCCCGATTCCGCCAGCAGGCGATCGTTGGTCGCGTTGTCGAGCTCAAAAACGTGGTTCAGTATTTCTTCGTCATCGGCTAGCCGGGTGAGTACGGAAGCTCCCCCGTCGGCAAACTGGGCAGGGATCAGCCGGTGAGTGTCGCGCTGATCAATCTCGCAGGTGCCCAGCAACGCTTACCTGCCACCCCGGCGACTGTCGAGCAGGCGGCGAACAGAGAGCATGCCCGGCACGCCGCCCCGCGTCAGCACCAGCAGCGGTGGTTCGTTGTGAAACATGGGATTGCTGTTCGGGCGGGAAATCCACTGCTGGGCCAGCTTCTGGCTGAACAAGATGTTCAGCGCTTTAAAGATACCGATGAGCAGCGAGATGCGGGTCAGTTCATCCTGGGTGAGGGTTCCCCGCTGGCTCCGCTTCAATTCGAAGTACCTTCCGTTAGAAATGCCGCCCAGTAGCGCCCTGCCCTGTTCGTTGCGCAGCTGCCACATTTCAAGCATACGAAAAAAAACCACTAAAGCCGCGTGGCTCAACCTCTTGCGGGCCTTGGCGTCGGTCAAATCCGCCACTTTTCTCAGGTCTAAACCCAGGTCCGGTACGCTGGTTGTCAAAGCCATAAAATCTCGTTTTCTCCAAATCCGTACATATTTTTCTCCTAATTTGGAGAAAAGTCAAGAATCTAACCCCGATATGCAGATCCGACTGCGATTCTTCGTTTGCAAGCCACATAACTCATTATCCCCATGATACTTAGCTCGGGACCACAGCATCCGGAGGCTCTCTGCCTGCCTAAAAAACGGCAAAAAAGGGGAGATTTGGCGCTTTTAGCCGCGGGACCAGCCATAAGATTTCAATTTGGGCTTCAGCCCCTCAAACACGTTGTGAAAAGAAGCGAGTTCCAGCCGTCCCAAAACGATTCCTTATGACTTGTCATCCTGAGGAAGCACGAGCCGCACTTGCGCGGTGAGTGCGACGAAGGATCTGCTTTTCTGTGTCTTCAACCGACACCGTTTAATTCATCCAATAGTTGTTTGAGCGGGACACAACCGGCAGCTACTGAGAAATGGCACAAGGTCCCTCGAATCGCGCTCCCCTCGGTAAGTTCGGGTCGCCCACTCGGGATGACATATGAAAGCTCGAGTCAATCACGCTGACAGCTAATCGAGCTCATACGCATGAATTTTGCTCAGCAGGGTGCGGTAGGAGATGCCCAGCTTCTGGGCGGCATCGTTCTTGTTCCACTTGCAGGCGCGCAGCGTGGATTCGATGCGGGCCCGCTCCGCTTTCTTTTCCTCGGCGCCGTTCTGACCGGCCAAGCCGAGGTCGGCGGCGTGAATTTCGCCGTCGTTGAGAATGGCGGCTCGTTCCATCACATTCTGCAACTCGCGCACGTTGCCCGGCCAAGCGTGACTACGCAGCGCGGGAAGGGCGTCCGAAGCCAGCGCCAGGCGCGGTTTGCGCAGCTCCCGCCGAAATCGCTCCAAGAAATGTTCGGCCAGCAGTTCCACGTCGTCGCCGCGCTCGCGCAACGCCGGAATGCGGATGGGAAAAACGGCCAGCCGGTAATAAAGATCGCGGCGGAACTCGCCCGCCTCTGCTGCCGCTTCCAGTTCGCGGTTGGTGGCGGTGATCACACGCACATCCACGGTGATGGTGGAGGTGCCGCCCAGGCGCTCGAGGGTACGCTGCTCCAGCACCCGCAGCAGCTTGCCCTGCACTTCCAGGGGCAGCTCGCCGATTTCGTCGAGGAAGATGGTGCCGCCGTCAGCCATTTCGAATTTGCCCAGCTTGCGCGCGTTGGCTCCGGTAAAGGCGCCGCGCTCGTGCCCAAAAAGCTCGTTTTCCACCAGCGTCTCTGGAATGGCGGCGCAGTTGAGCGCCACGAAGGGCTTGTTGCCCCGCGCGCTGAGCTGGTGGATGGCGCGCGCGAACAGTTCCTTGCCGGTGCCGCTTTCGCCCAGCAACAGCACGGTGGTGTCGGCGGCGGCAATGCGCTGCATCTCTCGCGCCGCCGCCAGCATGGCCGGATGCTCGCCCACCATGCGGGGAAAGCCGTAGCGCTGCGCGTATTCCTCCTTGAGCACCAGGTTTTCCCGCAGCAGTTGCTGGCGCTCGATGGCGCGGGCCAGCAGGTGCTTCAGGTGCTCCAGGTCAATGGGCTTCTGGATGAAGTCGTAAGCGCCGTCGCGCATGGCCGCCACCGCGTCCTGAATGCTGCCATAGGCGGTCATCACCACCACCGGCGTGGCGGAATCCGCCTCCAGCGCCGCGTGCAGCACATCCATGCCGGTGCCGGAAGGCAGCTTCAGGTCGGTAAGCACGGCGGAGAAATGCTCGCGCTCCAGCGCCTTCAGCGCATCGCCCAATTGCGCCGTAGGCGTGACCGTGTAGTCCATGCGCTTGAGCGCATGGGTCAGCATTTCGCGCAGCTCGTCCTTATCTTCGACCAGGAGAATGCTGTCCATCGTCCTCAGTCAGCCACCGAGCTGGGCATCCCCTCCCGCCGCGCCTGGTCCTGCATGTCTTCCAGCTTCTGCTTGGCCTCATCCAGCTTCTTCTGCTTGAGGTCCAGCTTCTCGCGGTATTCGCGCTCCTGCTGGGCCCAGGGAGCCTGGTTGCGCAGGGCGTTGCCGGCATCGGCGTAGTAAGCCGCGGCACGCAGGCGATACTCACGCTGCATCACGTCAATTTCCCGCTCCAGCAGCGAGAGCTGCTGCTTCTGGTCGGCAAAGCGCTGCTTCCATTGACGCATGGCGGCATCGCGCTTTTCGGCGAAGGTCTTCTTGTCTTCGTCGGTCTTGGGCTTGTCCTTGTCGGCGTCCGCCTTCGCCTTGTCCGCGTCGGTTTTGCCGGCGTTGTCGGTAGTTGTCGCGTCGCCGCCATCGGCTGTCTTGGCGCTGTCCTCGTCGCTTGCCGACGGCTGTCCGGTCACGCTGATGGGCGCGTTAGTGGGCAGATCATCGTTGGTGAACACCTTGGCGGCAGGTTTGTTGGCGTTTTGCTTGCGCGTCTGCCGCGCCGCGTCGGCAACCGATTGCGCGGCCGCCACCCCCGCCAGGAGAATCACCGCTACACTGCACAGATAGAAGGTTCGTTTCATATCTTCCCCTTCCCGGGCACGTACGTGCTCAGGCTACTTGCTTCAGATTTCGTGGGGGAGTATTGGCCCATGTTCTAGCGCGCTGCCAGCGCCGCCCTGGCCAGGACGGGCGCCGGAAATGCCAGAGTAAAAGTTGTTCCCCAATCTCCGCTGGAGACGGCGATGGTGCCGCCGTGCTCCGTCACGATACGGTGCACCAGGGCCAGGCCCAGGCCTGTGCCCTGCGCCTTGGTGGTAAAAAAGGGAATAAAAATTTTGCCCAGCTTGTCCTGGGGAATGCCCCGGCCGTTGTCGGTGATAGTGAGGCGCGTGCCGTGCTCATCGGTGGCCGCCGCCACTTTGATTTCTACCGGCGTTCCATTGCGCGCGGCCTCGGCGCTGTTGCGCAGCAGGTTGGAAAATGTCTGGCGCAGCGCGGTGGGATCGCCCATCAACGCCATCCCCACGGGCACGTCTTCCACGTGCAAGTCCACGCTGCAGTCGCGCGCGCAATTTTCCAGAACCGCACGCAGCGGCACAGGCTCGTTGCGCAGCGCCTGGGGACGGGCAAAGGCCAGGAAGTCCGTGACCACGCGCGCCAGGTTGCCGGTTTCGCTTTCAATCTTGCGGGCGAAGTCGTGCACCACTTCCAGGTGCTCTTCCCCGGTCAGCATCTGGGCGTAGCCGGAAATGGTGGCCAGCGAGTTCTTGAACTCATGCGCAATGCCCGCCGACATCTCACCCAGGGAGGCCAAGTTCTCGCGCATGCGCACCTGGCGGGAAAGGCGATTGATTTCGGTGAGATCGCTGATCAGGCAGGCAGCGCCCAGGCTCTTGCCGTCCGCGGCCAGCACCGGAGAAACGGTCAGCCCCAGAACCCGCTCTTCGCCGGCGGGCGTGACGTATTCGGTTTCCAGGCGGCGCAGCGAGGTGCCGTCGCGCAGTGCGGCTTCCACCACGGTGACCGGAGTAGCAGGTGCGGAATCCGCCTCGCCACGATTCAGCAGGCGCGCGCCGCGGAACACATCGCGGGCATGCAGGCCCGACATGGAAGCGTAGCCCAGAATATTTTTGGCCGCAGGATTGGCCTGCTGCACCAAAGCCTTGGGGTTGAACAGCAGCACACCGCTGGGGAGGTTGGAGAGCAGAGCGGCGCTGAGGTTTTCCGAGGCGCGGGCGCGTTCATTCTCCGCCCGCCGCAGTTCCTGCAGCTGCTTTTCCTGCTCCTTCAGGCGCTCGATGACGGCGTGGTAGGTCTCCAGCGGAAACAGCGGATCGGCGGCGCGCATAGGCTCGGACGCGGTTTCCTCGCTGATTTCGCTGCGCAGTTTGCGGATCAGGACAATACCCACCACCAGAGCGAACGCTGCGGCCATCATGCCAATCAGCATGCGAATGACAATCGGGTTGGCCAGCGCCCTCATGAGAACTGGCCCCAATACCAACGCAGCAGCTGGTTTCCGAAAAA
>DATEGI010000184.1:0-8817 GCA_035280205.1 Terriglobales bacterium | reverse complement strand
CAGCTTCATGACCTGGCCGATAGCGTAATCCTGTGAGCCGTAGAGCCGGTCGGCCAGTTTTTCCTGCAGCACGGCTACCTTGTTGCGCGCCTGCTCGTCTTCATTGTCGAAGAAACGGCCGGCTACCACGTTGATGTTGCGAATGTAGCGGTATTCCGGGTTCACCCCTAGAATGAGGACTTCGCGTTCCTTGCCCCCGGGAATGGGAATACGGTCATTCAGGTTGACCACCGGGGTGGCGGCAGTGATCCCGGGCACCTGCTCCTGCACCGCCTGCATGTCGTTGACGGTGAGTGGGTCGGGTGGCGCGGCGTTCACGTGCTGGCTGCCGCCTTCGTACTCCGCCCACACCAGGTTGGAGCCGATGCCCTGAATCTGCCGCAGGAAGTATTGCTTCCCCGTGAGGCCGATGGTCACCACCAGGATCAGGGAGGCGGTGCCAATCACCATGCCCAGCGCGGTGAGCAGGAAGCGCACCTTGTTGCTGCAGAAAGTGTCGTAGGCGAAACGAAAGATTTCGTCCAGCACCAGCGACGGTTTTTGACGTTCAGCCACGCTTCTATTCCTATGGATGACGTTCAGGGCGCCTAAGCTTCAGGCTACACCCGATCCGGCCTGCCCGGGATGGGCTTACCTTGCACCTGGGTGTACATACCTTTAGCGGCTTGAATCTAAGCCGCTGGTGCGCCACACTGGACAAGCCCCATCAGTCCCAGCCTATGGAAAAGGTAATTGCCACGGAAACCGGCGACCCTTCGGCAGCTGCCGGCAGCCCTGCTCCTGCCCGCTTGGCGCTGGTAATTCCGACTCTGCACGAGGCTGCGAACATCCACACCGTGCTGGAGCGCATTGGCGCCAGCCTGGACCCGCTGGGCCTGCCCTATGAGCTCATTGTAGTGGACGATGATAGCCAGGACGGCACGGAAAGTATCGTGCGCGGCATCTCGGCGCAGGATGCGCGCGTCCGCCTGCTGGTGCGCCATGGGCAGCATGGGCTGGCCGGCGCCGTTAGCGACGGCTGGAAGTGCAGTCAAGCCGAAGTGCTGGGAGTTATTGATGCCGACCTGCAGCATCCCCCCGAACTGCTCTCACAGCTATGGGAGAAGATGCAGGCGGGCTACGACATTGTGATTGCCAGCCGCTATGCCGCTCCCGGCAGCATGCGTTCCTGGAATCCGCTGCGGCGGGCCATTTCCGAGCTGGGAATCGTGCTGGCCAAACCGCTCCAGAAGCGCGCACTGCAGGTGAAGGACCCGCTTTCCGGCTTCTTCCTGGTGCGGCGGCGCTGCCTGGAAGGAGTAGAACTGCAGCGGCATGGCTTCAAGCTGCTGCTGGAAATCCTGGTTCGCGGCAAAATCAGCTCGGTTGCGGAGGTGCCGTTTACCTTCGGCATGCGCCAGGGCGGCGAGAGCAAAGCCAGCCTGGCTACAGGGCTGCATTACTTCTACCTGCTGGGACGATTGTGGCGGAAGAAGAGGTCCAATTGAGGATTGAAGACTGACGAATGACGAATTAAAACCCTCAACCCCTACCCTCATCCAGGCCAACACTGTCATCAATGTTCTAGAATTTCTCCACGTCTTCGGTGTCTCGGCGGTGGGAATTTGGTCTTCTATTACATTACGGACCGGAAGCAGCTTCCCGGCAGCCCCGCGGAGCAGCGCGCACGCTTGCTGGCCAAGATCGCAGAAGCCAGCCGCGCCGGCGTGGACCTGATCCAATTGCGCGAAAAAGACCTGCCGGCGCGTGACCTGGAAAATTTGGCTCAGGAAGCCGTGGGAATCGTGCGGGAAAATGCCGGCGGCAAGCGCACCCGCCTGCTGATCAATTCGCGAGTAGACGTAGCGATTGCCGCTGAGGCTGACGGGGTCCACCTGCCGGCAGAGGATATCGCCGCCAGCGAGGCACGAGTGATCTTCAGTAAGGCCGGCGTTCATGAGCCGGTGATCGGCGTCTCCTGCCACTCCGTTTCCGAGGTTCGCCTGGCGGAGGCGCACGGGGCTGACTTCGCGGTCTTCGGGCCGGTATTCGAGAAGTCCGGCGCTCCCGGCCAGGGTGTTGCCGATCTGCGCGCCGCCTGCAGTAAAGTGCCGGCGCGCGGCGTGGAGGCCGCGGTTCCGGCCGGGCAGATGCCGGTCCTGGCCCTCGGAGGCGTAACCCAGGACAATGCCGCCGCGTGCCGGGAGGCGGGCGCTGCCGGAGTTGCCGCTATCCGCCTGTTTCAGGAAGACGACATTGCGAGCGTCATCGAACACCTCAAAACCCGCCACAAAGATGCCGACAATTAAAGATCGGCTGTTGAAACATGCTCGTCCGCCAATGAGCCGCTGCTCCTCGCCCGGAGCCGGCCGTGCCAGCTTTTCTCAGCTCACTTGCACTGCAAGCATGGAAACCGAACCGCCGTCCACGCCTTCGACAGGAAACGTCACAGGCTCGGACGAGGTGCGCGTGCCCGCAATGTAGAGCAGGGGCAAGTAGTGATCGGGCGTGGGCACAGCCAGTTCCGCCTCGCGGCCGAGTCGAGCCTCATATTCGATGAGCGGCTTGTGATCTCCGGCGAGCAATAGCTCGCGGACTCTCTTCTCAAAGAAAGTCGCCCAGTCATACGGTTCCTGGGCGTGTCGTCCCCATGCGTAGGCGTGCAGGTTGTGCACCAGGTTGCCGCTGCCGAGGATGAGAACGCCCTCCTCGCGAAGTTGCGCCAGCCGCTTGCCGATTTGGTAGTGAAAGGACGGCGGTTGGGTTTCGTCGATGCTGAGCTGCACCACCGGAATATCAGAGTGCGGATAGATATGGCACAACACCGACCATGTACCGTGGTCGAGCCCCCACCGCTCGTCGCTTGATACGGGCAAGGGCGCCAGAAGTTTCTGCACGCGAGCAGCCAGATCGGGATCGCCGGGCGCGGGATAGTTCACCTGATACAGTTCGCGGGGAAAGCCTCCGAAATCGTGGATCGTCTTCGGGGCGGTGCTTACAGTAACCGCGGCGCCTTCAACAAACCAATGGGCGGAAATCGAGAGTATCGCTTTCGGCCGTGGCAGGGTTGAGCCTAGAGCCGCCCACCGCTGTGTGTAAGGATTTACCAGCAGCGCGTTCATCGGGTTCCCGTGCCCGACGAACAGCGCAGGCATACGTTGCGGCATGTTTTTCAATCTGCTTACGCAACCTTCTGGCGCTCTTCGCCGGGCAGGACGCCGATTTGCTTGAGCATGCCCATGAGGTCGTAAAACAGATTCTCCTCCACGATCTCGCCCTGTTCGTTCCAGCGTGCAACTGTGCAGAAATCTATGTGGAATCTTTTGTTTGTCGGCTGAACAACGGTGCCGTCGGGCATGCTCATGGGCCCCTGCATCGTCCCGGTGAAGTCGGCAACGGTGCAAGTCCACTCCCCTTGCGCGAGCATGATCTTGTAGGGATTGTTGATGAGATGCTGGTCAGGGAACATTTTGAAAAAAGAAATGGCTTCCTGCTCATGAGCATCTCGGCCCTGCGTTGGCGGCTGATTCGGCCAGCGTACAATGCAGTCTTTGGTATGGTAGCGCCGGAAAGTTGCGAGGTCTTGCGCGTTCCACGAGTCGTCGAGCTTTTTCATGTTCTCCAGGTTTTTGTTCGGATCCATATGCGCCTCCAGATTTTCAGGACTGCGAGAGAGAGCTGAGCGTTGCCTGTGGTGCCCTGGGATCCCTACGGCAGGTGGTCTGGTTGCACTGATTCCAGCCAGCTAATATACATCCGAATCAGGGTCATGCAATGGGTGCCGAATTATGACCGACAAAACGCAGCGCGCGCACGGCGTACTCGCGAATCTGAGCACGCTGCTCCCCGACCTGGAATCCGTCTACAAAGATGTTCACTCTCACCCTGAACTATCCATGCAGGAAAACCGGACAGCAGCAATCGCCGCAGACCACCTCCGGGCGGCCGGCTACGATGTAACGACCGGAGTCGGGAAAACAGGAGTAGTCGGTCTGCTCCGCAACGGCGACGGCCCGGCTATCATGCTCCGGGCTGATATGGATGCGCTCCCGGTCCGCGAGGCCACAGGTCTGCCTTATGCGAGCAACGTAACCCAGACCGATCACGAAGGAAAGCCGGTGCCGGTGATGCATGCCTGCGGCCATGACATGCACGTCACATGGCTGATCGGGGCAGCAAGCTCATTGGCGCGAACACGAAACGCGTGGCGAGGCACGCTGATGCCTGTTTTTCAACCGGCGGAGGAAACAGGCACGGGTGCGCAAGCGATGATCGACGATGGGTTGTTTACGCGATTTCCGAAACCGAGTGTCATATTGGGACAGCACGTCATGGTCGGGTCCGCAGGCACAATCAGCACCCGCTCCGGCACGATCACCTCTGCGGGAGATAGTTTCGAAATCCGGATGTTCGGTCGAGGCGCTCACGGTTCCATGCCTCAGTCGAGCATTGATCCGGTGGTCATGGCCGCTGCTACCGTTCTTCGTCTGCAAACGATTGTGTCCCGTGAACTCGCTCCCAGCGACGCCGCTGTGGTAACCGTCGGCTCGCTTCAGGCAGGTACAAAGGAGAACGTGATCCCTGATGAGGCAGTCATAAAGCTAAACGTTCGCACCTTCGACGAAAATGTCCGAAAACGTGTGCTGGCGGCGATCGAACGGATCGTCAACGCTGAAGCCGAAGCCTCGAGAGCGCCTAAAAAGCCGGAGATCACAGCCCTTGATCGTTATCCGCTGGTGAAGAATGATCCGGAAGCGACAAAACGCGTCGTGGAGGCATTGCGAAGTTACTTCCCATCGGAGCGAGTGAAAGATGCTCAACCAACTACCGCGAGCGAGGATTTTGGCTCTTTTGGAACGGAGTGGCAGGTTCCATCTGTCTTCTGGTTTGTGGGCGGCACCGCTCCTGAAATCTATGCCAAGGCCATGGCGTCCGGCACAATTGATGATATCCCCACCAATCACAACCCGCGCTTCGCACCCGTCATTCATCCGACTTTGCGGGCCGGGGTGGAGGCCATGGTAGTCGCCTCTCTGGCCTGGCTGTCGCCAGAGGCTGAATGATCATTAACGAACACGTCGTGGTGAACACGCTGCTGGTCAGTTTCGACCTGGGCGGCACTTTCGTCTTCGCGCTCAGCGGTGGAATGGCCGGGGTCAAGCACCGGCTCGATTTGTTCGGGGTTCTCGTACTGGCTTTCGCGGCGGGCAATTCGGGCGGCATGGCCCGTGATGTGATGATTGGAGCGCTTCCTCCCGCCGCCCTCAGCGACTGGCGGTATATTGCCGTCTCCATCCTCGCCGGGCTCATTACGTTCTACTGGTATCGGATCATCAATCGGCTGAGCAGTCCCGTGCTGGTTTTCGACGCCGCCGGACTGGCGCTCTTTGCCGTGGCTGGCGCGGGAAAGGCGCTGGCGTTTCACGCCGGGCCGGTTGCGGCGACACTGCTGGGCATGCTGACCGGAGTCGGAGGAGGCATGATGCGCGATGTGCTCGTGAACGAAATCCCCACCATCTTGCGTACCGAGCTCTACGCAGTGGCGGCACTGATTGGCGCGGCTGTGGTGGTACTGGGAAGAATGCTGCATCTCCCCAGTTCGGCGGCGGCAGTAGCCGGCGCAGTGCTCTGCTTTGGACTCCGATTTATTGCCATGCGGCGGGGCTGGCAGCTTCCGATAGCCAAACCGCCCGATCAATCGGGCGAATAACACAGTGCTGATGGCGAGCGGAGGACGGTCTCAAGGAAGTCTTACGCACAGCTCGGAGGGGGAGATGCGAACTGGGGCGTTCCTGGGCGTGAGCGAAGCGGGAGCCTGCAGCCGAAATCCTGAGCGCAGCGAAGGACCTCAAGCGCGAACTGGCGGAGAGGGGGGGATTCGAACCCCCGATACAGGTTTTGGCCCGTATAACGGTTTAGCAAACCGCCGCCTTCAGCCACTCGGCCACCTCTCCGGGGTTTGCCGTCAACAGTTTACCACGTACTCTCAGTTGAACTGTGGCGCATCTCTCGCACATTCATCCGGATCTCCTGCTTAAACCTGCCCATCCCAGTAGGATTTCAGATGGAAGATCTGGGTAACAGGGCAGCGCTCAGGGACCCACTATAATTTTCCGTAATGGCTACTGTTGCCGATAAGGACGTAAGCCGCCGCATCGCAGAACTGCGCGAGCAGATCCGCTACCACGAGCACCGCTATTACGTGCTCGACGATCCGGAACTGAGCGATGCGGACTTCGACCGCCTGGTGCAGGAGCTGAAAAAGCTGGAGGCAGCACACCCGGAGTTGATTACCCCGGATTCGCCCACCCAGCGCGTGGGAGGCAAGCCGCGCGAGGGCTTCGTGAAGGTGACGCACTCCACGCCCATGCTCTCGCTGGACAACGCCTACAACGAGCAGGAACTGCGCGATTGGGAGCGGCGGGTACACGAACTCAGCGGCCGCAAGACGGTGGAATATGTCTGCGAGCTCAAGCTGGATGGCCTTTCTATGGCCCTGCGCTACGCCCCCGATCAGCAGGACCATGGCAGCTCCCGGCTGGCGCAGGGGCTGACCCGGGGCGACGGCTCCATCGGCGAAGAGGTCACGGCCAATGTGAAGACCATCCGCTCAGTGCCGCTGTTCATTCCCGCAACTACGCTCAAGAAGGCCGGCTTGCCGGCAGAGTTCGAGGTTCGCGGCGAAGTCATCATGCCCACCAAATCCTTCGAGCGCATGAATGAGGAGCGCGAGCGGCAGGGCCTGGCGAAATTCGCCAACCCGCGCAACGCCGGCGCCGGCGCGGTGCGCGTGCTCGACCCCAACATTACCGCCCAGCGCCGCCTCGACTTCTACGCCTACTTCCTGCTGGACGGCGGCCGCGCCCTAATGCCGCGGCAGTCCGAGGCTCTGGAAGCCTTGCAGGCCGCGGGTTTCAAGGTGAATCCCAACTGGCGGCGGGCGCAGAACGGGGAAGAAGTCTGGAAATTCATCAACAGCTGGGAACCGAAGCGAGACACGCTGCCCTACGAGATTGATGGCGTAGTGGTGAAGGTGGACGAAACCCGCCTGCAGCGCGAGCTCGGCTACACCGGCAAAGCGCCGCGTTGGGCCATTGCCTACAAATACGCCGCGCGTTCCGGAATCACCAAGATCGAGGATATCCGGGTGCAGGTGGGCCGCACCGGAAAACTCACGCCCGTGGCCTGGCTGCAGCCGGTGGCCATTAACGGCACCACTGTCAGCCGCGCCACTCTGCACAATGCTGACGAAATCGAGCGCTTGGGGGTGAAGATCGGCGACTGGGTGGAGGTGGAGCGCGGCGGCGACGTCATCCCCAAAGTCACTCGCGTTCTCGACGACAAAGACCACCCGCGCGGCCACCAGCAGTTCCAAATGCCCGAGCGCTGCCCGGAGTGCGGCGGCCATATCGTGCGCGTGGAGGGCGAAGCCGACCATCGCTGCGTCAATGCCAATTGCCCGGCCAAGCTGCGCGAAACCATCCTGCATTTCGCCTCGCGCGGTGTGATGAACATCGAGGGCATGGGCGATGCCCTGGTGAACCAGCTCACCGACCGCGGCCTGGTCAAGAGCGTGGCCGACATCTACCAGCTCAGCAAACAGGACCTGCTGGGGCTGGAGCGCATGGGAGACAAGTCCGCCCAGAATGTGCTCGACGAAATCGATAACTCGCGCAAACTGCCGCTGGAGCGCGTGATCTACGGCCTGGGAATCCGGTTTGTGGGCGAGCGCACCGCCGAGTTCCTGGCCCAGCACTTCGGCTCCCTCAATGCGCTGATGCAGGCCAGCGTGGAGGAACTGCAGCAAGTCAACGAGGTCGGACCGCGGGTGGGCCAGAGCATCTACGACTTCTTCCAGGAGCCCAGGAACGTCGAACTGGTGGAGCGGCTGCGCAAGGCAGGCCTGACCTTCACCGGCAAAAAGCGGGCACGGGGCACTAAACTGGCGGGAAAAACCTTCGTCCTCACCGGCACGCTGGCCAATCATAGCCGCGACGAAGCCAAGAAGATGATTGAAGATGCCGGGGGGAAGGTCACCTCTGCGGTAAGCAAAAAGACCGACTACGTGGTGGCCGGCGTGGACCCCGGCTCCAAGCTGGACAAGGCGCGAGAGCTGGGAGTACACGTGATCGGCGAGGAAGACCTTCTGCAACTGCTGAAATAAAGCCTTAACGCAGAGAACGCCGAGAAAACCTTAACGCAGAGAACGCTGAGAAAATAGGAACCAACTAGAGTCTTATTTGTCCTGACTGGCGCTCCTTCCCCGAGTCATTCCTGGGAATTGCTCTTCTCCGCGTGCCCTGCGTTAAACCTCGGCGACCTCTGCGTTTAGGTTTCTACGCCACGTCGCGCTTCCTCTCTGGAGCAGGCGCGCATTGCGGGCAACTGGCCTGGATATCCACCCGATTGCGCCGCAGGTGTTCCCGAAAGTCGGACCATCGGGAGCTTAGGGACCCTTCTCCATAAGAAGCGTTCTGCGCGCGATCAACGGTGCCGCTGGGGTGTTCGGTCAGCTTCCCGCCACCTGGCATGGGCGAGCTGAACTTGTCGTGAATAGGCTGCGGGTAAAGCTCGGCCGCGGTCAGTTCGCGATCGCGGGCCGGCGGCGGGGATGCCTGCGCGGCGACAGTTTCGGCAGGAGTCACATTGCGATCCGAACCGTGTTGATGCTGTACCGGGCTGTCGTGCCAGCCTTTATCGTAAGCTTCCTGGAAGTTTTTCCATTTCTCGTCTGATTCCAGGTGCTTCTCAT
Source organism: Terriglobales bacterium (assembly GCA_035280205.1). GTDB lineage: Bacteria > Acidobacteriota > Terriglobia > Terriglobales > Acidobacteriaceae > JAICWP01. Next base: position 86 of record DATEGI010000184.1, on the reverse strand, counting down.
CGTAGACGGGAAACTCGCTGATCTGCTGCCTGGTGACGCCCACCACGAAGTCGCCGGGACTCTTGGCGTAGGGAAAAATCCGGTCT
>DATEGI010000183.1:0-29111 GCA_035280205.1 Terriglobales bacterium | reverse complement strand
AAAGGCTGCAGCGACTCGGTTGCCTGCAGGTAGTACTCCCCGGGCTTCATCCCGAAAATGCGATACTGGCCGCGATCGTCAGTAAACGCAGTGCCTGCCGGAAGTAACTGCTCCTGCTTGCGGGAGCCGAAGCTCTCCTCTTCTTCTTGTTCGTCCTCCGTGGGGCGGCGCAGGGCCATGACGCGGATGCCGGCCATGGGCTCCTCATCTTCATCGGCCACGCGCCCAGTGACTACCGCTGCCAGGACAAGGCGGAACAAGATGTCGTTTACCTGCTGCCGGGGTTGCAGCCCGAGCAGGGCGCCGCCTTGCGTATCCGAGGAGTGGTACTGCTGGCTGACGAAGCCGGTGCGCTCAGCAAAGAGCCGGTAGCGGCCGGGAGCCACATTTTTCAGAAGAAAAACGCCACCGGTATCACTGTAGGAGCCGTAAGTCCTGGGGTCGCGCCGCCCGGGGTTCTCCGCCGTCAGCATGACATGGACCGACTTCAGGGGCGTGCCTTCGGCGGCGGTCACCACCCGCCCGGCTACCGTGCACAGGTTTTGTTTGGATTGATCTGATTCAGGCGAGACGGCTTGTGCAGCCAGCGTGATGGTCGCTGTGATGGCCGCCAGCAGAAGCACACATCGCATTGGTACCCTCCACCAGTCAGCGGGTGGCGGCGTGAGCCCGCCTATCATATATCGAATTCGAGTCAGGACTAGGGGCGAACCTTCAGAAGGGCGGTTTTCGGAACAGCAGGAGGCGGTCGAATCTGAGACGAGTTACTGGCCTCATAGACTCTTCATTCCAGCGCCTTGCGGGCTTTTGTAAAAGCCGAAAATCCCACGCCTCCCGCTTTGTTATGCTACGCGCGTGACCCGTTCGTTCCTTATTGACACCGACACTGCTTCCGACGATGCCGTGGCCATCATCATGGCGCTGCGCGCTCCCGATGTCCGCGTGGTTGCCATCACCACGGTGGCGGGCAACGTCCCGGTGCAGCAGTCTACGCGCAATGCGCTGTTCACGGTGGAACTGTGCGGCGCTCGTGTTCCGGTCTACATGGGAGCAGACAAGCCGCTGCTGCGCCCTTATCAGAATGCCACCTGGTTCCACGGGCGCGACGGCCTGGGAGAGCACAACTATCCCGCTCCCCGCCAGACGCCCGAACCGGCGCATGCCGCCGACGCCATCATTGCGGCGGCGGAGAACAATCCCGGACTGACGCTAGTCACGCTGGCGCCGCTCACCAACCTTGCGCTTGCCCTGGCCAAGCGACCGGGCATCGCCGCAAAAGTTGGCCGCTGCGTCGTCATGGGCGGAGCGCCCTGCTGCGAAGGCAACGTGACTCCCGCCGCCGAGTACAACATCTGGGTGGACCCAGACGCGGCGCGCATTGTCTTCCGCAGCGGGCTTCCCATCGAGTTGATCGGCTGGCAGCTCTCCCGCGGAGAAGCAGTGGTCAACCAAGGCGATATTGCGCGCCTGCAGGGATTCAACACCGACGTGGCCCGCTTCGCCGTGGAGTGCAACAGTCACGCGCGTCAGGCTTACAAGATTCAGACCGGAGAGGACGGCATCTCACTGCCTGACCCGGTGGCCATGTGCGTTGCCCTTGACCCGAGTGTCGGCACCGAATGGAGCATGCATTACGTGGATGTCGAGACTCACAGTGATCTGACGCGTGGGATGACCGTGGTGGATCGCCTTAACGTGGCCGAGGACGAGCGCAATCAGGCGATCTGGGCTCCGGCGCTGGAGGAAAAGCATAAGGCCAAAGTATGCTGGGCCATTGATAACCGACGGTGGAAACAAGCTCTGTTCTCCGCCCTGCAATAGACTTGGCGCCGGCAGCAGCTTGGGCCTCGCCCGAGCAGCTTGCAAAATTCACACCCTGTCCCCACAAAACTCCTCCCACCATTTATCATCATTGTTTGCCATGAGCATGAAGCAGACAGCCGAGTGGGCCCTCAACCTTACCGATCAGCACGGCGTCACCTACTCCGACGTGCGCATTGTGGACGAGCGCAACCGCGCCCTGGCCACTAAGAATGGCCGCGTGGGCCACGCCTCTGACTCCTCCTCTTTGGGCATCGGCATTCGCGTGCTGGCCGACGGCGCCTGGGGCTTCGCCTCTACCGAGGACCTGACCCGCATCGCGGTGGAGATGACCGCCGCCAAAGCGGTGGAGATTGCTCGCGCCTCTGCCCGTGTGAAGCAGGATAATGTGCGCCTGGCCGCGGAGAAGCCCTTCACCGACGAGTGGACCACGCCCTACAAGACCGACCCTTTCTCCACCTCCGTGGAGCAGAACATTGACCTGCTGCTGCGCGTGGATAAAGAAATGCGGGCGGTGCAGGGCATCACCCTGGCGGAAACCAACATGAATTTCCGCCGCTACGACCAGTGGTTCTTCTCCTCCGAAGGTTCCAACATCCACGAAGTCAAGATCACTACCGGCGCCGGCTACACCGCCTACGCCTTTGCGGGCACCGAAATTCACAAACGCTCTTATCCCAACTCCTTCGGCGGCCAGTACCAGAACAAGGGCTACGAGCTGATTGACGAGCTCAAGCTGGTGGAGAACGCGCGCCGCATCGCCGAAGAATGCGTGGCCCTGCACAAAGCCGACCAGTGTCCGGAAGGCAATTTCACCATCGTGCTCGATTCCTCCCAGCTCGGGCTGCAGATTCACGAGTCCGTCGGCCATCCCATCGAGCTCGACCGCGTGCTGGGCATGGAGGCTAACTTCGCCGGCATGTCGTTTCTTACGCTGGAGAAGCTGCGCACTCTGCGCTACGGCAGCGACCTGGTGAACGTGGTGGCCGACGCCACCCGTAACCACGGCCCCGGCCTGGGCACTTTCGCCTACGACGACGAAGGCGTGCCCGCGCAGTGCACGCCTATCATCACCAACGGCCTGTTCACGGGCTACCTGTCGTCGCGCGAAACCGCGCACACCATCGGCGCCAACCGCTCCGGCGGCACCATGCGGGCGGAAGGCTGGAACCGCATTCCTATCATCCGCATGACCAACATCAGCATTCTGCCGGGCGAGAAGCCGCTCACCCTCGAGCAACTCATCGCCGATACCGACAAGGGCATCTTCATGCAGACCAACCGCTCCTGGTCCATCGACGACAAGCGCTACAACTTCCAGTTCGGCACCGAGATTGGCTGGGAAATCAAGGGCGGCAAGCTGGGACGCATGCTGAAGAACCCGTCCTATTCCGGAATCACAACAGAATTCTGGAATTCCATGGATGCCATCTGCTCCCGCGACCAGTGGACGTTGTGGGGCACGCCCAACTGCGGCAAGGGCCAGCCCATGCAGACCATGGGTACCGGCCACGGGGCGTCGCCGGCGCGGTTCCGAAATATTAAGGTGGGGAGCGCGTACAAGGGGACGTAGCCGCGGTCCTGACTGCTGACTGCTGAGTGCTTCATGCTAACCAAAGATAAATCCGCCGAAATCTTCTCCCGCCTGCAAAAATTCTCCACTGCCGACGAAGTCGAAGCCCTCATCGCCGGCGGGCAAAGCGCCCTGACCCGATTCGCGAACAATACGATCCATCAGAATGTGGCGGAGGAGAATTACGTCGTTTCCGTGCGAACCGTATTCGGTGGACGCACCGCCCGGGCCACCACCAACAAGTTCGACGACGAGAGCCTGAAGCAGGCGGTGCTTGCCTCTGAGGCGCTGGCCAAAGTGCAGGAACCCGATCCCGACCTGCTGCCCGCTCCTGGCCCTGAAGACTACGACGGCGCCGCTCAGGTGGGCCGCGCCTTCTACGAAACCGCTTCGCTCACGCCCGGCCAGCGCGCCCAGGCGGTGGAAAAAATCGTCAACGTGGCCAAAAAACAGAAGCTTACCGCCGCCGGCATCTTTTCCAATTCTGAATCGGTGGAAGCGGTGCTCAATTCCCGCGGCCTGGCCGCCTACCATACCCAAACCTCGTCGGAAATTTCCGTCACCATGCTGGGCGGAGACTCCTCCGGTTGGCAGAAGTTCAATTCTCCCGACGTGCGCAACCTGAATCCAGTGGCGCTGGCTGAAACCGCCGCCAAAAAGGCGATGCAGTCCGCCAAGCCCCGCGAACTGCCGGCAGGGAAATACACCGTCATCCTAGAGCCGGCCGCCGTGCTCGACCTGGTTGGCTTCATGTTCTGGGACTTTGGCGGCATGGCCATCCTCGACCAGCGTTCCTTCCTCAACAACCGCGTGGGCACGCAGATTTTTGGCGCCAACATCACCGTATGGGACGACGTGTCCCACCCCATGCAGTCGGGCGCGCCCTTCGACGGCGAAGGTGTTCGCCGCCAGCGTGTGCAATTGATCGAGAAAGGCGTGGTCAAGCGCCTGGTGTATGCCCGCTCCACTGCCAAGAAGATGCGGGAATCGGAACACGCTGCCAAGGTGGGTCCGGTCGAGCCCACCGGCCACGGCTTCCCTCTGCCCAACGAAATCGGCGAGGCGCCTATCAACATCGTTTTTGAAGGGCCGCAGCAGGGCAGCGCCAAGGGCGTGGACCAGATGATTGCCTCGACTGAGCGCGGTGTGCTGATCACCCGTCTGTGGTACATCCGCGAGGTTGATCCCTACGAGAAGATTTTGACCGGCATGACCCGCGACGGCACCTTCTATATTGAGGACGGCGAGCTGCAGAACGGAATCCGCAACTTCCGCTTCAACGAGAGCCTGCTGCACATGCTCTCCAATGTGGAGGAGATGGGCACGCCGGTGCGCGCCAGCGGCGAAGAATCCTTCGATATGGTGGTGCCGGCCATGAAGGTGCGCGACTTCAACTTCACCGAAGTGACGAAGTTTTGAAAAGCGGCAGTTGGCAATTAGTAATTGGCACTTAGCCCGTGGACCGTTCGGTACGAACGGCAGGTCCGAGTATCCGTCGCGAGAACCAGAGCCGCCGCCCTGACAACTGTTCACTCCTACACCATGTGGAAGGGCTAAGTGCCAATTGCCAAATGCTAATAGCTGCTTTTCAGGCAAATCCCTCCCCATCCCCCGCATCGTTCTAAATAGCGCCGCTGGGCGCGTGTTTCCCGCGGGGAGGAACGATGAAGACGTTTTTTGTGGGATTGGCCCTGGGATTCGGCATCGGCTTTCTGCTGCTGCCCAAGAGTGGCAATGAGCACGAGGAGTTGCGCCGGGAAAAAACGCGCGAACTGCAGCGCAGCCTGCCACAAGACCAAGAACGGATCCTGCAGAGTGCCGCCGTCCGGGAGCATGACCGCTACACCCACCCGCCCCGGCCGGAATACGAGAGCCGCGGTGGGGCGGTTCGGACGGGCATCCATCCGGTAGCCCTCCTCAATATGGCGACAGAAAAGGAACTGGTTGCCGCCGGGGTTGACCCGGGCCAAGCCTCAAAAATCATAGCCCGCCGGCCTTATATCTCTCTTCAGGACGCCATGGACCGCGGCCTGCTCTCTCTCGGCACCCTGACCGACATTCAGAAGGCCGCTGCCGCCCACGAACCAATCCCTCTCCAGCCCCTGGCCTGATACTCGCGGCTCGGCAGGAATCAGAAAGGTACTAGCCTCCAGCGTGCCACCACGCCAAACTGGAAGTTCGTAGCGCCGCCGTCTCGGCGGCTGTGCGGGCGGGGGGCCCGCCTGCTCCGGCGAGGGCAAGATGCCCTCGCGACAGCCGGCCAGAGGTCGGCGCTACACCGGAATTTTACGAGCCAGCATGACCCACGCCCAAATGGTCAATCTCGCCGTTGACTGGCTGCGCCACTACCGCTGCGGGGTGGTGCTTTCGGAACAGGCCTGCGCCAGCGGTGAAATGCCCGACGCCATCGGCTGGAAAGGCAAATGCCGCTCAGTAGTGGTGGAGTGCAAGGTGGGCCGCGCCGACTTCCTCGCCGACCGCCTCAAACCCTTCCGCCAGAATCCGGAACTCGCCTTGGGCTGTGAGCGCTTCTACCTGGCCCCCGCCGGCCTGATCGTCCCTCAGGAATTACCCCCGGGCTGGGGCCTCCTGGAGTGCGCCGGTCGCAAGGTGGAGATGCGCGTCAAGCCGCCGCGCCGAAGCCAGCGCACGCCTGCCGGCATGGAACTCGAGATGAACCTGCTGCTGGCCAGCCTGCGCCGCGTGGAGATCCGCATCGAACCGCAAACCATCACCGAGTTTCTGAAATGGAAGAACCGGCTGCTGCAATATAACGGCGGCGTCCTTCCCCGGGAACTGACACCCGTTTCCGAGGAGCACAATCCTCATCTGGGATAGCGGCTCTATGCCACGGGGTCGCGCGGCTCGGCTGTTTTGGCATGTGCCGAGCTGTTGGCTCGTGGTTTGCGGACACGCGTGGCCGGCCCGCCAATGGTTCGGTACTGCTGGTAAAGCTGGTGCAGGTCCTCGCTCAGCAACTGCACCAGTTGCATGCACAGGCCGCAGTTCTGGCGCAGGTAAGCGAGGAAATCCTCCCGCCGAAGGAAGGCGATGTCGCAGGGCTCAACAGCTTCCACCGTCGCGTCATACGGGCTGCCGGACATGGTTTCTCCCAGCCCCAGGACGGAACCGGCCCCGGCCAGGTGCAGCGTCAGCCCACCGCCCTGGCCCAACAGCAGGCGCGCCCGCCCTTTTTGGATGAGAAAAACTCCGCGCACCGGCCGCCCACGGCGGTAGACCGCTGTCCCCGGGCCGTAATGCCGCACCTGGGCGGTGCCTTCAAAAGCGCGTAACAGGTCGGGTTGAATCGTTCCCAGGTTCCGGTGCAGCAAGCGTCTCACCCTGCCAAATCTGGGCTAGAAAAATATCGCAGGCTGAGCAAACCCACTGTGACGCCCGTCACCATCAACGGTGATGACCTCGCCCACTGGCGGGGAGCCGGAGTGGCATTCACTTTGGCACATGTACCGTGCGGTATAGACCTTACTTCCTCCAGCCAACCCGTTTACACTGGTCGTAGCACGAACATATCGCCACACGAAGTGCCAGGGATTTGGAAACCAGTAAAGAACCTTTATGCCCGACTTGCAGACGGCCCCTGCCGCAGGCCGGAACCCCCTGTCCCCATTGCGGTAGGCCTCCCGGGAGCTTCCATGTAAGCCCGCCGTTCCTGGCTCTGGTGCTGATTATCTCCGTCGCCTTCGGCGCGGTCACCGTCTTTGCTGCGCAGTTGTATCGCTCCAAGCAGCAGCAACTGGGGGGAATGTGGTATGGGCGGGGCCAGGCGGCTTTGGCCGCCGGAGACTCCCGGGCCGCGGTTCAGGATTTTCGCAATGCGCTCTACTATTCCCGCGACGATCCCGCTTACCAACTGCGCCTGGTGGAGGCGCTGGTAGCTGCCCGCCACATTCGGGAAGCTCAGTCCTATCTGGTCACCCTGTGGCAGGATGAGCCCAGCAACAGCACCGTGAACCTGCAACTGGCGCGCCTGGCGGCCCGGCAAGGCGAAACCCAGGCAGCGTTACGCTATTACCATGGGGCCATTTACGGCATATGGCCCGATGCAGACGCCGCTGAACGCCGCCGGCAAACCCGCCTGGAACTGGTCAATTGGCTTCTCGGCCTGCACGACGCTACTCAGGCCAACGCCGAACTGATCGCACTTACCTCCGAGCTTCCCCGCACTGCCGCCGCTCACACCGAGGCAGGTCTGCTATTCCTGCAGGTTGCCGATTCGGAGCACGCCCTGCAGGAATTTGAAGAGGCCCTGCGCCTTGATCAGAGGTCGCCTGCCGCCTTGCGCGGCGCCGGCGAAGCAGCCTTCCAGTTAGGGGAGTACCGGAACGCCAGCCGCTATCTGGAGCAGGCATTCAAAACCGGACCGCGCGACCCGGAGGCGGCGGAGCTTCTGGCCACCAGCCACCTGATTCTGGAGTGGGACCCCAATTCCCAGGGGGTCAGTTCCTGGCAGCGAGCGCTGCGCGTGGTGCAGGCCTTCCGCCAGGCCCGCCGGCGGCTCGACGACTGTGCCTCCACGAAGGGCATTGATCTGGCCGCGTCTCCTGCTTCCCAGCCTTCCACCCCTGTGCAGGCAAATGCCCCAACCAAGTCAACTCCCAATCTGATGGCCCAAATCCTGAATAGGCTCAGACCAGGGCAAACGGCGGCCACGCCCGAGCAGCCGCCTATCATCGTGGACCCGGCACCAATGCAACACCTTTACCAGCAGGCCACCAACGTGCAGCCCCGCGTGCGCGCCTACAAGCTGGAGCGTGACCCTCAGTTCGCCGAGTCTGTCATGGGCGTGGTGAACGGGATCGAAACCGTCACCGCGCAGCAATGTGGCGCTCCCCAAGGCGCGGACCTGGCTCTTCTGCTGCTGGCACATCGGACGGAGGAACGGTGAGCGCGAGTCAGATTCCGCGCACCAACGCCGCCAGCGCCGCGGCAGCCGAGACGACACACAGGCGGCGCCTCTGGCCGTCACGCCTCCACCTGATCCGTGAAGAGCCCTTCTTCCTATTAATGGCCATTTTCATCGGAATTCTTTCCGGCTTGGCCGTGGTGTGCTTCCGCATCACCTATCTTTCCGTCCGTACGTATTTGTTAAGCACCTCGCTCTCGCCCTCGCCTTCGCACTTGTTGCTTGTGCCCTCGCTCACAGGAATCGTAATTGCCCTGCTGGTGATTTACGTTTTTCCGCGCGTGCGCGGCAGCGGCGTCAACCAGACCAAGGCCGCGCTCTACATCTATAACGGCCACATTCCTTTCCGCACCGTCATCGGGAAATTCATCTGCTCGGCGCTGGCCATCGGCAGCGGGCAATCCCTGGGACCGGAAGACCCGTCGCTGCAGATTGGCGCCGGCATCGCCTCGCTGCTGGGCGAAAAACTGCAGCTCTCCCGCGAGCGCCTGCGCCTCATCGCCCCGGTCGGCGCGGCGGCAGGGCTGGCCGCGGCGTTCAACGCGCCCATCTCCGCTGTGCTGTTCGTGATTGAAGAGATAATCGGACGCTGGAGCGCGGGTGTTCTGGGCGCTGTGGTGCTGGCTGCGGTTTCCAGCGTGGTGGTGGAACGCTTCTTCCTGGGTTCAGAACCGCTGTTCCGCATTCCGCCGGTTGGCGTGGTGAATCCCGGCGAGTTGCTGGCCTACGCCGTATTGGGCGTTGTGGGCGGCATCGCTTCGGTGGTCTTTGTGAAAATGATCACCTACTTCCGCCTGCACCTCAAGAATGCGCCCGCCTGGACGCAGCATTTCCAGCCCGCGGCAGCTGGCTTGCTCATCGGCTTCATCGGCTATCTCGGCTTTCCCCAGGTGATGGGCGCGGGCTACGCATACATGGATCAGGCCATGCACAGCCAGTACACCTGGCAAATTCTGGGCATCCTGGCGGGACTGAAAATTCTGGCCACCACCATTTCCTTCGTCAGCGGCACGCCCGGCGGCATGTTCGCCCCCACGCTGTTCATAGGAGCCATGCTGGGCGGATCCGTGGGCGTGCTCGAACACCAGTTGCTTCCACACTTCAGCGGCCCCATCGGCGCCTACTGTCTGGTAGGCATGGGAACCCTGTTTGCCGGCTTCATCCGCGCGCCCATGACCTCGGTATTCATGGTGCTGGAGGTGAGCGGCAATTACACCATCATTGTGCCGGTGATCATCTCCAACGCCATTGCTTACATTATTTCGCGCGCGGTCCAGCCTGTTCCTCTTTTCGACATGCTCTCGCGCCAGTCCGGCCTGGACCTGCCCTCCATGGAAGAGCAGCGCGAGCAGCCCCTGCTGCATGTGGAAGATGCCATGCGTCCCCCGCGAACTTCCCTGCTTACCGGCGAGGAGCCGGTCAAGGTAGCGTTGCGCGAGCTGGAGCAATCCACCGAGCCGCTTCTGCTGTTCCGGCTATCGGACGGCGTTTGGCGCGGCCTAACCCGCAAAAGGTTGGCTGAACTGGCTGACCAGGGCGACGCCGAGTTGCCCCTGCAGGCCGCGGCCGCGCAGAACAGCCTGGCCCCGCTGCTCCATCCCGACCATCCCCTGGACACCGCTTTGCGCCACATTTATGACTGGCCGCTCTTGCCGGTGGTGCACCGCGCCGACCCCACCCAGTTGCAGGGAGTTGTGTCTCTGCCCGATATTTTGAACGCCTACCGCCGCGCCGCAGGCGCGCCGGGCAGCTAGCAACTGGTACACCAGTTCTCAGTGCTCGGTGTTCACGCTCGGAACCACTTTCCTCGAATCAGAGTCAGCCTTCACGAGGAATCTATTTCTAAGAAGCAAGGAATTCTCCCGCACAACAAAACTGTGACTCATGTCCTGGTACAGCACAACTAGGTACTGGGTAGCAGGTATTTGGATACTCGGCACAGGCAACTCGCAACACTATAATCATCTCCACGTATGTCCCTGGCTCCGGGCACCAAACTCGGGTCATATGAAGTCATCGCGCCCTTGGGCATGGGCGGTATGGGAGAGGTGTACCGTGGCCGCGATCTGAAGTTGAATCGCGATATTGCCATCAAGATCCTTCCCGACCAGCTCGCCCGCGATCACGACCGGCTGGCGCGTTTTCGCCGCGAAGCCCAATTGCTCGCCGCATTGAACCATCCCAACATCGCGCACGTGCATGGATTTGAAGATTCTACCGGCGTCCCTGCGCTCATCATGGAATTGGTCGAAGGCCCCACGCTCGCCGAAAAAATCAGCCAAGCGGCAGGCGCGGCTCCCGGCGGCCTGGGAATGCCGCTGGAGCAGGCGTTGCCCATCGCGCGCCAACTTGCGGAAGCGCTGGAGGCCGCTCATGAGCGCGGCATCGTGCACCGCGACCTCAAGCCGGAGAATATTAAGGTCACTGCCAGCGGCGCGGTTAAAGTCCTGGATTTTGGCCTGGCCAAGACAGTTTGGGACGGAAGCAAAGTCCCAGATGTCCAGCAGGCGCCGACCGTCACCTTGGAGGGCGTGGTGGTGGGCACCGTCGCCTACATGAGTCCCGAGCAGGCGCGCGGCTTGCCGGTAGACAAGCGCACCGACATCTGGGCGTTTGGCTGCGTGCTCTACGAAATGCTTGCCGGCCGCAAGCCGTTTCCCGGTCAGACACAGTCGGACGTCATGGCGAGCGTCCTGCAGCGTTCTCCTGACTGGGGTGCGTTGCCCGCAGGCTTGCCTGTCTCCATGCTCCGGCTGTTGCACAGGTGCCTGGAGAAAGACCCGAAGCTCCGGCTCCGTGACATGGGGGACGCGCAGTTCGACCTCGAAGATGCCGGCAAGGCCCCTGTGCCCGAACTGAAACGGCAGCCTCCTCGCCGGTTCTCATGGCTGCCATGGCTGGCCGCCGGCCTTCTGTTGCTCCTGGCCGCTGCTGTGGCCTGGCTCGCTCTGTTGCGACGTCCGCCCGAGAATCCGCAGGCCAACGCCCATTTCACTCGCCTCACGGATTGGGAGGGAATCGAGCGCGATGCCGCCATCTCGCCAGACGGGAAGTTTGTGGCATTTGTTTCGGACCGCGACGGCCCGTTCGACATCTGGCTGGCGGAACTGGGCGGCGGCCAGTTCGTTAACCTGACCCACGGCAAAGACCCAAACCTCGATTTCGAGCTACCAGTGGTGGGCTTTGCCAACTCCGGCTCGGAACTTTGGCTGCACGATGCCATTCCCACCAGCCCCCTGCTACTAGCGCCGCTGATGGGTGGGGAGCCACGCACATTTCTGTCCAAGGGCCCCCGGGAAAGACCGCCGGTTAATGCTGCGTGGTCACCCGACGGCAACCGGCTCGTCTACCATACTTCCGATCCGGGTGATCCGATATATGTAGCCGACCGGACTGGGGGAAATCCGCGACTGCTTTTCGTCAATACGGATCCTGGCATGCACAACCATTGGCCCGTGTGGTCGCCCGACGGCCGGTGGATTTATTTTGCGCGCGGTAGTCCGGTGGCGCAGAGCTTCGACCTGTGGCGCGTTCCTCCGGCGGGTGGGACGGACGAGCGCTTGACCACTCACAATTCCTGGGTGGCGTATCCTGCCCCAATCAGCAAGAGCACCGTCCTTTATATTGCTCGTGACGAGGACGGCTCAGGGCCATGGCTCTGGTCGTTAGACACGGAAAGGAAGAGCACGCGGCGGGTCAGCTTCGGCCTGGAGCAGTACACTTCGGTGGCGGCAAGCGCCGACGGCGGGCGCCTGGTGGCCACGGTGGCGAACCCGTCGGCGAGTCTCTGGAGCGTTCCCATTCTGGATCATCCCGCCGGCGAGAACGAAGTCGCACCTTTCAAGGTGCCTACCGTCCGTGCTTTAGCCCCGCGCTTTGCCGGTTCACTGCTCTTCTACCTCTCGTCGCATGGCACGGGCGACGGCCTCTGGCGATATGACCAGCGGCAGGCAATCGAGATCTGGAAGGGCGCGGACAACCCGCTGTTCCAGGCGGCCGCTATTTCTCCTGACGCCAGCCAGGTGGCGATTGGGCTACGAAGCGGCGGCAAACTTCGCCTGCACCTGATCACGGCGGACGGAGCCAACCTGCGTCACATCGCGGATGAGCTTGAAATCCAGGGAGCGGCTTCCTGGTCGCCCGACGGCCAGTGGATTGTCACCGGCGGCCACGATGCCCGTGGGCTTGGGCTGTTCAAAATACCTGCCGCCGGCGGGCCGCCAACCCGCATCGTGGCGGGACAGGCCTTCAATCCCGTTTGGTCTCCGGACGGCGCCCTCATCGTCTACACCGGCGCCAACGTCGGCCCGGACGCGCCACTCCTGGCGGTCCGCCCGGATGGCACTGCCGTCCCATTTCCCGCGATCCGGGTACGTCGCGACGGCATCCGCGCTCGCTTCCTCCCCGGCGGAAAGGGCCTCGTCTACATGCAGGGCAGGTCTGCCGCGCAGGATTTCTGGGTTCTCGACCTCGTCTCACACAAAACCCGGCCTTTAACCCACTTGCAGAATTCCTCGGCCATGCTGGCATTTGACATCGCACCCGACGGCAAGCGCATCGTTTTCGACCGCTTGCGGGAAAATTCCGACCTTGTGCTCATAGACCTCGAAAAGTGATGCTATGCTTCTTTGAGATGCGCCGGATGGCCCGGAGCACGCGCGAACATCGGCGAAAAGCCCGGCTACATACCGTCGGTTAGAAGGGAGCAATTCGCCGCATGGATGCCGATGCCCAGTTTCGGCGCCGTATTCTTCTGGTCGATGGCGATGCTCGCTTCCTCCACACGTGCTCCGAAATGCTGTACGAACAGGGCTATGAGGTATTAACAGCTCGGGACGGATTCGCCGCGCTTTGCGTATTACGTGGTGGCCATCCCGATCTGTTGATCACGGAACTGGATCTGCCACGCATGTCTGGATTTGAGTTGCTGTCCGTCGTTCGCAGCCGATTTCCACAGATCGCGGTGATTGCCCTCAGTAACGAGTTCACACCCGTGAGCGTGCCCCATGAGGCCATTTGTGATTGCTTCCTGGCAAAAGGTCCTAACATTCATTTTGAGCTAGTTGAGGAGACAAGAAGGTTAATCAGTGAATCGCCACTCCGAAGCACCCGGGCCAAATCGGAGATCGCACCAGTTTGGATACCCCATTCAACGACCGGCTACATTGTCCTGACTTGCCCCGAGTGCCTACGCTCTTTCTCTGCTGTCCAACCGCCGAAACCTGGCGTGGCCAATGAGACGTGTGTTTGTTGTGGTGCCAAGGTGACATTCGACATGAGTTCAGTGGAGGTAGCTCCCGTTCCACCCCCAGCGTCTGTTGAAGATCGACTTCACAGGGCGCAAGCGAAGTCACGGCAACTTCGTGCCGAAGCTCAGATCCTTCGTGACAAACGCCGCAAGAGCTAGAACGCCTGGCCAAGCTCAAACTGCTTACAATTCGGCATTCCGCTTTGTTAACTGTGTGACCATGACCCACAGTGAGGCGCAACAGGTTCGCAGGGACATGGTACCGCTGAAAGAGCGGCTTCAGGAACTAGGGGAGAGGTTTTGAAGCTGAATCGCGCTTACGGAGGACTTTTCCAACCCAACGCTCGTGCAGGCTCTGTGCCAAGGTTTGCCCACGGAGGCGTTGTTCAAGCAGGAACTCCCGAAGATCGGAATTGTCGTATGTCAGCTCACTCGCGACCTCCTGAAGGCACTGGGCGAGATTGACCTTGTCCAGGAGAGCAGTAATGAGCGAATGAGTTCGCTCCATCATTTCATCAAGTGATTGCGAAGCCATAAGCTTCTACTCGCTTTTCTATCGTACTACCGTGTGCGCTCACCGGAAATGGCTTTCTCAAGGGGCAACCCGGTAAATCGTCTGCACCTCCAGACTAGAGGTATGGATCGGCACAATTCATGGTTTGAGAAAGCCTTCCAGAGAAGCCAGGGGTTGCGTGATTCTGCTCGACAGCTCCATGACAAAGCACGCGCACTGAGACGGGAGGCCAATCAGCTACGTGACGAGGGAAAACTCCAGTTAGACCGCGCTCGCCAATTGGATCAACGACGCTTCACGATTCGTGAAACCATAAAATGACTGCCGTGAAATCGCCATTAGTGCTTTTCATTGGGGCAGAACTGCACGCCACTCTGGCGCGGTGCATAGCTCCCGGACCTATTCAAACAACGCGCGGGCTGCACGGCACCTCTGAGGGATAATTTCGGCTTTAACCACGCAATCCTGGCGCTTCCCGGAACAACCGTTTGCGGTGTTAGGATACCGGCCAATGACTCTACAAAACTTGAATGTCGCATTCATCGGTCTGGGACGCATAGGCAGTGGGATCGCCAAGAATGTCCAGGCGTCCGGTTGCCAGTTCGTCGTCTATAACCGTACGCCGCAAAAGACTCAGCCGCTCGTAGCGGCTGGTGCAAAGGCCGCGCGCACGCCGCGAGAGGCTGCCGCCTCGGCCGATTTCGTCATAACGTGTTTGATGGATGATCAATCGGTTATTGACGTACTATCTGGCACGGATGGAGTTCTTGCTGGCATGCGTCGCGATGCCATTCATATTGGCACAAGCACAATCTCACCCACCGCTACCGCTCGAATTGCCGCGCTGCACCATCAGCACGGAAGCCATTACATTGCTGCTCCCGTGCTTGGCCGGCCGGAGGCAGCCGCTGCTGCCCGCCTCTTAACCTTTGTCGCCGGCCCGCGGCAAATCGTGGAGCGAGCGCGGCCTGTGCTCGAGACCTATACGCAGCGGATTATTGACCTGGGCGAGGACCACAGCAGAGCCGCAGCTATGAAATTGACGGCGAATTTTTTTGCCGCCAGCATGCTCGAACTCATGGGGCAGGCATTTGCCTTTGCCGACAAAAGGGGCGTGCTGGAGCCCATGACCGACCTGTTGAAGGCCTTTTTGGGACCCATGGGAGAGTATGTAGATCGAATTGCCAACCGCCGTTACGAGAACCCCGGCTTTACTCTTGACGCCGGGCTCAAGGATGTCCGCCTGATTTTGGAAGCGGCGGGCGAAGTCCAGGTTCCGCTTCCCTTCGCCAGCTTGATCCGGGACAAGTGCCTGGCGGCGCAGGCGCGCGGATTTGGCCAGCAGGATTGGTGCGTTTTCACCGAAATCTCCCGGCTCGAGGCCGGGCAGGCGCCGCGTTGAACAACCGCTCTGGGAAGGTCGCATCGTAAATATCCGTGCCAGGGCAATTGCTGCCCATCGGCGCGACGAACTGCGGCCTCGACGTGACCCCTGGGAAACGGAGACCTGACGTCACCTTGGCAAAATTCGGCGCCGCTCATTTTTCGGACCGGATTGCAATTCCCATCACTTCATAGCGCGCGCCGAACAGCAGCTTGGAAACACCGACAAAGGCCCGGGCAGGATAATCCCCGTGAAAATAGGTCTTGTACACGCCATTGAAGGCATCGTAATTGGCGAGGTCAGGGCAGAACACCTGCAGGGAGACTATGTCATCCATCTTCATACCTGCCTGCTCTACTACCTGCTTCACCTGGTCCATGACCAGGCGGGCTTCTTCCTCGGCGCTCACCGCACTCTTGGTGTCCGGGCCAACTCCCGTCGTACCTGCCAGGTAGAGCGTGTTCCCCACCAGGACTCCGCTGCTGAAGGGCAGATGCCGCTCCTGCGCAACTTTCGACTTCAAGTGCTGACGGGGAGTCTGCTGCGCCAGCGACAGCACTGAAACAAGCAACAGCGGCAACAAGTAGCGAATCTTCACACCCATCCTCCAGCACGCAGATTTGGAGCGCAAATTCTACTACGCCCCCCTGACAAGCACCTTCCAACTCCCTCTGCCTCTCATATAGAATGTGACTACCTCAGCTACCCCAGGCTCGAGCCACTCATCTATGTCGGAACGCACGTTTACCCTGGACGAAGCCCAAGAATTACTCCCGGTCCTGGAAGGCCTCCTGCGCCAGGCCATCGGCGGCAAAAAGCAGATCGAGGAAGTTGACCAGGAACTCAAGGAAGTCGCCCACCGAGTATTCCTCACCGGTGGCATGCTGCTTCCTCTGGTGCGTCTGGCCCGCCGCAAGGCGGAGCGCGAAAAGGCGGCGCAGCAAGTGAAGGACGCGGTCAGCGAAATCAACGCCACCGGCGTGCAGGTGAAGGACCTCGATATTGGCCTGCTCGATTTTCCCTGCGTGGTGGACGGTCACACCGTGTTGCTGTGCTGGAAACTCGGCGAAAAGGCAATTACCCACTGGCACGGCCTGGAGGAGGGCTTCGCCGGCCGTAAGCCCATTGACGAGCGCATCCCGCGCGCCAGGCCCAAGCGTCAGATTTGACTGTCTTTATCTGCGCAATCCCGGGGCTTCCCTACGTTCTTAGCTCAGGCAGAGGATCGTGGCCGCCTTTGTCTGGTTACCTTCGTGTCTCTGTCACTCTGTGCTAACCGAAGTACGGTGCCCAGACTGGTGCTGGTGAGCCTTTTCTCGCCACTCCGGTTTGTTAGAATGCACGCAGCGCGACCACTTACAACTCAAAACTCATAGCCCACCTGGGGCGGGGAGTCTTGGCTGATGTCGAAACCACCTGTGTTGCCGTTGTTGGCGCTGGCTGTGTTGGTCGCGCTGGCGGGCGTCTCCTGCCGCGGGTTCTTCGTTAGTCCGTCGTTAACCTCAATCACTGTGGCCCCGCAGAACGCTTCCGTCAATATCGGCTCCACCCTGCAGTTCACTGCCACCGGGGTTAATAATGACGGCACTAACGCCTCCCTCCACAATCTGACCTGGACCTCTTCGGCCACCACCATCGCCACCATAACCAGCGCCGGCCTGGCCAAGGGCGTCGCCTCGGGTACTGCCACCATTACGGCTACCGACGGCGGCGTTACCGGCTCCTCCACGGTTACCGTGGGCTCCACCAGCAATACTCTGACCATCACTCCCGCCAACCAGACGGTCAGCTTGTCCACCAACGGCAACTCGCTGCAGTTCAACGCCACCCTGAACGGTCAGAACGTGACTTCCTCCACCACCTGGAGCTCGTCCAACACCAGCGTGGCGTTTTTCTCCACCACCAGTCCCGGCCTGGCCACGTTGACGAGCACGGGCTCGACCACGATCACGGCCACGAATGGCACCGCCTCGGGCACTACCAGCCTTACCGTCACCCAGTGATATCCTCGCCATGAAGTGCGTGGACCCCGCCAGCGGGCTGGTGCGCATGGCGCGGACGTTTGGCATTTGTTCCCGTGATTTAGTCCGGTGACGATTCCAACACAAACTCACTCTGGCGCAAGATCGACTCGCCCTGCCTGGTTCCGGGCTGCGTTTATCTGCGCTTTAGTTTTCATCCTGACCTCCGCCGCGCTGGTCCTGGCCCGCTCCGACAGACGAGTCGCCCTGCTGCAGAACTATTCCACCGTATTCTTTCTAGCGCTGATTGGCCTGCTCTTGTGGGTGAAGAAACGTTGCCTCTCGGACGCGAACGACGGCTCCCAGGGTTTGCCCTTCCCTCCACCGCTTCTCTTATTATTTCCGGCGCTGGCCTACCTGCCCGTGCTATGGACATATTTTGTCAGCGACGATTTTGAACATCTGCAGCTCGCGCGCCTTCCCTTGCTGCCATTCCTCGGCGAGCAACTCACCCGCGGGCAGGTGACCGGATCGGGCTATCACCTGTTCTTCCGGCCGCTGGGATTCGCCAGTCTTTTCTTTGATTATCGGCTGTTCCACTACTGGGCCCCAGGCTATCATCTGGTCAACTTGGCGCTGCATCTGGTCGTCGTGGTAGGCGTCTACTTCCTGAGCCAAGGGCTGGGCCTCTCGCGCAAGACTTCAGCCATGGCGGCGCTGTTGTTTTCCGTTGCGCCGGTTACGGTGCAGCCCGTCACCTACATTGCCGCGCGCTTTGATCTGCTCGCCACCGCCCTGGGAATCTGGGCGCTCGTGCTTTACTTGCGTTTCCGAAAAAGCGGCTCAGCCGCCGCCTATGCGTTGGCGCTCCTCTTGTTCTTCGCGGCCACTTTCGCCAAAGAGAGCATCTACGTTCTTCCTCTCCTGCTCGTCTGGCTGGAACTGGTGCTCGTGCGCGGCCGTAACTGGAAAGCGGTTGCCGGCTTCTTCGTCGTCGCGGCCGCAACCTTTATTTATCGTTGGCGCGTGCTGCACGGTATTGGCGGCTATCAGGCTCCCGGCGGTTCGCCCGCGGTGCTGGAGATGGGGCGCAAGGCACTGGCCGCGGTCTTCCTGCGCGCGCCCGCGGAGACCCTGCTCGGCTACAACTGGCACCAGCCTCCCGCCTGGCATGTGATTGCCATTGCCGCCGCCACCACGGCGGTGCTGCTCTCGCTCCTTCTTATTTCCCGGCCTGGTCCGCAGCGGCGTCGCCTGGCCTGGTTTGCCCTGGGATGGATGGTAATTGCGGTTCTCCCCGCGCACTTCCTCTTGTGGACTGCCGACCCCGCCCTGCTCTGGTCGCGCGTGCTTTATATCAGCGCCATTGGTATGGCCATCCTGCTGGCCACGCTGCTGAGCGGTGTTGCCGATGTTCGCCTGCGCCGGGTTTGGACCAGCCTGCTGTTGCTTTGTTTCCTCCTCGGTATGTGGCACAACCTCTCTGCCTGGCGCTCCAACTCCAGGATTACCCGCCAATTCCTGGCTGCGCTTCCGCGGGTTCAGCCGTCTCCGCCACGAGATTCCGAATTCGTCATTTCCGATATGCCCATTGAGCTTTGTGGCGTGCGCTTTTTCCTCACCGGATTAACTCCCGCCGTCCAGTTAGCCTACGGACGGCCTGACCTCAGCGCCCGCCGCCCTTTCGAGCCTGCACTGCGCCCCAACCTGCGAGCGATTGACCTGCGCTGGACCGGCCAACCCCCTGATTTCGTCGCCCCGGCTCAACCCTCATCCGCCAACACAGTCCCAATGAAACCCTCGCCAGCATCATGCAGATGAGCCTGCAGTATCAGCTCAATACCAACCCGCGTCGCTTGGCTCAATGCTAACTGCTAATTGCTAATGCCTCGGTATCACCGATAAGGCTCATTGGCTGATTGCTGAATGCTTGCCTGCTCCCTGCCCCGACGTGCCAACACCTCCACTCCCCGCCCGCCCCCACCGGCGCTATAGTTAAAGCAGCAAACCCTCATGATGCCGGCCCAAACACTTCTGGCGCTCCTGCCCGCGTCATCGCGAAACCTCCTGCTCCTGGCGCTGGTCGCCCTAATGTTGCTGCCTGCCTGTTCCCGCCGCACTCACCCAAAAGAAGCCGCCTATGTCACCGTGCCTCAGGTCTACCTACGCGACCGCGTGGCCGCCGTCTACAATCGCGTGGCGCTGGCCAAAAACGGCGAGCGCGTCGAGGTACTGGAGCACTCGCGACGCTTTATTCGGGTCCGCACCGCCGACGGTAAAGAAGGCTGGGTCGAAGAGCGCTATCTGGTTGGTCAGGACGTCTACGACCAGATGCAGAAAATGGCGGCCGACAATCGCGACACTCCCGTCATGGCTTCGGGCACAACCGACAACGATACCAACATTCACATCGCTCCCGATCGCGACGCCCAGCACCTCTATCAGCTCAAGGCCGCCTCCAAGGTGCAGATCCTCAAGCGTGCCACCGCTGCCAAGCCGCAACCCGCCACCATACCTGTACGCGAAGACGTCAGCCGCAAATCCGCTCCTCCTCAGCCCGCGTTCGAAGACTGGTGGCTGGTGCGCGACCCCGAAGGACGCGTCGGCTGGGTGCTTGCCCGCATGGTGGATATTGATGTCCCCCTCGACGTCGCCCAATACGCCGAAGGCCAGCGCATTGTCGGCGCTTTCGTTCTCGACCAGGTATCTGACGGCGACAAAAAAGTTCCCCAGTACCTCATGGTGCTCACCGAACCCCATGACGGCATGCCCTTCGATTACAACCAGGTGCGCGTTTTCACCTGGAACGTGCGTCGTCACCGCTACGAGACCGCCTACCGCGAGCGCAAGCTGTTCGGCGTCTTTCCCGTGACCATCACCCACGAAAATTTCGACAAGGAAGGCGACCTGCCCGTCTTCATCCTGCATGTGCAGGACGATACCGGCAAAGTCGTGGAGCGCAAGTACAAGCTCAACACTCCTATCGTGCGGCGCGTGCTCTCCCCTGCGGAAGAAGCAGAAAAGACGGCACATCCGGCGCCCCGCCGCTCCCGCCGACCTCGCTAAGCACCTTTTCTGCCCGGCAAGGCATCAGCACAGCAAGCGGCAGAATCCAAGTTGGAGCGAGGTCATGCCCTATGGCAGAAAAGGTTAAGCAGCTTAATTTGCAACGAGATTATAAGAACTACCTTTATTACCTCGACGGCGAAGGCAACGTATGCCAGAAACCCAAGTCCGGCAAAGGCGACTCTAAGATTCTCGTGCCCCACGCTGTCGAGCGTGACAACCAGTTCCTGTATTTCATTGATAAGGATGGCGACGTAGCCCGCTCGCGCCGCGGCAGCAAAAAAAGCGCTGCCTGATCTGAACTCCCATGCTCGTGTTTCGCCCAGGCCGGCGTGCCCGCTCCGGAAACGCCTTGCTGCGGGCGCTGCTCCCTCTGCTTCGTGATCTGGATGTGTCCGCTTTAGTTCCCGGCGTGAGCCTGGAAGCTCTTCTGCGCTGCGGTGAACTGGAATGCGGCCTGGCTGATATGGACTCTCCAGATGCTGCCACCGTGGTCGCCGCCACCGACACACTGGCTGAGATGCTGCTGGGCGTCTCCCCAGCCGTTTCCATATCGCAACTTATCGGCCGCTTAACCTGCATTGGCCCGCCCGAGAAGGTCACAGTTTCCGCACCCGAAGGTTTCGCTTACTACGCGCTGCATCCGCTGCGGTACGCGGAGCTGGCCGGCGCCTTGCCTCTTTCCTCGAGGAACGTAGCCGTGGTGGGCATTCGCAGCATTGGCACTACTCTGAGCGCGGTGGTTGCAGCCGCTATGCGGCGCCGTGGCCTCGCGGCCGAGCGCATCACCGTGCGTCCCCAGGGCCATCCCTTCGACCGCCGAACTGAATTCAGTTTTGGCCACCGCCTCTGGCTGGCCGCCCAGCGCGCCCGCCGCGCAGAATTCCTGGTAGTGGATGAGGGCCCCGGCCTCAGCGGCTCCTCTTTCCTTTCCGTGGGCGACGCGCTGCTGCAGGCCGGCGTCCCCCGCAACAGCATCACCTTCCTTTGTGCGGCACAACCTGATCCTTGCCGCCTGCGTGCCCGCGACGCCGCCCACCGCTGGCCTGAATTCCGCTCTTATGCGATTCCGCAGCCGGCTGCCCCCGACGATGCCGCCACTGACCTCAGTGGCGGGCTGTGGCGCCGCCAGCTCTTCGATCTTGCCTGCGACTGGCCTGCTTCCTGGGTCACCATGGAACGTGCCAAGTTTTGGTCTCGCGATGGCCACCAGTTCTTCAAATTTGAAGGTCTGGGGCACTATGGCGCGAAAGTAGCCGAGCGGGCGGGCACACTCGCCGGCGCTGGCTTCGCTCCCGCCGTGAAGAACGCCGGCGACGGATACCTCGCCTATGCCCGCGAATCAGCCCTTCCCGCCGCGCGTATGGATTTGTGTCCGGCGCTGCTGGATCGCCTCGCTCAATATTGCGCCTTCCGTGCCTCCGCGTTTCTCGAATCCTCGGTTAATGCAGAAGAACTTTCAGCCATGGCCGCCTGGAATTTGTACGAGGAATTCGGCGTGCCTTACGAACCCGGATCCGCCAAGCTCGAAATTGCGCTGCCCGTGCTCGCCGATGGCCGCATGCAGCCGCATGAATGGTTGCTGACACAGCACGGCATCCTTAAAGTGGATGGCGCCTCCCATGGCGACGACCATTTCTTCCCTGGCCCCGCCGACATCGCGTGGGACCTGGCTGGCGCGATCGTGGAGTGGGACTTGGGACAGGACGCTGCCGATTACCTCGTGAGCCGATATGCCGACTTGAGCGGCGACCATCCTCAGCGCCGTCTCCCAGCCTGGCTGCAGGCCTACACCGTCTTTCGCCTCGGCTACTGCAAAATGGCCGCCGAAACCCTGGCCGGCACCGCTGAAGAAGAGCGCCTGCTGCGCGACTATCGCCGTTACCGTGCCCGCGCCTCCGCCGCTCTCGCCCTACTCGCCGCCGCGTAGCTCCGTGACGGTCACCTGATCGGAGGACCAAATGCGTCAGCCGTTACGATTGTCATCCTGAGCGAGGGCAAATGCCCGAGTCGAAGGACCCCTGCGCGGTATGCGCTGCCCACAACCGCTCTCGGGAGTTCTCACTGGGAATTCCGGAAAGAATGCGGAGTGAAACAACCGGAGCCGAGCGGAGCCGAAGGAGGAGTGAACTCATCCCCCCAAATTGACTTCTTGTTCCCCTCCGCTCTATCGTGGCTGCCAAAAACCGCCATGAACATCGTCAAATCCACCGGCAAATATGAGGATTGGCTGCGTCAGCACACCTCCGTGTGGGAAACCGACCTACGTCTGAAACACCAGCACATGAAGGAGAGTCTCTTCATGTTCCTGCGCGCCACTTTCTATCGCTGGACGCAGCTGTGGCCGGAAGTCTGTTCCGGCCTGGCCAAGGCTCCCAAGGTGCTCGCTGTCGGCGACTTGCATGTCGAAAACCTTGGCACCTGGCGCGACGCCGAAGGCCGCCTCATCTGGGGTGTCAACGACTTCGATGAGGCTTATGAGTTGCCCTTCGCCAACGATCTGGTTCGCCTGGCCGCCAGCGCCGCACTCGCCATTGAGGAAAACCACCTGGGCCTCAGCAAGAAATCCGCCTGTGAAGCCATCCTGGAAGGCTACGAGAAGAATTTGAAGGCGGGCGGCCAGCCGTTTGTTCTCGAAGAGGAAAATGATTGGCTTCGCCGCCTTGCCCTGAACGAACTGCGTGATCCTGTCCACTTCTGGAAGAAAATGGATTCTCTCCCTTCGCTGAAGGGAATCGTTCCTGTAACGGCCATGGACGCACTGCATCACCTGCTGCCGGAGAAAGAAGTGACCTGCAAAATCCTGCGCCGGGTTGCGGGCTTGGGCAGTCTCGGCCATCAGCGCCTGGTGGCCGTCGCCGAGTGGCGCGGAGGACGCATTGCCCGTGAAGCCAAGGCACTGGTTCCCTCCGCTTGCTATTGGGCTGCCCCGGACAGCGGCGCTCCGGACATCATGTACCCGGCCATCCTCGCCCGCGCCATTCGCTGCCCCGATCCCTTCGTGCAGTTGCGCGGCAAATGGATTTTGCGCCGTCTTTCGCCCCATTGCTGCCGTCTGGAACTTGAGGCCATGCCGGCTGACCGCGACGAATTGAAACTGCTGGCCGCCATGGGCGCCGAGACGGCCAATATCCACCTCGGCACCCCTCAAAGGGCCAG
Organism: Terriglobales bacterium; assembly: GCA_035280205.1. Taxonomy (GTDB): domain Bacteria; phylum Acidobacteriota; class Terriglobia; order Terriglobales; family Acidobacteriaceae; genus JAICWP01. The sequence continues at coordinate 5,461 of DATEGI010000183.1, read as the reverse complement.
CGACATTCAGCGCTACCTGCGCAAGCAGCCGGTATCCTGGCTGCACTCGGCGGCTAAAGAGATGGCCCAGGCGGTAGAGGCCGATTGGCGCGCCTGGAAAAAGTCCGGTGCCTAAGGATGGCGCTCCCGAAGAATGGGTTTGTGGCGCGGGCGCCCCCGCCCGCGAAACGCCTTTTAGCAGCAAGGCGTCATCCTGAACGGCTTCAGCCTCGAAGGATCTCGCGTGCACTGCCACCCACTCTCAAGTTTGTCGCCCTGAGCGCAGCCGAAGGGTGCCTCCTTTTTGTAGCGCGGGCGCCCTCGCCCGCGTCACTCACCCACTGGCCTGCATCCAATTCTGTGCGCGTGCTCTGCCGTGAACGACTACCCTAATCGCCGCCTCTACCCAGCCACCTCGCCCGAACCCAGCGAAAGAAAGTTCTCCCTCTGGGACAAACACACCGCCTGCGCGTTGTGTACCATCCTCATCTTTCTGGCCGTGGGCGCCTTCATCTACACCGCCTGGAAAGTCATTGTGGCCTTCATTTTTGCGGTTTTGGTGGCCTATCTGCTCGATCCTCTGGTCAACTTTGTGCAGCATCGCTCGCGGCTCTCGAAAGGCCGGCGCTCGCGCGCCGTCCTGCAGGTATATGTCGCCATTGGCGTGCTTGTGGCCGTGCTCATTATCCTTGCTGGCCCACGCCTGGCCACTGAGGGCCGCCGCCTGGCGGGCGCGTTTCCGGTGTGGATGGAAAAACTCACCAGCGGCCAGATCGCCTGGCAAATTGGGACAAAACGCGGCTGGAGCCATGCCACCCAGGAGCACGTCCAGCAGTGGCTTGCCGATCATCGTCACGAAATCATCGCCTGGGCGCAGCACGTCGGCGCTTTTGCCGCCCAGTTCGCGGTCAACGCCGTGTGGATCATTCTGGTACCTATTCTGGCCATCTTCTTTCTTCTGGACGGCAGCCAGTTCGCCCAAACCATCGTGGACCTGGTGGACCGGCGCCAGCAGCGCCAGTTCCTGCGCGGCGTGCTCGCTGACCTGGATACCATGCTGGCTCATTACATCCGCGCCCAACTCATCCTCGCCGGGCTCACCATGGCAGTGCTCACCGCCGTCCTCACGCTTATAGGCTTACCTTATGGCACTGTGCTGGGCGTGATCGCCGGCGTTCTGGAATTCATACCTTTGGCCGGGCCGCTGGTTGCCGCCATCATGATTCTGGGCGTCGCCTTCCTCACCAGCTATCACCACATCCTGCTGGTCGCCATCCTGCTCGGCGCCTGGCGTCTTTTCCAGGACTATTTCACCTCTCCTCGCATCATGGGCAAGAGCCTGGAACTTCATCCCTTGGCCACTATTTTTGCCATCCTCGCCGGCGGCGAGGTGGCCGGCGTCATTGGCGTCTATCTCTCCATCCCCATCGCCGCTACCCTGCGGATTTTCTGGAAACGCTGGCGCGCCTACAGCGAGGCCAATGCCGCTGCCGCCGAACCGCAGCTGCCCACAAAACGCACCGCTTAGACGGGGTGCAGGTTCGGCTGCGCATACCCCACTATCTCCATTTATTGTCATGCTGAAAATCATTGTCACCCTGAAATTTGTTTTGTCATCCTGAAATTTGTTTTGTCATCCTGAGCGCAGCGAAGGACCTGCTTTTCGCGACTGAGCGCTGCGAATGGACCTGCTTTTCACTGGTGCCGCCGAGTATTTATCCCTAATTGCCGAGACGTTGCAAGCAACGTCTCTACCGATCTGTATTCCTCGTTCGCACAATCACGCAGCCCGGTAGAGACGTAACTTGTTACGTCTCCCCACCTCCGCAAGAACGAAAACTCACTCTTCGCGGTATGCACCAGCCCCGGAGGGCCGCCATAGCAAACCATGGGGCGAGAACTCGTTTTCGCGGTATGCATCAGCCCCGGAGGGGCGTGATAGTAAAGCCCAGGACGGAAGTCCTGGGTCTAGATGCCCCTGGACGCAGGAGTCCCGTAGGGACGACACTGATCCCGTTCACGGTTTTGTGGAAGCGTGCGGCTTCAGCCGCACAAAACCAAACTCCCTGTTTTTTAAATTGTCATTCTGAGGAGCGCGAACCGAGTTTGCTAGGCGAGCGCGACGAAGAACCTATGCGTTTCACATTGTTTAACGTAATTCCTTGAGTCCCATCGCCAGCACCTCCGCCAGATGCAGCGCCTTTCGTCCGGCTTGCTGCTCGATCTGGCTCTGGCAACTGAAGCCGTCGGCGATAATCAAGGTTGTTTCTTCTGCCTGGCGCACCGCGGGCAACAGCACCCGCTCTCCAACCGCTACGGAAACGTCGTAATGCTCCTTCTCGTATCCGAACGCGCCCGCCATCCCGCAGCAGCCCGACTCCAGCAAACGGTACTCTAGCCCCATCTTCTCCATCACCTGCTTTTCTTCCTTCAGTCGCATGATGGCCTTGTGATGGCAATGCCCGTGCACAATCGCCTTGCGCGCTATCCTTGGAACCGGGCAGCCGTTCTTTTCCAGAAACTCTGCCAGCGTAAATGTCTGTTGTGCCAAGTTCTGCGCCGGCTTGGACTCCGGCATCAGCCCCAGCAGGTCGTCGCGAAATACCGAGCCGCAACTGGGCTCCAGCACCACCATGGGCGTACCGGCTTCAATTTCCGTCTCCAGCGCCCCCACCACCCGCTGCAGGTACGATTTCGCCATGTTCAGAAAACCGTAATCATAAAGCGGCCTGCCGCAGCACAGGTGCTGCTGTGGCACCGATACCTGGTACCCAGCCGACTCCAGCACTTCTACCGCGGCCTGCGAGGTCTGCGGCTTGAAATAATTGTTGAAGGTATCCGGCCACAAAATCACCCGCGGCTTGCCATGGTTGCGCACGCCCCGTTTTCGAAACCAGCTCCTGAATGTTTCCGTAGCGAATGCGGGTATCGTCCGCTGCTGCGGGATCCCGGCAACCACTTTGGCCAGCGCGCTCAGCCCGGGCGCCTGCGTAAATAAATTCGCTAACGACGGCGCAACCGACGCCAGCCGTGCCCACTTGTCAATCCAGCCAAACGCGTACGCGTGCAGAGGCCGCAGCCGCCCTTCCCAGTAGTGCGACAGAAACTCCGCCTTGAACGTGGCCACATCCACATTCACCGGGCAATCGCCCTTGCACCCCTTGCACGCCAGGCAGAGGTCCAGCGCCTCTTTCACCTGCTCGTCGCGCCACCCGTCCTTGATCACCTCGCCGTGCAGCATCTCCCATAGCAGGTGGGCGCGTCCCCGCGTGCTGTGCCGCTCTTCATGCGTCACCATGAAACTGGGGCACATAGTGTCCAAGTCGCCCTGCCCGCTCCAGCGACGGCACCGGCCCACGCCAACGCAGCGCAGCGTGGCGTGCGCGAAACTGCCATGGTCATCGGGAAACTGGAAGTGGGTCACCGGATGCGGCGCCACGTACCCCGCTCCCAGCCGCAGATTCTCCTCAATGCGGTAGGGATCCACCACCTTGCCCGGATTCATTTTCCACTGCGGGTCCCAGATGGACTTGAACTCGCGAAACGCCTCCACCAGCTCCGGCCCGAACATGCGGTCCAAAAATTCCGCCCGCGACTGCCCGTCGCCATGCTCGCCGGAAAGCGACCCGTCATAGCTCACCACCAGCGCAACCGCCTCCTCCATGAACTCCCGGAATTTCTGGATGCCCGCCGCCGTCTCCAGGTCAAAATCCACCCGGCAGTGCACGCACCCCTGCCCGAAGTGCCCGTAGAGCGCGGCTGTGTAGCCGTACTTGTCGTATAGCGCGCGCAGCTCCCGCAGGTAGGGGCCGATTCTCTCCGGCGCCACCGCCGAATCCTCCCAGCCCTCCCAGCTATGTTTCTCTCCTGGAACAAAAGAATTCGCCCCCAAGGCAGACTCCCGCACCAGCCAGATTCGCCTCTGCTGCTCGGCTTCCGTGAAAACCCGCACCTCCAGCGCCTTTCCCTGCGAAGCCTGGGCAAAGCGGGTGGCCTGCGCCAGCGCTTCTTCTTTCGTGTCGGCGCCGAACTCCACCAGCAGCCAGCCGCTCCCCTTCGGCATCAGCGACAGATAATCCTGCTGCGGCAGCCGCTTCTTGCGAATGTTGATGGCCACAATCTCGTCGAAACCTTCGAGGCCAATGGGCCCGAACTCAATTACCCGCGGCACATCGTCGCCCGCCAGGTACATGTCCGGATATCCCAGCAGAACCAGCACCCGCGCCGGCTTGCTGGGGATCAACCGCACCTTAGCCTCAAGCATCGCCACGCAGGTGCCCTCGCTGCCCACTAGCGCCCGGGCCACATTGCAGCGGCCGTCAGCCCCCGGCAGCAGCTCATCCAGGTTGTAGCCGGAGACCCGCCGTGGAATGCGCGGGTAGCGCTCCCGGATCAGGCCTGCGTACCGATTCCGCAACGCCAGCAGCCGGCCATAAATCTCCCCTTCACGTCCGCCCTGCGCCGCCGCGCTCTGCATTTCGGCCTCGCTCATCCAGCCCAGCTTCATGCGCGTGCCGTCGTAGAGCAGTACCTCCATCTCATGAACGTTCTCCACCGCTTTGCCCGACATCTGCGAGTGCACGCCGCAGGAGTTATTGCCCAGCATGCCGCCGAAGGTACAATGCGTGTGCGTGGCCGGATCCGGCCCCCAGGTGAGCTTGTGCGGCGCGACGGCCTCGCGCAGTCGGTCGCAAATCAGCCCCGGCTGCACACGCGCATAATTTTCCGCCGCATTAATTTCGACAATCTTGTGCAGATACTTGGTCCAATCCATCACCACCGCGACGTTGCAGCACTGTCCCGCCAGGCTGGTGCCGGCTCCGCGCGACAGCACCGGCGCCCCAAACTTGCGGCACGCCCCCACCGTCTGCACCACATCTTCGACAGTTTTCGGAATCACCACTCCGATCGGCGCCTGCCGGTAGTTCGATCCGTCCACGGTGTACGCCGCCCGGCTACCCGCGTCGAAGCGCACCTCGCCCTCCAGGGTGAGCCGCAGCTCCGCCTCAAGCCCCGCCGCATCCACCTGCAACTTCCGCCACGCTCCCGGCTCCATCGTTACCGCCTTGGCCGCTTCTGCCATCCCCTCTCCCTATTCTCACCGGCGTCATGCTGAGGCGCTTTAGCGCCGAAGCATCTCGCGTGCAACAAAACGACCCCTCAAACTAGAAAGGCATGGCTCTCATCGCCATGCCTTCATTCTGCTCCCGATGCGCCTCAACCCTCAATTCGGCTGCGGTTCGGTTGGCAGCCCTTTCACTCCCGCCACATTGGAAATCGTAATGTGCGTCATGTTGCCCTGCGGCTCGATGACAATATTCATCATTCCTTTCGTGGGCGTGACAAACACCATTGTCCTCTGGTTCTGATCACTCACATTAATGTTCGACCGCGGAAACCGCGCCTTGTAAAACGCTTCCACCAGCTCGGGTGAGTCCGGCGTCTCAAATTGAGCCGTAACCGTGCTCATCGAACCCATGTT
>DATEGI010000182.1:0-15609 GCA_035280205.1 Terriglobales bacterium | reverse complement strand
CCGAATCCGGTAGTCTCGTCCGCCACCGCCAAGCCGACTTCGGTGACCGGCAACAGCGGCGTGAAGATGACCGGACCTTATGAATACGTCGCCCCCTCGTATTGGGAGACGGACAAGACGCGCGGCGGCGCTTACGGCTTCAACACTGAAACCAGCCCCGGGCCGGCCATTCCCGTCACAGAGAGCCTGGAGAAATTCATCCCCAAAGACAAGCTATGGCCCATCAGTGAGGATTGGGGTTACCACGCCGGGGGCGGCGCCTTCAAGGACGTCCATGTGTTTACCGAGGCCCTGAATGCCCGTTACGGCACCGCGACCGACCTGCAGGACTACGACAGAAAAGCGCAATTGATGGGCTACGAGGGCATTCGCGCCATGTTCGAGGCCTATAGCCGCGACAAGTACAACTCCACCGGCGTGATTCAGTGGATGCTGAACAACGCCTGGCCGTCCGTTATCTGGCACCTGTTTGACTATTACCTGCAGCCGGCCGGCGGCTACTTCGGCGCCAAAAAGGCCACCGAACTACTGCATGCTCAATATGACTACGACGACCACTCCGTTTCGCTGGTCAGCAGCCAGTACACGCCCGCGAATGGCCTGAAGGTGACGGCCACGATTTACAACCTGGACATGGCGCAGAAATTCTCACGGCAGGTGACCGCGGATGCCGCTCCAGACAGCAACCAGGTCCTGTTCGCGCTGCCTCCTATTGACCGCCTGACACCGACCTACTTCCTGCGCCTGACCGTGGACGACTCGGCCGGCAAGCGGCTCAGCACCAATACCTACTGGCTCTCCACCAAGCCGGAAAAGCTGGATTGGGAAAAGTCCACGTGGTACTACACGCCCACCGCGCAGTTCGCCGACTACACGGCGCTCAAGCAACTACCCACGGTAAAGCTGAACATATCCAGCCGCAGTGGACAGGAAGGCGGCAACGACGTAACCCATGTGATGCTGTCGAATCCGGGCAAGTCGCTGGCTTTCTTCATTCGCCTGAAGCTGGCCAAGGGCAAGGGCGGGCAGGAGGTGTTGCCGGTGATTTACCAGGACAATTACTTCTCCCTGCTGCCGGGCGAAAAACGAGATGTGAGCATCAGCTATCGCAGCAGCGACCTGGGCAGCGCGAGGCCGGTGGTGGAGGTCAGCGGCTGGAACGTGGCTCCCGCCACCGCGGAATAACTTTTTTCACCACAGAGGACACAAAGACACAGAGAAAATTGACGATTGTTGATTGAAGAATGCCGATTGAAAGCCGCTCCGCACTCAACAAAATCGTCAATCTTCATTCGTCAATCTTCAATAATCTTCTCTGTGCCTCTGTGTCTCTGTGGTGGGTTTTAATCTTCGGCGGGAATATCGAAGTCCACCAGCTCGCCCTTGAAGCCCTTTGTCTTCCATGCCCCGTAGGCGATTCCCGCGCCCATCCAGATGGCGCCCGCGATCTTGGCGGGGGTGCTCAGGTTGAGCCATAACAGCAGGCAGACGAAAAATCCAACCGCCGGCGGAATCAGGTTGGTCAGCTTTTTCTCGGGATTGCGCAAGTAATAGCGCACGAAGGCGGCGGCGTTCACCCCCATAAAGGCGATGAGGGCGCCGAAATTCAGCATCTCCGCGCCCAGGCCATAGCCGGTGTTCTGGCTTCCCGCCATTACTGGCAGCAGGAACGCTCCCGCCAGTGCCAGTCCGCCCACAAACAGTACGTTGTTGCGTGGAATGTGCCGCCTGGCATCAATCGCGCCAAAAAATGATTTAGGAAGCGCATTGCTGCGACCCATGCCGTAGAGCAGGCGCGCCGCGCCCAGCTGCGCGCCCATGCCGGAGCCGAAATTGGCTACCAGCAGGGTTACTCCCACAATCACCAGCAAAGGCTTCCAGGCCACAGCGGCTACGTAGACATATGCCGTATCCACGTTGGGGTAGGGCTTGGCGATGGGCCACAGCAGCTGGGCCACATATACCTCAGCCGCGGAGAGCAGCCCGATAACCAGACAGGTGAGCACGGTGGCCAGCAGAATGTTGCGCCGCGGGTTCTCGGCTTCTTCCGAGAGAGTCGAGATGCCGTCAAACCCGATGTAGGTCAGCACCGCGATGGAGGTTCCGCCCAGCACCGCCTTGGTGGACCAGGTCGCCGGGTTGTAGAACGGGTTGCTGAAGTATCCCGCACCATGGGGAGCGCCGAAGATGTAGCGGGCGGCGGTCACGAAAATGACGGCAATCACCACGCCCATGCCCAGCGCCAGCCCGGCATTTACGCGGGCCGAGGTCTTGATGCCGCGCATGTTGATAAAAGTGAACAGCAGCGCGAAGAAGACTGCCCATATCCAGTAGGACACGCCCGGGGCGAAGGTGACCGCCTGCTGGCTGCACCAGATGACGCAGATCATGGGGTTGAGCATGTAGTCCATCACCATGCTCCAGCCGGTCACATAGCCCAGCCCGGCATTGATCTCCTGCCCCACGTACGTGAAAGCCGAGCCAGCGCTGGGATAGGCGCGAGCCATGCGCCCGTAGCTAATGGCGGTGAACAGCATGGCCACCATGGCGATCAGGATGGTGGTAATCACGTGCCCGCGGGCGCGCGTGCTGAGCACGCCGTAGACGGACATGGGCGCCACCGGCTGAATCACGATGACGCCGTAAAGGATCAGGTCCCAGAGCGTGAGGGCGCGGCGCAGCTTGGGGCCGGTGGTCTGCGCCCCGGTGGTGGGTGAAGTTGACATGTGCCTCGATCCCTGGAGTGCTGCCCGTTTCTAGCACTTAGGGAAAGTAAACGCAAGCATTCGAAACATTCCGCGCTTTACAGTCTGCAGGCCGCGGCGTTAACATCGCGCCGCAAGCCTGATTCCTATTCTTCGTGCCACCGGGGAGGGCCATGAACCAGCCATCGGCGCGCAGGCGCGTTTCAGTTTACCTGTTTGTCCTTCTCATTTCCTCTTTTGCCTTCGGCCAGGCCAGTGGCCAGACCATTCAGGAAAAGCTGGGCTATCCCGCCAGCGCCCGCCTGCTGGTCATCCACGCTGATGACTTTGGCGGCTCCCACTCCATTAATAACGCCATTATTGAAGCCCTGGAGCATGGCTGGGTCACCTCGGCCAGCGTCCTCGTGCCCGCCCCCTGGTTCCCGGAGGCGGCGCAGTGGGCCAAGGCGCACCCCGACGCTGACCTGGGCATTCACCTTGACCTGAATAGCGAGTGGACTACCTACCGCTGGGGGCCGATCAGTTCGAAGGACCAGGTGCCCAGCCTGCTCGATTCTGAAGGCTACTTTCCCCTGATCGAGGACCAGGTGGCGCAGAACGCCAAAATCCCGGAAGTACAGAAGGAACTGCGCGCGCAGATTGATCGTGCCCGCGCCTGGGGCGTGCACCTTACCCATCTCGATACGCACATGGCAACGCTGACGCACACGCAACAGTTGTTCGACGCCTACAAGGCGCTGGGCCATGAGTACGATTTGCCGGTTCTGCTGGAGAGGGCGCCTGGCGAGCCGATCCCGCCAGGCTACGTGATTCCCCAGGACGAAGCGTTCACCGATACCGTGCTGCAGATGGTGCCGGGCGTGCCCATTGATCAGTGGTTCGACTGGTATAAGAAGACGCTGACGCCGCTCAAGCCCGGCGTCTATCAGCTCATCGTGCACCTGGCCTATGATGAGCCCGAGATGCGCGGCGCCACCTTCAAGCATCCCGACTGGGGCGCGGCCTGGCGCCAGGCCGACTTCGACATGGTAAGAAGCCCTGAACTTCAGCAGTTTCTCAAAGACCAGGGCTTCATTCTGGTGAAGTGGAAGGATCTGGCGAAAGCTCTTCCGGCCGACTACGGGAAGCGAAAACCCTGATTTACCACAGAGGACACAGAGACCACAGAGGATTTTTAATTCGGCAATTTGAAATTGGTAATTGTTCAAATAGCTCGCTGCGGGTTCTTTGGGCATGAATCAAAATGCGGGTCGAGAATAATTCGCAGGTACAACAGATTGGAGACTGCAATTACAAAATTGAGATTTGAATTATTAATCCTCTGTGCTCTCTGTGTCCTCTGTGGTTAATGCGAAGTTGCCAGAGGCACGCTGCCCCGGATTCCCTGCCCCTCTACTACCGTATAAATCGCATCCGCCGCCAGATTAGTGAGCGTTTCCACCCGGCCACTGGGCCATTGGATTTCTACGGAATCAATCTTCGCCTGCTGACCCAGCCCGAAGTGCTGCCTCAGATCGTTCTGCGAGAGATAGCTGCTCCCGCCCTTGACCTCGCTGAACTGCACCAACTTCCCTGCCCGCACGGTAACGCGCCCGCCAATGGCGGCGCGGTTGCTCTTGGTGCCCACCAGCTTGAACTCCACGCGGTGATTGCCGTCGTGGTTCAGGTTCTTCAGCAGCAGCGGCGGGCCGTCAATATCCACCACAACAATGTCAATGTTGCCGTCGTTAAAAATATCGCCGAAAGCTGCGCCGCGCCGTGAGCGCGGAGGGATGTCTGCTAGACCGACTGCTTTCGAAACATCTTCGAAAGTTCCATCCCAGTTGTTGCGATAAAGGAGCATCGGCTCCTCGTAAGGCGCGCCGCCGGGGATGGTGTTGGCCTGGGGATAGACGTGGCCGTTGGTGACGAACAAATCCAGCCAGCCGTCGTTATCCATGTCGAAAAATGAAGTGCCCCAGCCCACCAATGGGTAGGTGGCTTGGCCTACGCCCGCGGTCCGGCTCACGTCATCAAAGCCTTCCTGGCCCAGGTTGCGGGAGAGCATCGCTCCCTGCTCGGCGAAGTTGGTCACGAAAATGGAAAGCCGCCCGCTGTGGTCGTAATCGCCCCAATCCACGCCCATGGAGCCTTGTTCCAGGCCATCGCCGCTCAGCGCCGCTCCCAGCAGCATTCCCATGTCGGTGAAGGTGCCGTTGTGATTGTTGTGGTAGAGATAGTTGGGGGTGGTGTCGTTGGCCACGTAGAGGTCGGGCCAGCCATCGTTGTCGTAGTCTCCCCAAACCACGCCCAGTCCATAGTAATGGTTGGGATCGCTGACGCCCGCCTTAGCAGAAACTTCCTCAAAGGTGCCGTCGCCGCGATTATGGAACAGCAGGTCGCTCTCGCCCGGCATGCCCCAAGGCCCGCACTGGACCTCGATTCCTTTGTACTTGCAGAACTGCGCGCTGCCCGGCAAAGGCAGGTGGTCCATATCCACGTGCACGTAGCGGGAAACGAACAGGTCCACGTTGCCGTCGCGGTCGTAATCAGCCCAGGCCGCCCCCGTGCTGAAGCCGCCGCCGCGGACGCCGGCCTTCTCCGTCGCATCCTCGAACGTGCAGTTGCCCTTGCTGCGGTAAAGCACGTTGCCGCCGTAGCCGGTAACGTAAACGTCGAGGTTGCCGTCGTTATCGAAATCGGCCACGGCCACACCCATGCCCCAGCCCTTGCGCGTCATGCCGGCCTGCTGGGTGATGTCCTTGAAGGTGCCGTCCCCTTCCTGGCGCCACAGCGTGACCATTGGGTCGCCACCCTTGCGGTAGCGCTCCACGCTGGAGCCGTTGGCCATGATGATGTCGAGGCGGCCGTCGTTTTCGCAATCGAACAGCCCGATGCCACCGCTCATGGACTCGATGACGTAATGCTTCTCCGGCGAAGAGATGTGAGAGGCGGTGAGCCCGAGCTTGTGCGCGACATCCACAAACCTCGGTGGCGGTCCCGCGCCGGGACGCGCATGAGTTTTTGCTGCCCGCGGGGGAGGTGCCGCTGTTGGCCCCATGGCTGCCGGAGTTTGCTGTTGCCTGACTTTCTGTGGATTCTGTGGGGCTGGCGTCTGGGCCCACACTTCGGCCGCCAGAACAGAAATCAGGAGGAAAGCCGCTGCAGGCAGCCTGGCAGGATTTCGGGGCATGAATGCGGCCATTTTAGCCCAACTGTGCGTGGGGACGGGCGCCCTCGCCCGTACGGGCGAGCGAGGCTCGCCACCCGTTCGCCTCAACGGTTGCGAAATGACAGGCGGAGCGTGGTCCACAGGGGCTGAAGCCCGAACGACAAACAACGCCAAGATTCCCGCGGCTGAAGCCGTGGGCTTCCACACTGCACAATCCTCTGCGCGCTCTGCGTTAAGGTTTTGAAAACTGGAACCGGTAGGATTTCAGCTCTTGCCCGCTGACCTGCCGCGTGTTGTACTGCAGCAGATATTTCAGATGGGCATCGTCCTGTGGATAGGCTTTGCCTTGGCCGTAGGGATATACACCCATAGCATGGAATGGCATGGGCGCCACGGTATTCGCATCTGCGGCATAGAAGTCCATGTCCTTTTCGTAGCCGTTGGCCATGAAGAAATAGTCGCGCTTCCACCCCGCGGGCACCGGGGGCAGCCGGCTGGCGTCGAAGTCGAGCGCCACTTCTTCTCCGGAGCCGAAGACCACAAAGCGGTCATCAGCCTGAGCGAGCAGCGCCAGCACGTCACCATAGCGGGTGTAGTTGCCCGCCTCATGAGCGTAGGGCCCGGTGGGGCTCACGTCGTCATAAACAAACTTGATGTCGCCCGGCAGGCTCTCCGCCACCTGCCGCGGGTAGCCGTGATAGTCGAGTTTGGCGCCGCTCAGCGGCACCGGGGTAATGCGCATCAGCATGCCGCGGTCGTCGGTGCGGTCAAACAGCATCTGGTCCCAGTAGATCTGCAGGTTGGTGGTGATGCGGATGCGACGTGTCCCCACCGGCACGCGCCCGCTCAGGTCGGCCACCATGGTGCGTGGCAGCCCCGCCGGGAAGCCCATGTCGTCGAGCACGCGCACCCAGCGCCCGCTCGAGCTCAACGCCTCCACGTACGGCGCCACCGGGCGGATTCCCGACTGGTAGGCCGCGTACATGCCATTGGCGCTGAAATAATCAATGTAGCCGGTGGCCAGCAAGCGCAGCGGCCCACCGCGATACGGCTTGCCCAGGTCGAGCTCCAGCGTGTGCGGCTCGGCAAAGCCCATGAACGGCAGCAGCTTGAAGCCGGTCACATAGCGGTGGTCCTGCGCCAGCAACTCCGGCAGCACGTTGTGCCCATGCCCATCCCAGGCCCCCGTGGGCGGCTGCGCATCGCGGCTGGCGATTACCTTGAACGGCGGATACGGAGGATTGCTGAGGAAGCGCTCGTTGGGATAAACCTGCACAGCGGCGGGATGGTCAATCGCCAGCAGGCGCGCCTGGTCGAGGTAAACCACCTCCTCCATCGGTTCCATGAAGCGAAAGCTGAGCTTGCCATCGCGCAGTCGCACACGGTCGCCATCCACCTTAACGTACTCGATGGGGCGCGGAATGTTGCGTTCATCTGGTCCGACCCAGTGCCCCACCACGCCGGCGCCGATCATGTCGGCAACAAAGTCGTAGAGCGACCCATTCCAGGCAAACAACGCGGGACAGGAGCTGCCCCGGCGGTCAATTTCCAGAATGTTTTTCTGCTCGTTGGCCGCGATTTGTACCTCATCCTGCACCACGCCCGTGGGCCAGGTCATGCGCACCACGTCGGCGCTGGTTTCCGGGCCCAGGCCGGCGATGATCACCGGCGAATTCTGCCCCAGGTAGCCGGAGCCACCCTGCACTTCAAATTTCTGGTGCAGCGTGCCGGCAAAAACTTCCACCTTGGTGCCAATGGCACTCTTGTTGTCGTTCAGGCCCTTCAGAGCAATGCGCAGCCAGTGATTGCGGTTCCCGCCTTCGTTGCGCAGCAGCACCAGCGGGCCGTCGTACTGCGTGATCAGCAGGTCGGCGGAGCCGTCGCCCCAGAAATCCCCGGTGACCAGCGTCCGCGGGTTGTGCAGCTGAATTTTATCGAGGCCAACTTCAGCGCTGACATCCCGGAATCCCTTCGGCCCTTCATTGCGCAAAAGACGCACTTCGCCGCGCCCATCTTTGGTTCCGCCCACTGCGGCCAGGTCAATCCAGCCGTCATTGTCGTAGTCGAGCGCGGCCACGCCCCACGCCTTCACCCAATCGAGCTTGGGCAGCGGAACAGGCGCGAACTTTTCGCCGTTCACATTTCGCCACAGCGTCAGGCCGGGCGCTTCCGAGTGTGTGAAAGCCAGATCCATCCACCCATCTTTGTCGAAGTCGAATACCGCCACGCCTGTGGTGGACGCCATTTCTGAACTCCAAGGCCGAAGCGACGCAAACCTCCCTTCTCGAGGATTAGCGTAAATCCTCGTTTCTCTGCCCGTAACCACAATGTCAATGGCACGATCGTTGTTGAAGTCAGTCCCGACCGCGTTATCGCTGGAATTGGCGCCCGCCAAGCCCGTCTCCCCAGTCACGTCAGTAAAGGTGGTGTTGCCGTTGTTGCGCCAGAGCATATTGATGCCCGGCCCTCGATTGGGGCGCTCTATGAAAGGCGGGATAAACCGGGTGACATACAGGTCGAGGTCACCATCGTGGTCATAATCAATGAACGTCATGCCCATGGGCAGGCCGTCCGTGTGAATGCCGGCCGCTTGGGTCACATCAGTGAACTTGGCGCCCTTTTCGTTGTGATAGAGCGCAACACGGCCGTTGAAGCCAACCGCCAGATCGGTAAAGCCGTCGTTGTCATAATCACCGGCCGCACAGCTGATGGCAGGCGTTTTGGAATCGAGTCCCACTTCCTGGGTGACGTCCGCGAATTTGCCTTCCCCCAGGTTGTGGTACAGGGCCATGCCGCCGTCTTTGCCTCCACCCGCCACAAAGATGTCAACCTTGCCATCATTGTCGAAGTCGAGGAGACAGGCACCGGGCCCTCCGGCCCGCGTCTGAGCCCCCGTGAAATTCGCCAGTCCCGCCTGGCTTGTCACGTCCACGAATCGCACCGCAATCTGCGCCGGCACTTCCTCCACCGTGGCCGATGAACTCTCCGCCAGCGAGAGCGGTCCCTGGTCGCCATAAGCCACGCTCATGGCCGCGCCCAGCTTGGATTTGGTGATCTGCTGAAATTTGGCCAGGCGCACGCGCGCCTCCGCCATGTTTCCTGATTGCTGATAAGCGCGCGCCAGGCCAAACTCGGCCGAGGCGTGGTACGCATCCAGTTGCAGCGTCTTCTGAAATTCCTCGATGGCCTGCGGAAACTGCTGCATCTGCATGTGCACCGTGCCCAGGAAATAGTGGCTGTCGGCGTCCTTAGGCTCAAGCTCGGCGGCATTCTGAAAGGCGTCGAGCGCCTGCTTGGGTTGGTTGTCGCCGCGGTAAAGCAGGCCCAGGTTGTACCAGGCGCGCGCGTCGCGGGCGTCGGCCTTCACTACCTCCAGCAGGGTTTGCCGGGCGGGCTCGGTTTGTTGCAGATTAAGCAGCGCGATGCCCTCATTCACCTTCGCCGCTAATAACGAAGGATCCGCTGCCCGCGCCTGTTGAAAGTAGCCCAGCGCCTTCTTGAACGCCTGCTGGTTCATGTAGCCGACCCCCAGATTGTTCAGCCGGTATGCCTGGGCGGAGGTAGAAGCAGAGGGCCTGTTTTGGATGGCGAACAGGCCGACTCCCAGGCCAACCAGCACGAAAAACACCGCGTTTCGGGGAAGAAATGATGAGCGCATGACGTGCAGGAAGTTTAATTCTATTCCGAGCGCCTGGCGAATTTGCGAGTGGCGATAATCCCGTGCCCTTCCTGGATGGTGACGGTCTGCCCGCCTGCCACGTTGCTGAGTTTATCCACCTGCCCGCTGGGCCAGTTGATTTCCACCGCATCGGCTTTGGCGTGCTGGCCCAGGCCGAAGGTCAGCACCAGCTCGCTTTGCGAAAGGTAGCTGGAGCCGCTGCGCAGCATCTGGTCTTCCTTCATACCGGCTACAGTAACGTGCGCCACCGCGCCTATGCCATCGCGGTTCGACTTGGCGCCCACCAGCTTGATGCGCAGGCTGTTGTTAGTTTCGCCATCGTTGCGGAACAGGTAAGCCCGCCCGGCGTTGGTGGTGACGAGGATATCCAGGTCGCCGTCATTATCAATATCGGCGTAAGCCGCACCCCGCGCCACCTTTGGGCTAGCGAAGACCGCTCCCATGGCCTCGGTGACTTCCTGGAATTTTCCACTCCCCAGGTTGCGGAACAGGTGTGGCGGCTCGGCAAACTTCACCGTCTTCTGCACTTTTTCGATTTGATTCTCAATGTGGCCATCGGCGACGAAAATGTCGGGCCAGCCGTCCAGGTCGTAGTCAAAAAAGAAACAGCCGAACCCCAGGGTGAGCAGGCTGTCACGTCCAATCGAGGAGCGCGGCGCTTCGTCCACGAAAAGCCCGTTGCCCTCGTTGTGATAGAGCGACACCATCTGGTTGGCAAAATTCGTAATCAGGATGCTGGGGCGACCGGTGTGGTCATAATCGGCCGCATCCACGCCCATGCCGGCGCGCGCCACGCCATCCTCGCTGAAGGCGATGCCCGCCGGCATGCCCTGCTCGGCAAAAGTCCCGTTGCGCTGGTTCACGTAGAGCTTGTTGGGCTGCGTGTCGTTGGAGACCAGAATGTCGGGCCAGCCATCGCCGTTGTAGTCCAGCGTAGCGATGCCCAGGCTCTTGGAAGTCGGGTCGTAGAGGCCCGCCTTCTGGGTGACGTCTTCAAATTTGCCGTGGCCAAGGTTATGCCACAGGCGCAGCGACGCGCCCTTGTAGGACTCAGGCGTGCAATACGACTTGTGGCTGCCGTCGAGCGTGCAGTAAAGGTCGCCCTTTTCCGACCACTGCACATAGTTGGCCACCACCAGGTCGAGCAGGCCATCGTGGTCGTAGTCCACCCAGGCGGCGCCCGTGGAGAACTCGGTCGGCCCCAACATCCCGGCCGCCTTGGTCACATCGGTAAATGTTCCGTTGCCGTTGTTGTGAAACAGGTGGCTCTGGCCGAGCGCCGTCACAAAAATATCGTCGTAACCGTCGTTGTCGTAGTCGCCCACCGCCACGCCCATGCCGTACATCTCCACCGCCAGCCCGGCTTTGCGGGTCACGTCCGTGAAAGTGCCATTGTGATTGTTGCGGTAGAGCTTCAGCGTAGTGGGCCCGTGAATTTTGTGCCCGGGAAAATCCTCGGAGTTGATGAGCAGGATGTCAGGCCAGCCGTCGTTATCGTAATCAATGAAGGCGCAGCCTGAGCCCATGGTCTCTGGCAGCCACTTCTTGCCGAAGGCGCCGTTGTTGTGGACAAAGTGAATGCCCGCGCGCTCGCTGATATCGGTAAAGTGGATATTGGAATTGTTCTGCGCGGCGGCGAACGTTCCCATGAACAACAGGAACGCAATGCCGAGAGAAATATGTGGGAACGCCCGCCCCTTCGGCAGGCTCAGGGCAGGCCCTCGGCCGTGCGGGCGAGCGTAGCTCGCCTTATTCGCTGAGCCTTCCTCGGAGAAGCACCCGCAATCATTCAAAACCAAGGTTTGAACCACCGTGGAAGCGCACGGCTTCAGCCGTGCGATCAGCCAGCGCAGAATTTTCTGGGCTGTAGCCCCTGTGCCCCTCACCGGCCCGCTCCCGCGGCCGAGCCCTCGTAGGTGTAATGCGCGGCCTGCTTCAGCTCCGCCAATGGCACCGACACGTGCTCATGGATGGCTTGCCGCTCATTGTTGTCTTCGGGATGCAGCAGGCGGTAGGGTCCGGTGATGGTCTGCTCGGCCTCGTTGGCCTTGAAGCGCAAGTAGCGCACCTGGTGGTCGTGCGCATCCTTGGTATCGCCGAGGCCGGTGTAACACAACATGAGGTTATAGTGGGCCATGAGGTCTTCAGGATCAATCGCCAGCACTGAGTCCAGCACTTTAACTGCGTCTTTATAGCGTCGCTGCAGGAACAAAATGCGCCCCAGGTCGTTCAGCGCCACCCGATCGCGGGGATACTGCTCCAGCACCGTGCGGAGATGCTGCTCCGCTTCGTTGTAATGGCCCTCTCGGCGCAGTACCTGGGCGTAGAAGAAATGGGCGCGGGCCAGCTTGGGCGAAACGCTGAGGGCTTTTTGCAGCACGGTGGTGGCGCGGGCCAGGTCGCCTTCCTGCACGGCGGCGCGGCCGATGTTGACCCAGCCATCGGGATTCTTAGGATCAATTTCGGTAATCTTCTGAAACGCCGCCTCCGCTCCCTTCAAGTCTCCCTGCAGCAGGAGGCCGATTCCGTAGTCGTTCCAGCGTTGCCAGTCCGCGGCTTCAAGCATCACTTTAGGTTTTGAGGCAGCCGCGCTCTGCGGTGCCACCTGCAGCGTAACCTGATCCTCGGCCAAAGCCACGACCGGCAGGTTCGGGACCCTCTGTTCTTTTGCGGAAACATCGTGGACCGGGCCGCCCAGAAGGTAATGAGTGTCGTCGTAATCGGGCGGGACCTGATGCGGCCCCTGCTTTGAATCAGAGTAGCCGGAGAACGCATACTGCGTAATCCACCAGGCAAACTTGCGGTAGCACAGGCGCGCGTGCAGCGTAATCTTGCCGCCGGCATTTTCCGGAATGTGCAGGCGATAGTGCACCGTATCGGCTGCACCCGGCGGTATGAGGTGCACGTACACCACCGAGCGCGTGGACCAGGCATTGCGCTTGTTAATGATGTGCCCGTGCTCATCCACCTGCAGCGAACGGTAGAAGTGCGCCCCGGGTTCCACCGGCCCCTTGCCGTTATCCTCCACCATGCCGCTCCAGAACAGCACCTGGCCGCGATCGTCGGTGGCCTTCAGCTCCAGCCAGGTATCGAAAGCGTCCACCGTGCCGCCGGGGAAGAAATGGCCGACCTTTTTGGTGCGTACCACCACGTCCACGCGGTCGGTATCACCGCGGCGCACCACCGGCTGCACTTCATTCAGCGGCGCCGTAATCGGCCGCACCTCGCCAAGTTG
This sequence comes from Terriglobales bacterium, assembly GCA_035280205.1. Lineage (GTDB taxonomy): Bacteria > Acidobacteriota > Terriglobia > Terriglobales > Acidobacteriaceae > JAICWP01. Next base: position 2,839 of record DATEGI010000182.1, on the reverse strand, counting down.
TCCCTGTGGCAAATTGGATTCGGATTCTTCGCCCACCGCGAATTCCGTCGCCAGTTGTGGGGTGCCAGGCGGAGGCGCAACCACAGCTTTCTTCCCTGCCGCGCCCTGCTGGTCTGGGGATAGGGCGAAAATATCCACACTCACGATGCCGTTCTTCAGGAAATCTTCCTCAACCTGCAGCTGCTTGGCGTCCTCGTTCGCGACAGGCAGCGCGGTGTTGGCGGCAGGAAAGCGGTGAGAGTGGACGAATCCCTTGATGTTGCCCGCGTCTTTGGAAGCGGTCAGCGGCATGTGGCAGTCGGCGCATTGCGAGGGCTTCGCCGGATAATAGAACGACCGCGCCCCCTGCCCGGAAATTCCGCTGGCCTGCCAGTTGTCGTATTCGTTGAAACCGCGCTCCCAGCGGTAGTGGTTCACCGGCACATCCAAATGCACCTTGTGGCAGCTGGAGCAGAATTGCGCGGTCTGATTGCGCATGAACGGTTTCAGGAAGACCCGGCGGTGCGGCTCCGGATTCAGGTTGACCAGAAAATCGTGCAGAGTGCGGATCACCGGGTTCTTGCTGGCCGCCAGCGCGTGCAGCCTGGGATACTCCAGGTAGAAGTCGCCGTTGCCCATGGTGCTCTTCACCCGCGCGATGGAGTGGCACATCATGCAGCCCAGGCCGGCCTGCGCCTGCGGCGTGTGCACAATCTGGCGGATGGGCGTGTCCATCATCCCGCTATAGAGCACCGCCGGGTCGTGGCAGCCGCCGCACCACTTCGAGGGGCGCGTGCCCACCACGTCCTGCATGTATTCAATGCTCATGCGGTACCACTGATTGTTGAAGGACGAAAAGTGGTGCGCCGAGCTGTACCACTCGCGGTAAATGTCCTGGTGGCAGCGCTGGCAGGAGTCGGACTCCATGAAAAACTTGCTGGGAATTTTCTGCCCGCCGTAAACCTGGGCCGAGCTAGGGAAAAATGGTCCTTTGGGTCCGTCGCCCTCGTTGTTCATGCTGGCGGGCGCGTCGGCAGGATTCTGAATGCGCGCCCTGCTCTGCCAATTCGAATTACGCTGATACCAGGCGCCTGCGCTCAAGCCGGCCAGAACCGCTAGCGCCAGCAGCGGTCGAACTACGACTGCTCCCGGCAGCGCCTTCAGCCACCCTCGCCTTCCCGCCCAGTCGGCGAAGAGCAAGGCCACTGCCGCCAGCACCAGCACAATGTGCAGGTAAAGCCAGTTCCAATCCGCGCGTGGCGTGCCAGTATAGATGAGCGCAAGGCCCATCGCCGCGCCCGCTGCCAGCAGCAGCCATCCTGCCTTGCCGGTGAGCGACTGCTCCCGCAGCCGCCGCCACAAGAACGGCACCAGCAGAACAGCCAGCAACACGCCGGCCAGCGTGTGCAGCAGCACTACGCCAGCGTAAACCACATTAGGCTGGGGGAATGGGTAGAGGTAGACGGCCGAGGCGGCCAGGAAAAGTAGTAGCCCGATGAGCAGCTTGTAACTAAATGGGCGATCCGATTGCGGCATCACTCGCTCTGCAGTTTGTCCTAACGCTAAGGCGCGCGGCGAAAATAGGCGCCAGGTTAAACGGAAATTTCAGATCACGCCGGCTGAGCGACCCCACTTCCGCTGGCCAGTTTACAGGCGGGCGTAACTTTATTGCTAATGGAGCAGAGCGGCAATAATACAAACATATTACTGGGTGGCCCAGAGCCTGCCCTGAGCGAAGCCGAAGGGTTCGCGCCCCGCTGTTGGCAGGTGGCAGGTGGCAGGCAGGTGGCCCAGGTTCGCGCCCCGCTCTTGGGCGCTAACCTGGGTCATCCGTCACTGCGCGCAGGTAAGAATCCCCCTAAGATTTCTCCATGCCGTATGGCCTTAAACGCTTTCAGCGGTCCGGACAGTCCCATTTTGTGACCTTTACTTGTTACCATCGGCGGCGAGGATTCCATTCGCCCGCCGTCTACGATCTCTTCGTCCAGGTGCTGGAGGAAATGCGCTGCCGCTTCGCCCTGTGCGTCTACGGATATGTAGTCATGCCCGAGCACGTGCACTTGCTGTTGAGCGAGCCGCCGCGCGGACTCTTGGCAGACGCCATGCACTACTTAAAGTTATCCTTTGCCAAACGTCTGGTGGCCCAGGTTTGGGCCCCGGTTTTGGGCGCTAACCTGGGTCATCCATCCGGCGTTTTTTGGCAAAAGCGCTATTACGACCGCAACGTGCGCGATGAGCGCGAGTTCGTGGAGAAGCTGCGTTACATTCATCGCAATCCGGTGAAGGCGGGCTTGTGCGAACTTCCGGAAGCTTGGCCGTGGAGCAGCTTTCGTCACTATGCACTGCGCGAAAAAGGAGTCGTGGAAATCGAGTCAGAGTGGACGGCGCGGGACCGGGAGAGGCAAGCGACAGGCGGCGGGGAGCAAAGGTTTGTTGACGAAGGCCTGAGTTGCACCCTAACATGAATTTACATCGGCGAGTTCACGTGGCCCATTTAATTACAAAGAAGCGAGTGGGTGAGGCTGTCGCTATCATCCTGACCATATGGCTGGCGCTGTTGGTGTGCTTCGTCGGCTACTCCGTCTTTTTTCCAGTTTGGGTTTACGGGATTTTTTCTGCTAGCCAGTCAAACGGACCTGGATTTTTTCTGTATGGCTTGGGTGCCCCGTTTAGGGATTACCCAGGCGGCGCCTGGATTGCCACCATTCTCCTGTGCCTTGTGGCGCTGGTGGCTCACAGTTATACACGCTCCAGGTTGACGAGAAACGCTGGCCGGATTTTTTTTGGTTCTGTGGTAGTCGGCATCGCTACCGTCGCTCTCACGTACTATTTCTGTGGCCCTCTTTACAGCCGAGCCGTC